>CAZUAY010000001.1:0-42659 GCA_964618405.1 uncultured Lentisphaerales bacterium
TTGTGAGTTGCGAGCTGGGAAAACTTTGTCGTGAGCTTTGTCGCTAACTTTGTCGAGAGAGTGGGATCTTTTAGACCGGATTACAAGATTTTCCGGATGCAGTGTTGGGAGAAGTTGTGAGTTGCGAGTGGGCGAGCCTGTAGCCGCGATCGGTGATCGCGGACGATTCCGGCCTCGCCGAGGCCAGCCACAGGGGAGAAAAACCTGTAGCCGTTGATGATCGGTCAATGAGTCGTGAATGCGTCCCCAGTCGCTGACCGATTACAGTCGCGAGTCGTGAGTGGACTTGACAGATCTGGGTTTTCGGCGTGTTTTTCTCGTCGCCGCGAGCCTATCTTATGCGGAGATCTCTCGTTTGTAATGAGCTTGGCTCGGCCATCTTTGCCAGTCAAGCCTTAAACGAGTCTTTGGAAAAAATCATTCATTTCGGTGATGCGCGATTCCAAGGTGAGGCGGGAGCTTTCGAAGTTAAGCGAGCGCCTCGCATCGGCGCGCCAGGTCACCATGCGTGGGGCTTCGAACCATTCTTGGCGCGCGAGGGCGGGGGAGAATTTCTTCTGCACCGCCCAGTGCATGGAAAGCCAGATTCCTGGAATGCCGAAATGATCGAGGACATCGGCATCTTGTACAACCAAGATTTCCGTGCTCCACAAGGGTTTTGCTTTGTTTGCAAACCATCTGCTGTTGGGGCGTTCATAGTGGTGTTCCACAATTTCAGCGACCTTGGTTCGTTCGTCAGGCGTCATCAAGTCGGCAAACAGCTCCTTCACCATCTGGGCTCCCCGACCGCCGTGCGATTCGCCTGGGGCGGCACTGGACTTACCGATGTCGTGCATGAGTGCGCCGAGGGCGAGAGCTTCGCGGTCGACAGTAAGTCCCTCGGTATCGGCAATCTCCATGCAGAGCGTCGCCGTTCGTCCTCCGTGGTGGAGTCGATATCCGGGCTCGTAGGGTAGCTCGATGGTGTCGGCCATCAGTTCGACCGCTCGTTCTCGGATTGCATCTGTATTCATAGCGCGTCGTACTCCCCCCGTACTACATGCCCTGCGATCGCCAGTGCCGACACGACGTTGAGAGAGTTTTTGATTCCACGCGCTTGAATAATCACGGCCTCATCTACCATTTCGACGATTTCGGGATCGAGACCAAAGCGTTCATTGCCTACGATCAAGGCAGCGGGGAATTCATAGGCACACGCAGTCACATCCTGCGCCCACTCAATGGTTTCGAGTGCGTAGAGGTGAATGCCGTTTTGATGAAGCTCGGTCAGAGCATCACGGATGTTTTCAAACCAGCGCCACGAGACCATCTTCTCCGCACCCATGGCAGACCGTGCCACGTGCGGATGCTCCGGTGTGGCAGAGTACCCACACAGCCACAAGGCCTCTGCGCCGAGGAACTCGGCCGTCCTAAACAGGCCGCCGATGTTGACCGCCGAGCGGATATTATCGGCTACCACGATGAGCGGGAAGGTAGCGGGTCCGACGGCGTAGGAGTCGTGTGAGGTTATGCCCATATCGGCATCGGTGATGCGTTCGCGCGCCGCGACGCGCTCCACCGGCACGAGAACGCAAAGCAATTGCTTGTCCGTAATCCCGGGCATCAGAAGGCGAGCCAGCTTTTGAAGGCGTTCGACGACGGATCCCGCAAAGAAATCATGCGCCTCGTTGATTCGCCCGACCCGAGCAGCGGCATTCTCCGGCAACGCCGCAATCTGTCGCAGCAGACGCAGCGCTATTTTCCAATCGCGTGGAGTGTCGGGTTTATTCTGCATGGCGATAAATTAAATCAACTTGTAGGTTTTGGGCAGGCCAAAGAAGAGTTCTGGGATTTTTGTCGAAACAATTTTAAAAAATGGGCCTTTCTCAACAACACGTTGGTTCTCTTTCCGTTTGATCAAATGGTCGAGTGTGATGTCGCCTGAAGACAGGAGCCTTTCAAACTGCGGAACATTGGGGCGGCGCGTATGCATAACGGAGTTTAACTTGAAACATTCCGTCCCTTTGATTATTTCCGTGGTGGCATTAATCCAAAAGGTTTCGTTATGCTTCTGTTGAAGTTTTTTCTCCAATGTTTCAATTCGCCAAATAGCCACGGGAACATCGGACTTACTTGTTCTGTGAAGTTCATTCAGCAATCTTCCAACTTCGTCGACGGAGAGGACTAAATTTTGACTGTTGGCATGTTTTGTAGAGACAGTGCAGTACAATCGGAAAACAGATTCACGCCAGTATCCGAATTTGTCGAGAATTTCAGAAGAACTTTTACACTGGCTGATTTTCCAGTCTGGAACACAGGCGAAAAGTGAATTTCGCGTAGTTGATTTTTCTCTTTTCGCTTTGAGTTCAATCCCTTTATAGTCTGGCAGACAGCTTGAATTGATAGCGATCCCAAGAGCAGTCTCAACACTTCTTCCTATGGCGGTGCTACCCTTGCAGGTTGCGGGAATCGGGTTCTTAGCGATTTCTTTCAGCATCGCAAGAAGTTCAAGAGCAACTGCGGATTTTTCGGCAAGAGCGTTCTTAAAATAAGTCGATACAAATGGGCTTGAAAAGTCAAGCGTGCTCAGATTGACCGCATGAAGCTTTCTTTCATGCATGAAAAGGGCTAAGACATTGTCGCCTTGTATATATTTCCTCGAATTTAAAAACCAAAGACGCGGATCCCCTTTTTTGCTTGCAGGTCTATAGAACGACATGCTGAGTGTGTCAACGCCCTGAGAATGCACCATTGCAATATCTTTTACAATTTTGTTTTCAGGCCTTTGACCTTGTTGAGAATAGTCATGGATTGCATTCTTGAAAAGAAAAGCGCGAATTGGAGCGGTCGCATCGCAAATCGATTTCTCAAAACCTGTTCGTGTAAGAAAAAGGAGTACGCTTTCCAACTGGCACTCATTAAGTTTTGCGAGATTAACGGCTTCGGTTTGCGACAGTGTTCGTTCGCTCATTTTCTACCTCGATTTCATGACTTAGAATTTTGGCGAAATGTTCCCCAACTCGTCTTGCAAGAAGAACAGGGACAGCGTTCCCAATTTGCGTATAGCGAGGTACATCGCGTGTCCAGATCCCCGCTGAGGGGTCGCCTGCACGCCTACGCCCACCGGTTGTTCTGGCTCCTTTGAAAATATACCAATCAGGAAAAGTTTGAATTCTTGCCCATTCTCTCACGGTGGGCCCGCGCGGTTGTTCATAATGGACGTAGTCTTCAGGCAGTGAACATGCCGTTATATTCGGGCCATCATTTCCCCAAGTGGTCGGGAAGACGCGCTGGGCAAATTTCTTCGTTTTCTTGTCCTCTGGAATCTCCCCGTTGTTCGCAATCATGTAGGCAAATTTTTCGCGAATATAGTCCGAGTGGTTCGAATATTCCTGCTCTGAAAGTGGTGCTCCTTTGCCCATAATTTTTCCTGATGGCAAAGTCCGCAATTCCTTCTGGATTTGACTTTGAGGAGCGCTACCATAGTGAGTCGTGGCTTTTTTACTCAAATAGTTTGGGTCGACTAGGTCTGAAAGAAGTTCGACTAGAGTGGGCGCATTGCCCGACGGCTTGGGAAGGTACCCGCATTTGACCGCTGTTGGATTGTCAAAGGTTACCGATTCATTTTCATCTTCGAGAAGCATCATTTGTGTTTCTGGATGCAAGATGTCGTATCGAATTCCTACCATTAAAATGCGGGGTCTGTTTTGAGGAACGCCATAGTCCTTTGAATGGATCAGGTTCCACCGTACAGAGTAGCCCGGGATGGACTTAAATTCATTGAGAACATCTCGGAATACTTCGCCATTGGTTCCGGCCGCATCCCATTTGGAGTTAATCAAACCGCGGACATTCTCGAAGAGGAACATCTTTGGCTTGATACATCGGATAACTCGTGCCATTTCTTGAAATAAATGATTTGAGGGAATATCCTTCTTGTCGAGGTTGAACGTTCTACGATGCCCGATGCCACTAAATCCCTGACAGGGCGGTCCTCCGCAGACCAGATCAATATCTGTAATGCCTTTGTTATATTTCCAATACAGCTTTAGAATTTCCAGATTAGCATCCGTGAGGCTATAGATATCTCCGACAGGAATAATATCTTTCCCTTCTCGGTTGGCGATATAGGTTTCAGCAGCATTCGCGTTGAGTTCGCTAAAAAGTAGCGGCGTGAATCCGGCCTGTTCGAGCCCAAGCGAGAGGCCTCCACATCCAGAAAATAAATCGATGCAGTAACGCGGGGCTTTCGTTTGGGATTCTTGATCGTATGCACTCATGAGGATGGCCTAGCCGATAGGGTCGCCAGGTTTGGCATTGCCGGCGGGGGAGATGACGCAGAGTTTCGAGGTGTCGGAGCCGGCGGAGAGCACCATGCCTTCGGAGATGCCGAAGCGCATCTTGCGGGGCTTGAGGTTGGCGAGCAGCACCACGAGTTTGCCGTTGAGCACCGTGGGGTCTGGGTAAGAAGCACGGATGCCGGAGAACACGTTGCGCGTGCCGAGCGGGCCGAGGCTGAGCGTGAGTTGGATCAACTTGTCGGAGCCTTCAACGGTTGTGGCGTTTTCGACACGCGCGACGCGCATATCGGAAGCGGCGAAGGCGCCGATTTCGATTTCGGATTTTAAGGGCTCAACGGCGGGTTCGGCGGCAACCGGCACGTCGGTCACTTCTGGTTTGGACGCTTCTACCATGCCTGCGACGTGTTCGGGCAGAACGCGGACGGCGAGGTATTCGTAAGGAGCGACGGCGCGATTTTCGAGGACAACCTTCAGCGATTCCCACGTGTAGGAATCTTCCCCGAAAAGCTTTTCAACCTTTGTGGCATAGTGCGGAAGAATCGGTTTTAGGTAAATGGCGAGAAGGCGGAAGAGGTTGAGAATCGTGGTGAGCACCTTGCGCGTGGCTTCTGCATCGGTCTTGATCGTCTTCCAAGGTTGCACGGCATCGAAGTATTCGTTCGCGGCATCGGCGAGCTTGCAGACCTCTACAGGAACTTGCGAGAAGCGGCGGGCTTCGTAGTGTTCCGCAATGATGTCGGCTCTGGAGAGAAACATCGCGACGAGTCTTTTGCCGTCTTCATCCATTACGCCCATGGTGCCATCAAGGCTTTTGTGGAGCATCTGAGCGCCGCGCGAGGCGAGGTTGGTGATCTTGCCCACAAGGTCGCTGTTGACGCGCTGCGAGAAGTCGTCGAGGCTGAGGTCGACATCGTCTGTGGTATTGTTGATCTTGCAGGCGTAGTAGTAGCGGAGGAAGGCGGGGTCGAGGTGATCGAGATAGGTTCGCGCATTGATGAAGGTGCCGCGCGACTTGCTCATTTTCTCGCCATTGACCGTCAGAAAGCCGTGGACAAAAACTTGGTCGGGGCCCTTGAAGTCGGCCGCATGCAGCATCGCGGGCCAGAAGAGGCAGTGGAAGCGCACGATGTCTTTACCGATGAAGTGATACAATTCCGCATCGGGGTTATTCCACCAGCGATCGAATTTCTCGCCGTTCTTGAGGCACCAATTCAGGAGCGAAGCCATGTAGCCGACGGGAGCGTCGAGCCAGACATAGAAGAACTTGCCGGGGTGGTCTGGAATTTCGAATCCAAAGTAGGGGGCATCGCGCGAAATATCCCACGGCAAGAGCTTGGCATCATCGGAAAACCATTCGAGAAGTTTATTCGCGACGTCTGTGGCGACGTGTTTGGACAGCCAGTTCTTGAGGTAGTTGCGGAACTGATCGACATCGAAGAAGATGTGCTCGCTGTTGCGCTCTTCGGGCTTGGCCTTGCCGCAGACCGCGCAGTGGGCGTCCTTCATTTCGATGGGGGCGTAGGTGGCACCGCACTTCTCGCAGGAGTCGCCATACTGGTCGGGGGCGTCGCACTTGGGGCAGGTGCCGCGGACAAAACGGTCGGGCAAGAACATCTTGTCGTCGGGGCAGTAGAGCTGGGGGATGTCTTTGCAAAACAGAGCGCCGTTTTTCTCGAGACGTTTGAAGATCGTGTTGCAGAAGTCTCGGTTTTCGGGCGAGTTCGTGGTGTAAAAATTATCGAACTCGATTTGGAAATCGGCGAAATCTTTTGTGTGGCGTACGTAGCTGGCTTCGATCAACTCCTCTGGCGTGATCCCGTCCTTTCGGGCGCGGATCATGATGGGCGTGCCGTGGGTATCGTCGGCGCAAATATAGAGGCATTCGTGGCCACGCATTTTTTGGAAGCGCACCCAAAAGTCGGTCTGGAGGTATTCGACCAGATGACCAAGATGGATATCTCCATTGGCGTAGGGAAGGGCTGCGGTGACGACGATGCGGCGTTTTTGCATAGTGGGAATCCTGTATTCTGATAACGTTTATAAGCGTGCGTAATCGTATCAAAAGCAGCACGAGAAGTCAAAAACGCCGAATCCTTTATTTGAGGGGATTCGTGGTGAGGTCATTTGAGAGCAAGGCGACATCCTCGGGGGAAGCCATGAAAACAGCATCCAACCCCTTGACTTTGATAGGGGCAGAGCCATCGGCGAGGATGTTGCCGACGAGTACGATCACGACAGGAGTTTCTGGTATTTTCGTTGTGATGATGAATTCGATCGATGCTGGGTTGAGGCCGTATCCGTTGGTGTCCGGCGAGAACAGGGTCGATACGCGTAGCGCTTTGAAGTTAGCAAATAGCCTAGCAAGGGCATCGAGAGAAGTCTTGTTTGCGACAATGGGGAGTGGTTTCGCGGAGAACCATTGGCCATCACGACCGAGAATGGCGGTCTCTTCGCGGGATCCTACGCGGCGTGTGATAGCGGAGAGCATTTCGGTTGGAATCGATGAAATTGTTTTATCGCGCATCGAGGCGAACCAAGCAGGCTCGAGGAAGTTTGTGGGAAGACTATCTGCGGGGATTCGATGCCGGAGTTTCCTTTCAGGAACGGAAATTTCGAATGCAACGGTTTTCCCGTCTGCATCTCGTTTGACAGTTGCAAATGCTCTTATGATTTCAAGCGGTGGAACGGGTGTGATTTCGATCTTAACAGTTTCGATACCCCCTTTCTCAAGAGTTTGCGCTTCTTCCTCAGATAGGGTTGTGACGTTTTGATCTTCGATGTGAAGAAGTTCTTCGAGAAATTTTGCGGCGGCCTTCTGATCGACGGGTTGGTTGGACGGACGTGAGATCGTCCACGCCGTGAGGGTGTTGTTGAGGTGCATGGCGAATGAGGTGTTCGCGCTGTTGCAAGAGATCGAGATCACTTCGGAAGTGAGAAGCGGGAAGATACGGCGTTCGCGGAGGACGTCGGCATCCAGTTGCAGTGCATCAATGATAATTTTGCTAACGGTGAAAATGCTGTTGTCTAGAGACGAGACAACAAAGATCGAATCAGGTGAGTCAGGGTCGAGACCTCCGAAATTAAAGGTGACAGTCGATTCGTCGGCGAACTTGATGCTTGCGATGAGTTTAGACTCGTCTGCTGAGATTCCTAGTGAGGTGCAGGCATCTTCAAGTAGGTCGTTGCCTGTCTGACGCTTCGATGGAGTCCAGACGAACTTTTCGATGGTGGCGTTCGCCAAGGATCCTAGGAGTGCGTTGACGGCTGGCATGGAGGCACTAATCTCGAGAGGACTTGTCATTTTCCAGCTCGAACCTGTTTTCATGAGCTTGACAAGGCTTTTGCCTGGCTGGCGTATTTCGATGCCATTAATGTCCTGAGATACTGGGACGAGCGCTCGGTCTCGGAAGTCCTCGACAGACGTTGGGAGGAGGTCTAGGAGCATTCTATCGACAATATAGACGTCGTATGAGCCAGAGGCCATGACGAAGACTCCATCGCCAGCCGGTGTGTCCGCACCCATGCTCAGGGTCGATGTGCCGTCACGTCCTTCTAATGAGACGACGGCCTTTGGGCTGATAAGACCATAATCAACCAGACCCAGGCCTCGGTTTTTCCTCTGCCGCAGGGAAACGCGGTCGCGCGGGGTTGTTCGAGCGATCGTCTCAAGCATAAAATCGATTTGACTTGAATCAGCTCTGCACTGAATCGGTTCCTTGATTTCCCATTGATTCTGGTGTCGCGAAAATTTGATCGTGGTGTTAGGGACTTTTATGGTGATTTGGTCTGTGCGGGTGATTTCACCGGAAAAAATGGAAGACGGAATTGCGCCGAGGCCACCCGATGGAAGATGCCGCTTCTCGAACCACGCAGCGGCCGATACCAAGGCGAGAAGAATGAAGAGCCACAAGGTAGTTTTGCTCGAAAGCATGTCGCTCAGTTCCGTCTTTCAGAAATGAAGGTTTGGATGAAGTAGACCAGAATGCCAAGGAAAATGGCTGTGTCCGCGATATTGAACGTAGGGAACGTGTAGACCGTAGACCAGTGAAAGTCTAGAAAATCGATAACGGCTCCACACTTCAGGCGATCGATCAAATTGCCGATGATGCCGCCTGTCAAAAGTCCTATTCCGATCTGTGCAAGGCGGCCGGACTTGGTGAATTCAGCGCGATTATACCAGAGGAGGCCCAGCATGCTAACGGAGACGCTGACTAGCAGCGCTCGCTGTCCGGAGAGCATTCCCCAAGCCGCACCGGTGTTAAACACTCTGCGCAGACTGAAAAAACCAGGAATTATCGTGAGGTGATCGTAAGCACCCAATTTAATGCAGACCAGCCATTTTGTTAGCTGGTCAAGAAAAGTCACGATTATTGTTAGGGCGAGCAACATGTCGGTGCGCAGTTCCAGCAGGTCAGTCTAGCAGGTCCGTGGAGGGTTTTCTACGGTTGGTATCGCCTTCCAGCTCGGACTGGCATTTAATGCACATTTCAGCAAAGGGTAATGCATTAAGACGGGGGCGTTCGATTTTTTCTCCGCAACTTTCGCAGAGTCCGTAAGTGCCTTTTGTGATGGTCAGAATTGCATTGTTGATCTGGTTGATCTGCGATTGGTCGGTGCTGGCGCGGTCGAGACTGGTGACCCGTTCGAATGCATCCGTTCCGTCTTCATCTTGATTGACCTCATCATGGCGGAGGAGCGATTGTTCTCGCAATTCACTGACTTGCGCGGTAAGGCGTTCGCGTAGAGCAAGCATCGTGGCGTAGAAGACATTCAGTTCTGCAGGTGTAAAATGTTTTGTTGTTTTTTTTCGGTTTTTTTTAGAAGGGGTGGATACTTTTTCGGGTTTAATTGTTACCGGATCCGGGGACGCTTTCGGTAGGAGAACAGGCTTTTTTACAGCGTCTTTGGGTGCCTTTGTGGTAATTTTGGCTTTATCCGCGGTTTGGGTCGTCTTGGTTGAAGTTGGTTTTTTGACCGTCATCTTTTTGTCAGGTGGTGTCACTTTTTTTGATGCTTTTCCGGACCGCTTAGCTGCAGCTTCTTCCACCGGCTTTGCAGCCGTTTTATGGGAAGGAGTTTTCGATGTTGCGGCTTTAGGATTCGTTTTTTTTACTGCTGTTTTTGCAGATTTAACGGTACCGCTGCTGCGTTTGGGGTCTTTTAAGCTTTTTGAAGAGGGCGAGATCTGCTTGGTGGCAGGAGAATTTGGAGAGGCTTTCGTTTTCGCGACGGCTTTTTTTATGGGAGAAGCTACAGTTTTGGACCGAGCGACAAGAGGCTTTTGGGAGTTTAAAAGCGCTACCTTTTTTGAAGGGATTGCCTTTTTGTCCGAGCCAGTCTTCGACTTTCCCGAACTTATTACTGCCTTTAATCCGGGCTGTATCTTGGTTTTGGAAGCTGTTTTTTTAGCGGTCATTTCTCATCGTCTCTTAGGTTACGAAGGCTCTTTTTGTCTGATTAGAAATGCGCAGATGCTAGCACAAGGACATAGGAGAGTCAACTCCGCACTTGACTTGCGTGGGTAGTTTCTGTAAAAGTATCGGTCGTTCGTTCGGCTTCTTTATAAATCGGGTGGACATTTTAACAATAAGTATTTTGGAGATAAAATGACAGACAAAGAAGTTGCGGTTCTGAATTACCACCTCGGTGGCAAGGTGTCACTCGGGATGCCGAAAGCGCTGAAGACGGTCGATGATCTCTGCCTCGCTTATACACCAGGCGTGGCCGTGGCTGTCAAGCAAATCGCTGCCGACCCAGAAAAGGTATTCGACTATACGGCGAAGGGTGGGCTTGTGGCGGTCGTCACGGACGGCACGGCGATTCTCGGTCTCGGCGATCTCGGTCCGACCGCCTCGATCCCCGTCATGGAAGGCAAGGCCGTTCTGTTCAAGTCTTTCGCCAATGTCAATTCTTGGCCTGTGGTTCTCGATCACTGTCGCGAGGGCGGCTTGTCGACAGGACCAACGGATCCGCAACGTATTATCGACGCCGTCATGGCGATCGCTCCGATGTACGGCGGGATTAATCTGGAAGATATCGCTTCGCCGGCATGTTTCGAAGTTGAGGATCGGCTGGCAGAGATGTTGGACATCCCAGTTTTTCATGACGACCAGTGGGGCACGGCCATCATTGTTCTGGCAGGGACGACAAATTTCGCATGCCTCCGCGGGAGCGAAATGCGCGATCTGAAGGTCGTGATTAACGGAGCAGGGGCAGCCGGCACGCGGATCCGTGAGATGCTTCTGGCTGGCGGTGTTCGTGACGTTACCATGTGCGATAGCAAGGGTGTGATTTATAAGGGGCGGTCGATTAACAAGGCTCGTCACGAGCAGGTCGCCGTCGAAACGCCATTCCGAACTCTGGATCAGGTGATGGTTGGTGCCGATGTCTTTATTGGTGTTTCGAAGGCGGACTGTGTGAAGCCAGAATGGATTGCTTCGATGGCGCCGCATCCAGCGATTTTTGCGCTGGCAAATCCCGATCCTGAGATCTGCTATGAGGCCGTTGCTGAGGTGATGGGCGACAAGCCGTTCGTGATGGCAACGGGCCGTTCCGACTATCCAAACCAGATCAACAACGTCCTCTGCTTCCCGTTCCTCTTCAGAGGTGCACTCGATGTCCGAGCTCGCAAGATCACGCCACGCATGAAGGTCGCGGCGGCAGAAGCGCTTGCCCAGGCGGCTCGACGTCCTGCCGGTGCCGAGACGAAGGCGCTGTACCCAGGGGAGCCGCTGGAGTTCGGTCCGAAGTACATCATCCCGAAACCGTTCGACAAGGATATTTTCGCAGAGGTCTCTCTGGCCGTTGCGAAAACAGCAGTCGAAGATGGAGTCGCCCGCATCGAGAATTTTGATCCCGTGGCCTACAAGGCAAAGCTTATTGCTGACCGCGCACGTTTCTAAAGAGATAGCAATTCTGATTTATGGCGATTCGCTACAGAGTGGAAGCGGCGTCCTTGCTGCTTTCTCACGCGGCGAGGACGCCGCGTCTACAACAAACACAACCCATCTCCTCATTATGGACTACAAGGCAGCTTATAAGACGATTATGGACGACCACTTTACGCCCGAAATGGAAATTTCTTTCATTGATGGCATCAATCGCCAGACCCTCCGATACCAAAAAGTATCGTGGGTGATCGATGGCGAAAATAAAGGGCTCCGCTATGGTGAGAATCCTGGTCAAGAAGCGGCCGTCTATAAGCTTGTGAATGGGAATCTCGTGCTGGGCGATGTTGAGATGCTCGCGCCGGGCAACACGTTGGCGTCCGAGCCAGAACTGTTGCAGTCCGGAAAACATCCGGGTAAGACCAACTTGACGGATGCCGACAATGCGCTCAACATTCTGCGCTATCTGGTGGATAAGCCTTCCGCTGTTATCGTGAAGCATAATAATCCGTGTGGCGCCGCCGTGGGATCATCGCTTCAGGATGCGTACTATAAGGCGAACAAGGCCGATCGCCTAGCCGCCTTCGGTGGGTGCATCGCCGTCAACCGCGAACTCGACATTGACACAGCGAAGATGATCGCCGAGAACTATGCCGAGGTCGTCGTGGCTCCGGAGTTTGCCCCAGGAGTCATGGATATTTTTGCTACGAAAAAGAACTTGCGGGTGATGCGCATCCGCAATATGGCGAGGCTCTCCGATTTCGTCGCCAAACGCGTTGTCGATTTCAAATCGCTCGTGGATGGGGGTGTTGTGGCGCAGTGGTCGTTCGTGCCGGAGGCGAGGACGGTGGACAAGCTGATGCCCGCGGAATGTAAGATGAAGGACGGAACGGTTCATCGCATCAAGCGTATGCCGACGGCAGCCGAGAACGACGATCTCATTTTTGGTTGGCTCGTTGAAGCGGGTGTGACGAGCAATTCGGTGCTCTACATCAAGGACGGCGTTACGGTCGGTATTGGCACGGGCGAACAGGATCGAGTTGGCGTGGCAGAGATCGCTCGCGACAAGGCTTACCGCAAGTTGGCCGACTGGATTTCTTGGGAGAAGCATGCGACGCCGTATAATGATTTAACGATGAAGTTCGGCGATGAAGGGAAGCGATGGGTCGCAGAGATTGACGAGATCGTCAAGGAGCGCAAGGGCGGCTTAATCGGCTGTAGCATGGTTTCCGATGCGTTTTTCCCATTCCGTGATGGCGCTATGGTCGGCATTCGCGAGGGCATCACGGCGATCGTGCAACCCGGCGGGTCGATCAAAGATTGGGATGTCATTGATTGCTGCAACGAGGCCGACGTGGCGATGGTGTTCACCGGCCAGCGGTCGTTCAGACACTAAGTGAAGAAAAAGTTTATACAAGGCGGATTCCGGGAGATTCTGACCATTGCTGTTCCTTTGGTGATTACCAACTCGGCCTTCACCGTGATGCAGTTTTGCGACCGCATCTTTTTGGCGCGTTACGATGACCTCGCAATTCAGGCGGCACTTCCAGCGGGGATTTTAGCCTTTGCTTTAATGTGTCTGTTCATTGCGATTGGCGGCTATTCGGGCACGCTGGTTGCACAGTATTTTGGGGCTGGCGAACGGCTTAAATGCGTTCATTCGACGGTGCAAGGCATCTACTTCAACCTTCTCTGCCTGCCGATATTTATTGCGCTCATTCCTTTGGGGTATTGGCTTATCGACTGTTTCGGCCATTCGGCAGAACTGGTCGTACAGGAACGGATGTACTTCGCCTGGATGATGTTCAGCGCCGTACCCGTGGGCTTGGGATGGGCTATCAGTGGTTTCTTCACGGGCCGGAGTCGGGTACGTCTCAACACCATCTCGAACGTGATCGGGTGTGTTATCAACATTGTGCTCGACTATGCTTTGATCTTCGGGAAATTTGGACTCCCAGAGTGGGGGCTTAAAGGTGCAGCGATTGCAACCTGCATCGCATCCTGCGTGTCACCGACAATCCAGTTGGGTTTCATGCTTCGCTCGAAAATTGTGCGCGAACTTGGGTATCGGAAAGCGTTTACGCCCGATTGGCCGATCATGGGGAAACTGATCCGGTTTGGGGTGCCCTCTGGCGTTCAGAACATGCTCGATGTCGGTGCATTTGCATTTTTCGTCATGATGACAGCCCGACTCGATTCCGTATCGCTGACAGCCAGCAACGTGGCGTTGAGCATCAATTCGCTGGCCTTCTCACCGCTCATGGGCTTTGGTGCGGCGGCATCGATCAAAAGTGGTCAATACAAAGGGGCGGGGGAATTCGATTACGCGATGAAGTCCGGTTGGTCATCGCTCAAGCTCGGCTTGTGTTATATGGCCATTATCGGCTCGGTATTTGTCCTGCTTCCCGAGACGCTTCTCTCCCTATTCTTCTCTCAGGGTGAAACGGGGTTGGATAAGGCGGCATTTCTGCGCACAGGGACGATGCTCATGTACCTGATGACCGTTTGGGGCATTTTTGACACGGCAACCATCGTGCTTATCGGAGCGCTGAAGGGCGTGGGCGACACACGTTTCGTCATGGTCTACCTTTCGCTGATGGCTTGGTTCTTCTGGATTCCTGGTGAGCTCCTTATCTTCAAGTTCGGCGGCGGAATCGTCCACGCGTGGATTCTGTTGGCCTTCTATATTTCAGTGCTCTCCTTTGGCTTCGCCAAACGCTGGCATGGTGGCAAGTGGATGGCAATACGCGTGATTGACCCGTGAAGGCGCGAGGAGAAGTCGCTAGGAGAAGTCGCTAGTCGCTAGGAGAAGTCGCTAGTCGCTAGTCGCTAGTCGCTAGTTGCTAGTAGTGACAAACCAGCGTCAAAGTATCAAAGCGCCAAGTAGTCAAAGCTGCCCATTTTTTGCTGCGCTGAGGTTGGGCGGTGTGACACTTTGATACTTTGTTGCTTTGACGCAGGAAAAACTAACGCGGCTCTAGGGCTGGCCCACTCGCAACTTCTTGGTTCGACAGAGTTAGCGACAAAGCTAACGACAAAGGTTTTTACTAACGACTAGCGACTTCTTGGCAGCGACAAAGGTTTTTCAAACGGGGTCTGGGGTGCCCCCCAGCGGAACCTACGCCCTACGCCCTACTCCCTACTCCCTTCTCTCCAACCTCACAACTCGCAACTCGCAACTCACTACTCGCGACTGTAATCGGGTACTAATTTTTGATGCATTTTTATCCGAAAAATGGCACAATTAAAGGATTCATGTAACCCCATTCAGCAGAAAAGTAAACATCCATGATTCTTGCAAACTCCCACTTCTCGAAAATCCAAGCTTCTTATCTCTTCTCGAACATTGCCGCCAAGGTTAAGGCATTTACAGTTGCCAATCCTACGGCTTCTATCATTAAGCTCGGTATCGGTGACGTGACGCGTGCGCTCCCTCAGGCTTGTGTGGATGCGATGGCGGCGGCCACGCAGGAGATGGGAGCGGATGATACATTCCGCGGCTATGGTCCCGATTACGGCTACGACTTCCTCCGCGAGGCGATTGCACGCGTCGACTTCCAGTCACGCGGTGCGGCGATTGATGCCGACGAAATCTTCATCAGTGATGGCGCGAAATGCGATACGGGGAACTTCCAAGAATTGTTTGCAACGGACGGCATTACGATCGCCGTGCCCGATCCCGTCTATCCCGTTTATGTCGACACGAACGTCATGGCGGGTCGCACAGGCCAAGCGGTTGACGGACGCTACGAGGGGCTCGTTTATTTAGAATGCAACGAAGCGAATGGATTCTTCCCGGCACTTCCGTCGGAGCAGGTCGACCTCATCTATCTCTGTTTTCCCAACAATCCGACTGGCGCCACCGCCACCAAGGAACAGCTTAAGCAGTATGTGGATTATGCTCACGCGCACAAGGCGCTGATTCTCTTCGATGCGGCGTACGAGGCCTTTATCCGCGACGAATCGCTTCCGCATTCCATCTACGAAATCCCAGGCGCGAAAGAAGTCGCGGTGGAGTTTCGTAGTTTCTCAAAGACGGCCGGCTTTACGGGAACACGTTGCGCCTACAGCGTGGTTCCCAATGAATGTCGCATTTTTTCCGAAGACGGCTCGCCCGTGCTGCTCGCTCCGCTCTGGCGTCGCCGGATGAGTACAAAATTCAATGGGGTTTCTTATCCCGTCCAGCGCGCCGCAGAGGCGATCTTCTCGGCTGAAGGACAGAAGCAAGCGACGGCCTTGATTGATGGCTATCTGGCCAACGCAAAGCACATCCGCGAACGGCTCAATGCCAAGGGATTTAAGACAACAGGAGGCGACAATTCTCCGTATATCTGGTTCAACACGGGCATGGATTCGTGGGCGTTCTTCGACAAGCTTCTCGCCGAGGCGAACGTGGTGACGACGCCGGGTTCGGGCTTTGGACGTTGTGGAAATGGCTACATCCGTATCAGCGCGTTTAATTCGTTCGACAACGTTGTCAAGGCGATGGATCGCATCTGCAAAATTATCTAATTTTAGCGCCCTAAGAAGACGAACACAGTTCCGACGCAAGACGGGAAATCACGAAACATCAGTCAACGAGAATTTCACCATGATTATAGACGGGAAGGCCATATCGGCGCAGATTCGATCGGAAATCGCAATTGAATCCGCGAAACTAGCGGCGGCGGGAATGATTCCGGGCCTTGCCGTGATCCTCGTGGGTGAAAACCCGGCGTCCGTTTCTTATGTTACGGCGAAGGAACGCGCCTGCCAAGAAACGGGTATCCGTTCATTTCCCATTCGCATGGGAGTCGAGACAACGCAGGCAGCACTTCTCGCCGAAGTGGCGAGGTTGAATGCCGACCCTACGGTCCATGGTATTTTGATCCAGTTGCCGCTGCCGAAGCATATCGCGGAGTCGGAAGTCATCACGGCGATTCTCCCTGAAAAGGACGTGGATGGATTTCATCCCGTGAGTTTGGGTAAACTGTTGCTTGGCGAGGATACGTTTGTTTCCTGCACGCCAGCGGGAATACTCGAACTGCTGAAGCGCAGTGGGGTTGAGACATCCGGCAAGCACGTCGTGGTCGTTGGCCGCAGCAACATTGTGGGTAAACCCGTTGCGAACTTGCTCTTTCAAAAACGCGCCGGTGCGAATGCGACGGTTACAATCTGCCATACAGGCACTCCCGACATGGGCGTATTCACACGTCAGGCGGATATTCTTATTGTCGCTGCAGGCCATCCGAATACCGTGACAGCAGACATGGTGAAGCCGGGCGTCGTTGTCATCGACGTTGGCGTGAACCGAATTCAAGATGCTACAAAAAAATCTGGTTTCCGCTTGGTCGGCGATGTCGATTTCGATGCGGTGGAGCCCATTGCCTCCGCGATTACGCCCGTCCCTGGCGGCGTTGGCCCCATGACCATCGCCATGCTTCTTTCCAACACACTCAAATCGGCTCGCCACTTTAGCGAGCTTCGGAAGAAAGTTTAAGTTCTAGCTATGCGAATGAAAATAGCCCACGACGGCATTAAAAACCTTCACTACGAAATCCGCGAGATCGTCGATTTCGGTAATGCCCTGCAGAAGCTCGGCATCCCCATTACGTGGGAGAACATCGGCGATCCTATTATGGCCGGTGAGAAGGTTGCGCCGTGGGTTAAGGAGACGGTTCGCAACATCCAACTGGATGATTTCTCGTGGGCTTATTGTCCGAGTCGCGGTGTGTTAAAGACTCGAGAGTTCCTTGCTGACCTCGCATCGAAGCGTCCTGGTGGGCTAAAGATCGGCCCAGACGACATTCTTTTTTTCAATGGTATTGCGGATGCCGTTGACAAAATCTACGATCTCATTCAGAAAGACAAACGCGTTCTGATGCCCTCACCATCGTACCCGACGCACACATCGAATGAGGGCAAGCGTGGCGACTACTGTCATCTCCAATTCCAACTTAATCCGCGAAACGATTGGCAGCCGGATCTCGCGGAGATTGAAAACAAGATTAAATACAATCCGCAGGTTGTGGCTATCGCGATCGTGAATCCCGACAATCCAACGGGTTCGGTTTACAAGCGCGAGACACTCGAAGGGATTGTGGCGATTGCGCGGAAATACGGCATCTTCATCATCTGTGATGAAATCTACTCTCAGATCTGTTACAACGGTGCGGAGACACTTCACATATCTGAAGTCCTCGGTGATGTTCCGGCGCTGGCGCTTCGTGGTATCTCGAAGGATTTCCCTTGGCCAGGCTCGCGCTGCGGTTGGATCGAAATGCTCAACCGTAACTCCTCCGAATATTTCCGCGAGTATTGCGATGCCCTCGTGAAGAGCAAGATGATGGAGGTTTGCTCCACCACGCTGCCACAGATGGCTATTCCAGCCGTTTATGGCGACCCGCGTTTTCCTGCGCTTAAAGCCGAACGTGCCAAAATTTTTGAGCGTCGCTCGAATCAAGTCTATGAGTATTTCCGAGACAATGTCCCCGGGACGATCGTGCGCCGCACGCAGGGAGCGTTTTATTTCTGCGTTGTTTTTGAAGATGGCATTCTGAACGATAAACAAACACTTCCGATCGCAGACCCAGTCGTTCGCGCATTTGTAGAAAAGTCTGTCGAAGGCGTTGCGCTCGATAAACGCTTCGTCCACTATATGATGGCTTCTGAAGGCGTCTGCGTCACGCCATTAACTGGGTTCCATACGGAAATTTTGGGATTTCGAATTACGACGTTAGCCTCGGACGACAATCATCGCGCTGAGGTGCTCGTGCGCATCGGGAATTCTATCAAGCGTTACCTTGCGAGCTGAGACACAGGGGAGAGCGTAGCGCTAAAATAACAGGACTAGCGTGAGCCCAATCGGGTAGTTGTCACGAGAGTCGTATTCATGATACGCTTACTGGCGATGAAACATACGGATGAACAAAAGGGTCTCCCTTATCCTGCGGATGAGGATTTGTTGGAATCCATTCGTGCTTACTTAGAAGGCTTTGGGAATAGTCCCGAAGTTAGGAATCCGATTGTCTGCGATCCTTCAGCCGATCTGGTTGGTTATCTTGCGCACGCCGACTTTACCTTCTCTCGTCGGTTGTTTCAGCTCATCCGAGAAAGCGGAATTGGCGAAGTAGAAGTCTATAAGCGTGCTCATGTCGATCGAAAACTCTTTTCGAAAATTCGGAGCGATTCCGCTTATCAACCGAAGAAGACCACCGTTGTTGCTTTTGCGCTGGCGTTGCGTCTCTCGCCTGCTCAGGCGCAAGCCCTTCTGGAATCGGCTGGTTATTCGCTTTCCAGAAGTGCTCACTTCGACCTGATCGTCCGCTACTTCCTTGAGCGAGGGATCTACGATCTTCTTAAGATCAACGATGCGCTTTTTGAATTTGGGCAGCCGCTCTTGACGGTCTGAAAATGTCGCTCGTCAAGCGACACTTTCCGCTTCAGCTCATGATAGGCTAGGGTTGTTTTCAAGGGATGCTCGGCATTCCAAACGTAAAACAAAAAATAAAACAAGGAGGCAGATATGAGCAATAACAATACGACAAATGAACAGGCTACAAACTATCGTCCTAAACTTTCGTTCTATCATGCGAACGGAAAAGGAACGGGCAGCGTCGCGAGCTTTGAGGTTGTCCCCGCCACCGGTGATCGTGATGGATCCGTTTTTCTAACACTCGCCCAGCAGAAGAGCGTGGCGTCGGGATCCAACGACCAAGGGAACCGTCAACATGCTACGTTTGACTGGATGAACCGCGTCACCGTCAAACTCAACTTCGGTGATCTTTGCCAAATGCTTCCCGTTTTCAAGGGGCTGGCGGTGAACGTCAACGAAGGTAAGGGGCTCTACCACGACAGCCGTAGCACGACGACGATCATCAACCTTGTTCATCAGCTAGATCCGTATCCAGGGTATGCCCTCGACGTCTCGCGCCGTAGCAAGACTGGAGGTGATCCTGCGCCGCGCATCCGCATCCTCTTTAATGCGGCCGAAGCGTATGGCCTGAGCGTGGTTTTGGAGCAGGCATTAGGGCTGCTTGCCTTCGGCATTCCGCGCGAATACCGTCCGAATACAGAAACGACTCCGACAGAGTCGGAGTCGGTCTCGAGGGAAGCGGATGACGACGAACCTGTCGGGTTCTAATCGGCGAGTAGGGCTCGGGCCTTTGCGACGACGTTTTCGACCGTAAAGCCGAAGTGCTGCTCCAGTGCTTCGGCGGGGCCCGATTCGCCAAAGGTGTCGAGCGTGACAGTTGCACCGTTGAGGCCAATGTACTTCGCCCATCCGAAGGAAGTGCCCGCTTCGACGACCATACGCTTCGTACAGCGTGGGTCGAGGACGCCGTCACGATAGGCCTGGGTCTGCTTCTCAAAGAGTTCCCAGGAGGGCATGTTGACGACCCGGACGTTGATGTCCTTTAGTTCAGCAGCGGCTTTAAGTGCCAGCGAAACTTCGGAGCCGGTGGCGATGATGATCAGCTCTGGGAGGCCTTGGCCGTTCTGGAAGAGGGTGTAGGCACCCTTCTCCAGCATCGCGGGTGCGGTGGCATCGGTGCGTTCAAGGACTGGCAGATTCTGTCGTGTGAACAACAGCGTGGTGGGGCCGGTTGTGTTCTTAAGGGCGGCAATGAACGCGGCACCCGTTTCGGAGGCATCGGCGGGGCGGATGACCGTCATGTTAGGAATCGCGCGCATGGCGGCGAGGTGTTCGACCGGCTCATGCGTCGGGCCGTCTTCGCCGACATAGAAGGAATCGTGGGTGAAGGCATAGATCGCGGGCAGGTGGGAGAGGGCGGCGATGCGAGCGGCGGGGCGCAGGTAGTCGGAGAACACGAAGAACGTGGAGACGAAGCTGCGGAGACCTCCGTAG
Source organism: uncultured Lentisphaerales bacterium (assembly GCA_964618405.1). Classification (GTDB taxonomy): domain Bacteria; phylum Verrucomicrobiota; class Kiritimatiellia; order RFP12; family UBA3636; genus JBBQIY01. The sequence continues at coordinate 20,016 of CAZUAY010000001.1, forward strand.
ACGAGTAGGCCGTTTTGAATTGCTGCCATAGCGAATTCGCGTACGCCGTACTGGATGTTGCGACCGGAGAAATCAGTAGGCGTGATAGCGGAATAACCTTCAAGCCAGGATTTGTTGCTCGGTGCTAGGTCGGCGGATCCGCCGACGAAGTTGGGCAGAGCCTTGGCGAGGGTCTGGATGACTTTACCGAACGAAGCGCGTGTCGCGATCGGCTTATCGAAGGTTGGGAATTGGCTTTCCAGGTCGGCAGGGAGTTTTGAATCGTAAAAAGCATTCCATTTTGCTGCCAATTCTGGGTTGGCGAGTACGGCCGTTTCGTGGAGACGTTTCCAGCGACTGGCCAACCGTTGAGAGGCGGCATTTCGAATTGCGAAAATGTCGTAGACGGATTCGGGAACGTAGAAATCTAACTCGGGTGGAAGGCCGAGGGCAAGTTTGGTGAGTTTAACCTCTTCTGCGCCCAGCGGTTCGCCGTGGGCCTTGGCTGAACCGGCTCTATTCGGGCTGCCCTTGCCAATGGTCGTTTTACAGAAGATGAGAGTCGGGGCGTCGGCGGTGCGCTTAGCCTTGAGGATGGCTTTGTCGATCTGAACATAGTCGTGGCCGTCGATTTCAATTACTTTCCAGCCGTAGGCTTTGTAACGCGCTTTGACATCTTCGGTGAACGTGGCATCCGTGGAGCCTTCGATACAGATTTTGTTGGAGTCGTAGAACAGGATTAGCTTGTTAAGCTTCAAGTGCCCGGCAAAGGAAGAGACTTCGTGGCTGACGCCCTCCATCATGTCGCCGTCGCCGCAGAAGGCGTATGTGTAGTTATTGAAGAGTTCGGCTCCGGCTGAGTTGAAATGGGCCTCCATCATTTTTTCGGCGATAGCCATGCCCACGGCATTGCCGATGCCTTGGCCCAACGGGCCTGTCGTGGTCTCGACGCCTACGGTCTGTCCAACTTCCGGGTGTCCCGGGGTGTTGGAGCCTAATTGACGGAAGTTCTTGAGGTCGTTGATTGAGACAGGGAATCCTGTAAGATGCAGCAGGGAGTAGAGCAATGTGCAGCCGTGTCCACCCGAGAGTACAAAGCGGTCGCGGTTGGGCCACTTTGGATTTACCGACGTAGCGTTGAGGTGTTTCAACCAGAGGACGGCGGCGACATCGGCCATTCCGAGAGGAAGACCGGGGTGTCCTGAATTTGCCTTTTGGACTGCGTCTATTGAGAGTCCCCGGATAACATTGGCCGCCAATTGATAGTCTGCTGTGCTAAAACCGCGCATGTGAAACCTTTCTATAATGTGAAGTGCGAAAACGTTCAAAAACAAATTATAACTATACCAAAGACATAAATAAAAATCAAACCTCCAGATTTACTTTTGTTATTTTCACCCCTCGAAAACGGGGCGTTTTTTTTAAATCGGTTTTTTTGTAATTTTTCATTTGAGTTTATCGGAGAATTAAGATAATATCATCCCTAATTCACGGCATACGGGTTTCCGTGGTCCTTCAAGTAGACTCAAGCAAAGAGGATATAAACGATATGAAACATGTACACAACAGATTTGCAGCGAGCTTGGCGGCGTGCCTTCTTGCCATGCTTTCGTCAAGCGGAGTCTACGCTCAGCAGCCAGCTCCGCAGGCGGCGGAAATTCTTCGGATTAAGAGCGTGACCGATCTTGGGCGAGAGTACCAACAGCGTGCGATAGGCATGGGAGCCAAAACGGCACGGCCTAAGACTTGGGGCGTTTTCGATGTCGTCTTTGATACGGCTCCTCTTTGGATTAATGAGTTGACCATCACTTACAGTCTGATGCTGTTCAACGATAAGGCGAATCAGGGTGAGAAGGCTTTGTCGCTTATGAAGCTCACCGTTGAGTATCGAGATATTGCTCAAGGGCGCGAGCATCGGGCAGGGGTTGTGCTCCCCGCTGTGGCGCTTGAGCGTTATGGAAAGCCGATTGGTTTTGCCGCCCAACTTTTTATTGGCGGCAATCTCGTCGCTGAATCTGGTGTTGTTGACGGGTCGTTGAGAGGGCAGGAGCGGTGGTGGGCTAATCCCATTGTTATCGACAACCCGCTGGTTGAGAAGCGAGACGGCTACCTAGTTGAACGATCTAAATCTGTTTTCAGCTTGGTTGACATTGACAGTTACGAGGCAGGCCGATAGTGTTTGCAAAAGATAGAATCCTTACGCTAGACATCGGTGTAAGCAAGATCGTCCTTGGGGAGTTTTTAGTAAAGAATTCCTCCATGCCGATTCTTACTCGTTTTGTCGTACGCCCATCCAATCCGTTTGCAGCGGAAGCCGGCATTCCAACGATGGAATCGATAGCGGATCTCATCCGAGAGATGACGCTAGAAGGCGGTATCAAGGCGGCTCCACTTTACGTTATGCTTTCTGGGCAGGCGATTTTCCCCCGGTTTGTGAAGTTGCCGCCAGTTTCGTCTGACAAGATTGATGAGATGCTTCGATATGAAGCTTCTGAGAATCTCCCTTTCCCGATTGAAGAGGTTGTCTGGGATTATCAAGTTGTGTCTGCTGATGACGAGACCGAGCTTGACGCGCTCATTGTCGCGACCAAAGGTGAGACGGCGCAAGATGCGGCCGCGTGCGCTGAAAGGGCTGGGCTGCAATTAGCGATGGTCGATGCGATGCCGTTCGCCCTCTACAATTGCATCCGCTTTAATTCGTCTGACAATGGAAAGTGCACGATGTTGCTCGATATCGGTGCACGTTCGACTGATCTTGTTTTCGTTGAAGGCAGTAAGATTTTTACTCGAAGCATTTCCGTTGCTGGCAATACGATCACAAACGAGATTGCTCGAAGTCTCGCTGTCTCCCCTGAAGAAGCAGAGAGGATCAAGAAAGATATCGGTTTCGTTGCTCTAGGTGGAACCTACGCTGTAGTGGATGACGAAACGGCAGACAAGGTTTCTAAAATTATCCGGAATGTGGCCACGCGTCTCCATTCCGAGGTAAACCGATCTGTGAACTTCTATCGTAGCCAGCAAGGTGGGTCAGCTCCTGAAAAGTTGTTTTTAACAGGCGGTGCGGCACTGACCCGGCACATGGACACGTTTTTCCGCGAGAAGCTAGGGGTTGAGGTCGAATACCTAAATCCGTTTGCCAATGTAGCGGTTGCACCGGAACTTCAAGGCGAGACGGAAGCTCTTTTCCTCATGGCACCGTCGGTTGGGCTGGCCTTACGGGGAAGCATGAAGTGTCCCATCGAGATTAACTTAATGCCTCCAGCGGTACTCGCCTATCAGCGGTTTGCTAAGCGTATTCCGTTCTTCGCCGTATCGGTTGTAGGACTTATTCTGACACTATTGTGTTGGTTCTCGTATGCGAAAAATCTTCAGTCTGCTTACACGTCTCAGCACGAAATGGTCAAGCATAGGCTTGACGAGCGTACCCGGTACCAACGGCAGATCGACACGGTCAACGTTAGCAGTAAAGCGCTAGAGGAAAAGATAAACTACATGTCGGCCCTGGTTGCGTCTCGAGCTTCGATCCCAGAGGCACTTTCTGCCGTTCGTGAAGCCATGATCAAGGACACCTGGTTGACGAGCATGACCTTCGACAAGGAAGATGATAACGCAGCGTACATGAATCTCGTCGTTTGTGGGTTTAAGAGGGAACTCGACGAGAAGGTGACCAATAAATCTGCTGGCGAATTGCTCTTAGCCAATTTGCTTGAGTTGAAGGATCTGTTTCTGAAAGAGGGTTCTAGAGTCGAGCAAGAACGCTCGATCGAAAATGATCGGCTCAGTGAGCTTCATATCCGGCTGAAGCTCTCCAAGAAACTTGGGGCCATTGACGAAAATAGCCTGGCGGAGACGGCCACGAAATGAGTAAACAACGGACCTATTTACTAATCGGCGCGGCGGTGTCAGGCATTCTTGTTCTCGTCACGGCGGGAATTACGGCTACTGGCATCAATAAAGCCACCGCGCTTCGGGACGAGATGAAGAGTTCGTATTCGAAGCTCGAAAATTTCTTCAAAAAAAATCCGTTTCCCAGCGCTGAAAACGTTGCGACCGAGGAAAAAAACTTAGATTTATTGAAAGAACGCTATGCCACGCTCATGAAGGAACTCTCGAAGAATGAAGTGGTTGTCAAAGGTGTCCATACGCCTGGAAGTTTCTCAAAGACATGCGAAGAAACGGTTAATGCTCTTCGTAAAGATGCGCCACAGGGAGCCGGCGATGCGTCGGTTATTGTCCCAGGATTTAATTTCGGATTTCAAAGGTATGACATCTCTAAAGAGGGAAAGCCTGCTGATCAGAAGAATGTCTCTCGGCTTTTATGTCAGCTTCGGATGACGGATATGCTAGTCCGCTTTTTCTACGATGCTGGGATCCTTAAACTTGACAGTGTTCTCCGAGAAGAATTTGACGCAGCGTCTGACGATACGGGAGCATCAAGAGGGCGAGGCAGGGTAGGCAGAGGCAGATCCGCGAGTTCGAGTTCAAGTGATGTTACCCTCGACAAGATTGAAGAAGAACCTATTTTGGACGCTCCCTTTGCATTGGATCGGCAACGTTTCGGTTTCGTTTTCCTTGCCAAGGAGTCCGCCCTTTTCTCTTTAATGGATAAAATTAACTCGATGTGGCCCTTTGCGCAGATTTCCAATTTTGAGTTTATAAAGAACGGCAAAGATGTCATTTTCCCTTTGAGTGCGGGTGAGGTAGCAGCAGCCACTGAAGTGGCGGGCATTATTAAACCGCCTGCAGGAGTTACGACCCGAATTGTTTCAGGTGCACTGCGAGAAGCTCCTGTCAAAGTAATCATGACGATTGACATTTACACCTTCGGAGCCGAGAAAGACGAAGAACCCGAGTGAGGGGCATACTATCATGGCAAGATCACAGAAAAAAAACATAATTAAGCTGCACTACGATAAAATCATCGTCGTGGTGGTCTTGCTTGCCTTGTTGCTTTCATTGGCTTTTTTAATCAAACTGTCGAGTTCACAGCGCACGAATGAAGCAACGTTCAATATGAAGCTACAGGCACTCAGGCCAGATTATGAAAATGCGGAAGGCTTAGGGTCTGATTTATTTCAGGCGACTCAGGCCGCCCTAGAAAAGCCGTACACAATTGGAACAGCGAGCGTGCTGGTCGCTGCCGAACGCGCGGCCTGTATTGCCTGTGGTTTGCCAATCAAACTCGACGAAAAAATATGCCATTTTTGTAATACGCAACAGCCTGACGGTTCTGTCGCTGCAGATTGGGATTCCGACAAGGATGGTATGCCGGATTCTTGGGAGAAGCTCTACGGGCTAAACCCACTTGATCCCTTGGATGCATCCGGTGATCTGGATAAGGATAACTTCACCAATCTAGAAGAGTTCCTTGCAGGAACGAATCCTACTGATCCGAAGAGCAGACCGCCGTTGATCGATTTCTTGAAGGCGCAGAAGATTAATGCTATTCGTTTCCCTTACGAGCTGAAGAGCAAGTCGTCATTGGGCTCGGGGGCGTACTCGTTTCAAATAAACGAGGGAACTTCCAGGACGTATTTCATAAAAATTGGCGACGAAGTGAATAAATCTGGCTATAAAGCGGTTTCGTTCACCAACACAATGGTCGCGGTGAAAACCAAGGGCATGGCAGACAGAATGAAAGAAGTCATTGTGCTCAAGCTCTCTAACGGCGAAGACGAGGTTGAACTTATAGAGGATGGCGGCCCTGTATGGAACAGCTTTGAAGTTACGTTGATCTGTGAAAAAGAACGAGGAGCAGAACCGATCATCGTGAAACAGAGAGAGGCTTTTACCTTTGATGGTGAAAAATATACGATGGTACGGATTTCGAAAAACGATAGTTCTGGAGACGGAATAGTCGTCATAAGAAATGAATCAACTCAGCGGGAGATTAAGATCCCTAAATTATAAAAGCATCGGCGATTTGTTTCAGTCTTTAAAAAAAACGATTTCAAGGAGTAGTTCTTAATATGAAAGTAATCAAGGCGTGTAGTATAGGTGTTGCTGTCGCAACAGTTTTGTGTGCAGCATATTCATTTGGCCAGAGCCAGAAGGCGATTCTAAACGCCAAACAGCTTGGAATCGAGGATCTAGATTTGGATCTAGGCCTTGAGGAGGACTTGGTGGTGCCAGCAAAGCCTGCCGACACGGTTTCCTCAGGTGTGGAAGTCTCACCGGCAGATGAAACCGTCACGGACGCATCGGCTTCGGAAGCCACGGAGGAAACGGTTCGGCAGGTAAGTGATGGGAAGGCTGAGGCTCCTTCTGTGGATAACATTGAGGAAACAAATGGAGCCGTTGTTGAAGACCCTGTAGTCGACTCCGTACTTGGAGATCCCGTTGTCGATGCCGTTCTTGAAAATCCTGCCACGGTTGTCGAGCCAGCGGTGGACACACCTGCCACTAATAATGGCTCGCTGCAAATCAAGGATCTCTTGGATCAGGCTGACATTGACGAACCTGTTGCCGTTGTCGAAACCGCTGACGAGCCTGTTGCCGTTGTCGAAACCGCTGACGAGCCTGTTGCTGTTGTCGAAACCGCTGACGAGCCTGTTGCTGTTGTCGAAACCGCTGACGAACCCGTTGCCGTTGTCGAAACCGCTGACGAGCCTGTTGCCGTTGTCGAAACCGCTGACGAACCCGTTGCCGTTGTCGAAACCGCTGACGAACCTGTTGCCGTTGTCGAAACCGCTGACGAGCCTGTTGCTGTTGTCGAAGCCGCTGATGAGCCTGTTGCTGTTGTCGAACCCTTAGTTGTGGAAGTAGAAGCTCCTGTACCGACTAGCGAAGACGTGGCCGTTTCGGAGCTCGCGACGCTTGAAAACGCTCGTCGCCGATTGTTTGAGCAGCACGGGCGTGATTCCTTGGCACAAGGACAGACCGCCTTGCTGACAGGCAACTGGGATCGCTCTGCGGATAAGTTCAAAGAAGCCCTGAAGTTCCTTGTTGAAAAGGATACAACAATTCCGCTCCGCAAAGAGGCTGAAGCGGGTCTTGCTGAAGCTTATTATCGCAAGGCACTTGAGCTGAGATCGATTAATAACTTGGAAGAATCGTTGAAGTCGGCGCGCGAGGCCAGAATTTATCAGCATCCGAAAGCAGAGAAACTCATTACCGCGATCCAAGATCAGCAAGAGAATCCCCCCCCGCCCCCTCCGCCGAAGCATGAGCGTCGATGGAACCAGCTTGAGTACCAAAACAACGTCGTCGATATCAATGCGCGCATGAAGATCGCCAAGGAATACTATGCGACGGACGAACTCGCCAAATGCCGCGAGCAGGTCGAACTGATTCTTCGCGAATATCCGTGGTATGAAGATGCCGTAAATATGCTCCGCAAGATTAACATAGCCGAACACAAGTATGTGGACAACGAACGTTTGACGGCTCGTGAGTTGATGATGAAGGATGTGACAAAGGCGTGGGCTCCTCGTAACTACGGGATTGATTTTTCCGCTGGCCCTGAGAAGCTTCCGGCTGACCCAACAAATCCATCCGGTCTTGGGGGGACGGCCGAAATGAAGATTCTTGATAAGATGCGCAGTATTACGATTCCTGAAATTGACTTCCGGCAGGCTAACATTACCGACGTTGTGACTTTCCTTAGCGAAGCGTCTCGCGAGCACGACCGTCAGGATATTCCGCCCGAGGAACGTGGCGTAAACATCGTTCTCAACCTTGGTGGCACTGTGGACGCACCTGCGGCGGCCGCGACCGCGGATGATCCCTGGGCCGCTGCTGTTTCAGCTCCCGCTGCCTCTTCCGGAAACGTTCCTCCGTTAACCATCAACGCTCGATTCTTGACGATGCTGAGTGCCCTTGAAATGATTATGGATTTGGCTGATCTTAAGTATCGAGTCCGCGACAATGTTGTGCTGATTATGGAAGCGAACAAGCCCGATGGGCAATTGATTCATCGCATGTACAATGTACTGCCTAGCATTAATGAACGCGTGGTTTCGATCGCCGGAACAAGCGGGAATGCTGGAGCTGCCGCGAACCCATTTGGTAACGCTATTGCGGGTGGTGAAACAACGGAAACAACCGACTGGAAGAAGTTCTTCGGCGATCTCGGCGTCAATTGGCCCGATGGATCGACTGTCCAGTACATGTCGTCGATTGGAAAGATGGTTGTTTTGAACACCTCCAAAAACCTTTCGACCCTCGAAGAAGTTCTCGCTGTTCTTAACGTGACACCGAAGCAAGTTGAAATCGAAGTCAGATTCGTTGAAGTCGGCCAGTCTGATCTTGATTCGCTCGGGTTCGAATGGACGCTTAATGACGACTGGGAAATGGCGGAAATGAAAGCTGACGCCAATCTTCCGCCCGCTGCGCGTCGCCGCGTCACCATGGGTGCTGGCTCCGTGACCAGGGGCTTCAACTACCTCAGCAACAACAACTCTAAGGACATCAACGATGGCTCATCTGTCATGGACAATGTCGCGACGTTCACGTCAATTCTGACGAATCCTGAGCTTTCTGTTGTGCTTCACATGCTCTCTTCGAAGCAGAATACCGATCTTCTTTCGGCGCCGAAAGTCGTTGCACAGGCTGGTGTTAAGGCGACCATTAAGGTGGTAACAGAATACATCTATCCAACGGAATACGATGTGGAAATGTTGGAATCAACCAGTGGCAATAGCGATACCACAACCTACAGCGGTGCGGTTGTTGAGCCCCAAAACTTTACGATGCGTGAAGTCGGTGTTATTCTTGAGGTGACACCCGAAGTGACTCCGGATGGATCGATGATCAACCTCAGTCTTACACCGTCTGTTGTCTCCGAACCAACATGGAAGAACTATGGTTCAACCTATCCGGTTTCGACTGCTACGGGGACTGATCTTCTCGGTAACCAGACCTACCAGACTGAATATGTGCAACTTCCAATGGAGCAGCCATTCTTTCCAGTCCGTTCGCTTGCAACCAGCGTTCAGATCTACAACGGGGCAACGGTCGTGATGGGTGGGATGATTACTGAACAACGCTACACGAACGAAGACAAGATTCCGTTCCTAGGCGACATCCCGATTCTCGGACAATTTTTCCGAAACAAGTATGAGCTCAGCGAAAAGCGCAATTTGTTGCTCTTCGTTACCGCCCGTCTTGTTGATCCGGCCGGCCGCGAAGTCAAAGAATCTGCTGCTAATGCGGTTTCATTGCTGGGAACTGGAATGTAGTCTGGCTTCCAGGCGAATCGAATCATTCACCGGGGAGGAGGGCATGTCGCCATCCTCCCCGTTTTATTTAGGAGGAGAGTATGCCGCTTGCGAAGATCATGTCAGGTGCAATATCCGGTATCGATGCATTTCCGGTTGAGATTGAAACAGACGTCGGTAGCAGCGGTGATCCACAGATTGTCACGGTAGGACTTCCCGATGCGGCGGTTCGTGAGAGCCAGCATCGGGTGTCGACTGCGATGACCAACTGTGGTTACGAGCCGTTTCTCGGGCGAATCACCGTGAATCTGGCACCGGCTGATATCCGCAAGGAAGGGCCGTTCTTCGACCTCCCGATCGCCATGGGCATTCTCATTGCTTCGGGGGCCGTGGATATGGAAGGAACGAATCGTCGCCGTCGTCCCGGACAGCCAGCTCCTCGCGTGCTCCAGCCCATGAACCTAGAAACGGTGGCGATGATTGGGGAGTTGTCGCTAGGCGGCGAAGTTCGGCGTGTTCGTGGTGTGCTTCCGATCGCGATGAAGATGCGGGAAATTGGCATCAAGACTTTTCTAGTGCCTGAAGCGAATGCTGCGGAGGCGGGCGTTGTCGAAGGGCTTGATGTTTATCCTATCGCGAATTTACGGCAAGCGGCGCAGATTTTAACAGGAGAGGATACCATCACGCAGCCCGTACGGATACGAATGGAAGACCTCTACGTTTCCCGTCCCGTGAGCGAACCCGATTTTATCGAGGTCAAAGGGCAGGAGATGGCAAAACGTGCCATTGAAATTGCCGTCGCCGGTGGGCACAACATTTTGATGATCGGCCCGCCGGGGACCGGAAAATCGATGCTCGCGAAGCGCGTTCCATCTATCCTGCCGCCGATGTCCTTGGAGGAGGCGTTAGAGGTGACGAAGATTCACAGCATTGCTGGGATGCTGCCTTCGGATAGTCCGTTGATGTTCGAGCGCCCCTTCCGCTCGCCGCATCACACCGTCTCAGACGCCGGACTCCTGGGCGGCGGAACACATCCTGCTCCGGGCGAAGTCACGCTCGCCCACCTTGGCGTGTTGTTTCTCGACGAACTGCCAGAGTTTCATCGGAGCGTTTTGGAAGTCATGCGCCAACCGCTTGAAGATGGGTATGTGACGATTTCACGAGCGGCAGGTAGCTCAGTCTTCCCAAGCCGAACGATTCTTGTTGCAGCGATGAACCCCTGCCCCTGCGGATATGCAGGCGACCCAAACCACGGATGCCGATGTACGCAAGCGCAGAAACAAAATTACAGGAATAAAATTTCCGGACCCTTGCTCGACAGGATTGATATCCATATCCTCGTTCCGGCCACACGTTTTCAAGATCTTCAAAGTATGCCGAATGGGAATTCAAGCACGCTCATGCGCGCGACCGTTACCCAAGCACGTGCCGTGCAAACGCGGCGTTTTGGTGCTGAGACGAAAATTCGAACGAATTCTGGTATGGGACGACGTGATATCGAGAAATACTGCCATCTCGATGCAGAGTCCCTCGAAGTTTTAAACTTCGCGATGAACGAGATGCACTTCAGTCCTCGCGCCCATGATAGAATTCTCAAAGTTGCGAGAACAATTGCCGACATTGAGGGCAATACAGAGATTCGCCCTTCTCATCTCCAAGAAGCGTTACAATACCGTTCGCTTGATCGCACGATGTGGATTTAGTTCAGAAAAGTCGCGAGTTGCTAGTGGCTCGTCGCGAGTAATTCCCTGTTGGAATGGCTGGTTTATTAGAATAGTGCTGCAAGGATGGGGCTCTTCTCGGCGATGACTTTTCGAGCTTCGGCTGGGGTGATTTTTCGGAGCAGTTTAAACCCTCCTTTATTCCAGCACATGACGGCTAGCTCGTATAAGTCCCCCTCAAAGCGGCCAATGCCTTCCCAGCGCGAAAGTTTCATCCGTCCTACAGGTGTTGTGAATTCTGCTGGCTCTGGTTCGCTCAGTTTAATGCGAATGGTCACATCCGTATCGGGCGCGTGATCGCCATCTCTGTTGAAGAAAATTGTCTCGGTGAACGTACGGCTGTCTGCGTCCTCCCAATTAAGGCCGTCGTCCATCGTTTTATCCACTGGTTTAGTCTCGTCCATAGTCGCTGCTCCTCTGTTGAAAATGGTTTGTCAAGTTAAAAGCATATTTCGAGCCAAAATTAGAAGGCAGGTCACTTTTTGCTTTATTTTGAGTCTAATTTTGGTGTATCATGGGATTATTCCAGACGAGTAAGGCTCACTTAGTTGAAGCAAAACCATAAAATTCTATTTCTTTATGACTCCAGATTATTCAGTAGCGATGGCAAAGGACATGGGGATTCGCCCTGTGCAGGTTCAAGCGGTAATTTCTCTTCTTGCGGAAGGCGCAACGGTTCCGTTTATCGCTCGGTACCGAAAAGAGGCGACAGGGGAGTTAGACGAAGTTCAGATTTCGGCTATCCGTGACACACTGGCGAGACTTACGGAGCTGGATGCGCGTCGAGAGGCGATCTTGAGCTCTCTCAAGGAGCGCAACCTACTGACGGACGAACTCACCGAGAAGATTGTGGGTGCCGAAACCATGACGGCGCTTGAAGACATTTATTTGCCCTTCCGGCCCAAGCGCCGCACGCGGGCGATGATTGCTCGCGAGCGGGGGCTTGAGCCTTTGGCCTTGTTAATTTTCGCGCAGGATGGTGCAGGGTCTGCCGAGGAAATTGCGGCCCAGTACGTGGATGCCGCCAAGGAGGTTCAGGACGTCGATGCCGCCCTCTTGGGCGCTCGCGATATCATCGCCGAGATGATCAACGAGGATGCTGATGCGCGTTCAGAGATTCGATCTTTCTTTGAGAGCGCCGCTACGGTGACGACAAAGGTTGTCGAAGGCAAGGAAGAAGAGGGCGCGAAGTTTCGTGATTATTTCGATTGTGCCGACCCGCTTCCGAAGCTGTCGGGACATCGGCTGTTGGCGATGCTCCGCGGTGAGAAGGAAGGATTCCTGAGCCTAGGCGTCCGCCCTTCGCGCGAAGAGGCGATTGATCTGTTGAAAAGACGTTTCGTAAAAGGCGAGTCGTCATTTTCTGAACAGGTGGCATTGGCGGCAGAGAGTGCCTACGTCCGTATGATGGCGGCGTCGATGGAAGTTGAAATTCGCACCAAAGCGTTTACGCAAGCCAGCAGTGAAGCCATCGGCGTTTTCGCCTCGAACCTGCGTGAGCTCCTGATGGCGTCGCCGCTTGGACGAAAGTCGGTGCTCGCCATCGATCCCGGCATCCGCACAGGATGTAAGGTGGTGTGTCTTGATCCACAAGGTAAATTACTTTTCGATTGTGTCATTCAGCTTTCACAGTCTGATGCGATGCGTCGTGAAGCGGCGGGTGCAATTGTGGCACTCTGTAAAAAATTTGAGGTTGAAGCCATTGCCATCGGCAACGGAACTTATGGTCGCGAGACGATGGAGTTCGTGCGCTCGCTTCAGTTGCCTGCCAACATTATGGCGACGTTCGTGAATGAAAGTGGTGCCTCGATTTATTCGGCCTCAGATGTGGCACGTGAAGAATTTCCGGATAAGGATTTGACGGTTCGTGGCAGTGTCTCGATTGGCCGCAGGTTGATGGATCCGCTTGCCGAACTCGTCAAGCTCGACCCGAAGTCGATCGGCGTGGGCCAGTATCAGCATGACGTGGATCAGACACGGTTGAAGCAAGGACTTGACGATATTGTGATGTCGTGCGTGAACTCGGTCGGTGTGGAAGTGAACACGGCCAGCAAGCAATTGCTGACGTATGTTTCTGGCCTTGGGCCTTCGCTTGCTGAAAACATTGTGCGTTTCCGCGATGAGCATGGGCCGTTCAAAAGTCGTAAGGAAATTCTCTCCGTGCCGCGGCTCGGTCCCAAGGCTTTCGAGCAGTGCGGAGGCTTCTTGCGTATCGCTGGCGCTACGAATCCGCTCGACTCCAGCGCGGTGCATCCGGAACGCTACTCGGTCGTCGAGAAGATGGCGTCGGACATCGGATGCGGCGTCGCTGATCTGGTGCATGACGCGCAGCTTCTTGCTAAAGTCGATATCAAGGCGTATGTCTCGGATAACTTGGGACTTCCCACGTTGCGCGACATTATGGAAGAGTTGACGAAGCCCGGTCGTGATCCTCGTAAGGAATTCGAGGCGTTTAACTTCGCCGAGGGTATCATGAAGCTGGAAGACTTGAATCCAGGCATGAAACTTCCGGGCATCGTGACGAACGTGACGAATTTCGGAGCGTTTGTGGATGTCGGCGTTCATCAAGACGGACTTGTCCACATCAGCGAATTGAGTGATCGATTCGTGTCGGACCCCAACACCGTGGTGAAGGTTGGACAGAAGGTGCAAGTGACGGTGAAGGAGGTTGATTTGCCGAGGCATCGGATTGCGTTGAGCATGAAGACGGGGGCGGCGGTGCCGCGAAGCGGTGACGCTGAGTCTGAGCGTCGCCGACCTCAAGGGGGCGGCAGGCCAGACTCGAACCGTGGCGGCGGGAGCAGCGGCGGAGATCGCAATCGCGGCGGGAGTCGCGGGCCTACGTCATCAGGTGGTTTCAACAGTGCTTTCAACGATGCGTTTTCGAAGCTCTGAAATTGCGTTGGGCGTTTTTTTATTTTTAATACAAGGAGCAAAGTAGGATAGTATGTCGGGTACGTCGATGGGCTTGTCGCAGCAGATGCGACAGAAACAGGTTCTCGCGCCACAGATGAGGCAGTCCCTTGAAGTGTTGCAACTTCAGGTGCAAGACCTCTGTATGCTTGCGCAACAAGAACTCGACCAGAACCCGACGTTGGAAGCGATCGAAGAGCCCTCGATTTCCATCGAAGCTGAGCGTGAGGATTACGAAGGCGATGCGAACAAGCAGGAGCCTGATTTTGAGACGCCCGAAGCGGATCCCGAGTTTGATCGACCAACTGCAGATCCTGAGGGAGTCGAAGCAGGAAGTTCTGATCCAGCCGAACCGTTCGAAGCTGAATATTCTATCGAGTCGCAGCGTGATGATGATATCGATTCCGGATCGGATTTTGAAGGCCATGCTGAGGATGTGCCGGATTCGGTTGAGGGGATTCCGATCGATGATTTTCGCGTGCTATCTGAACTGGATGATGCTGATTATTTCTACCAAGACGGTGGGAACAATGAATACAATCCCGATCTTGAGGAACGCCGTCAGTTCATGTTCGACTCCATCGAAGTACATGAATCGCTGCAGGAACATCTGGTCAAGCAGCTTGAGCTCTCCGAGCTCGAGGAAGACGTGCTGCCCATTGCCGAACAAATCATCGGCAGTATTTCCGATGATGGGTATTTGCGAACACCCATTGCGGATGTGGCTCAGGTGGTTCCTGATGCAACGATGGAGATGTGCGAACGCGTGCTCAAGGTCATTCAAGAGTTTACCCCATCCGGCGTCGGCGCTCGCGATCTGCGCGAATGTCTTTTGATTCAGCTCAATCAGCGGTCTTTGAATCGTTCGTTGGCGGCGCAGGTTGTACGGGATCACTTAGATCTTTTGGCAGCTCGCCAGCTTACGAAAATTGCTAAACTTTGTAATGTGACCCGTGAGGAAATCGAAAGCGCAATCACGGTTCTTTCGAGACTTGAGCCGCGGCCTGGCGCTGCCTTCGATAAAGTCGTACCGACATACATCGTTCCAGAAATCGATGTGCGCAAGGTTGACGGTCGTTACCAAGCCTTCGTGGAAGATTCTAACATTCCTCATTTGCGCATTTCAAAAAAATATAGTGCGCTTCTTAAATCGGCGGATGTTCCGGAGGAGACGCGCGAGTATATTCATGGCAAGATCCGGTCGGGGATTAATTTGATCAGGAGCATTGAACAGCGCCAAGAGACGATCCGCAAGGTGGCGCAGGAGATTATCGATGCGCAGCAAGAATTTTTTGACAAAGGCGTTAGCGCGCTTCGTCCGCTGGTGATGGCTGAGATCGCGACGGCGGTCGGTGTCCATGAAACGACGGTTAGCCGTACGGTCTCGAACAAGTATATGCGATCACCCCAGGGTATTCATGAAATGCGTTTCTTCTTCACGGGCGGCATCCCGACCGATAGTGGTGAAGCGGTGTCTAGTGAACATGTGAAGATGATTATCAAGAACATGGTTGATGCGGAAGATCCCTTGAACCCCTTAGCTGATCAAGACATTGAAAAGCAACTCGCCGCGCAGGGCATTAACATTGCTCGTCGCACCATCGCCAAGTATCGAGGACTTTTAAAGATCCAGCCCTCGCATCTGCGGCGGCACCAATAGCGCTTTAAGGAAAGCAAAATGGAACCGATACAAAGCAGAGTTGTTCTCGACATCGATCTGAAAATTCTCGCGGAAAACTTCCGCAAAATATCGCAATCCGTATCACCCTTGAAGACCATCGTCGTCCTCAAGGCCAACGCCTACGGACTCGGCATGATGCCAATCGCCCACGCACTTGCGGATGCTGGGGCCACCGCCATCGCAACGGCCGAAATCGCCGAAGCTCTCGCCGTCGCCGAGATCAACCTGCCGGTTATCCTCCTCGGCACCGTCTTGCCAAGCGAATTGAAATTAGCCCTGCGCGCAGGCATCCGAATTCCGGTCGCCGGGTTGGCAGAAGCGTCGATGATCAACGAAATGGCAAGACAACTCGGCATGAAGGCGAAATGCCACATCGCCCTTGACACGGGTATGGGCCGCGTCGGCATACGCCTCGACGAGGCACTCACCATGATCCTGCAAATAGCCGCACTCCCGCATCTCGAGCTCGAAGGTTTGTATTCTCACTTCCCATCCGCCTCTATCGAAAACGACGAGGGCACTCCGAAACAGATCGAAGCTTTCAAGCGACTGGTCGCAGACCTGCGTGAGCGCGGCGTGTCCATCCCTTGGCTCCATATCGCCAACAGCGATGCCATCAACAACTTCCCCCCAGCGTGGCGGGCTCCATTCACGCATGTCCGCACGGGTATCAACCTCTATGGTTCTTTCGACAGCATCGGCAACCGTCGGCTGCATCTGCGCCCCGTGCTGACGCTGCGTGCGCATCTCGCGCAAGTGCGTACGCTCACGGCGGGTAGCACCATTGGATACGGCCGCACCTTTGTCTGCCCTCGCGATATGCGCGTGGGTACCGTAGCGGCTGGTTATGCCGACGGCATTCCCCTCGCACTCTCCAATCGCGGCAGCCTACTCATCCGGGGCCGCCTCTGTCGTGTGATCGGCCGCGTCTCGATGGACTACACCAATGTAGCGCTTGACCCAGTCGATGACGCCGTCGCAGGCGACGACGTCATCTGCGTCGGAAGTGAAATGCCGAACGCTGCCTCGGTCGAAGACTGGGCAACGCTGAAAGGTACGCACCCCTACGAAGTCCTCTGCTCCATCGGCAGCCGCGTCCAGCGGCGCTACGTCGAGTAATCTTCTTGCCGAGTGTTCTGTGCATGGGTGAACGGGGTGCAACTTGTTGGTTGATGGAACTGTGGGGTTTTGCTTGCAGTGCATTTTGAAGCGTAGTAGAATGCGGCAGTGTTGCAAAGCAAGTTGCATCAAGGCTGTTTACAGCCGCATCGCGAAGGAGGGAAAAATGGAGCACAAGCTGCAAGGAATACGCAGCCAGTACCAAGACTACCGCGAGCCCAGCTTTTACATGGTAACGATGGCGACGTGGCAGCGGGTGCCGTTGCTCGCCACTTGCCATGCTAACACCTCATTTCCAACGGAGGACGGGCGGCTCGTCGAGGCGCTTTGGCGAGACATTCCCCGAACGTACCCGCAAGTGGAGGTTTCCACTTTTGTGCTCATGCCAGATCATTTTCACGGTATTGTCCGCGTGAAGGCGCACATGGAGAAGCCGTTGGGCGTACCGCTCAGGGCATTTAAATCTCAGGCGACAGGTGCCATCCGAAGGCGTCATGGCAATGAGACGATGGCGGTATGGACACCCGGTTACCACGATCTTTGCGTCTGGCGTCGTGGCTCTCTGGCGGCGTATACGAAATACATCCGCGACAACCCTCGGCGCTATTGCATGAAGAAGGCCGAACCTGAGTTGTTTACGCGCGAGAACAACTTGCGCCATGTGCGCTTGCCGGCGTCAGAGACTTGGGCAGGCTATGGCAATTTGTTTTTGCTTGATCGACCCGAAATGAGTTGCATTCAAATATCGCGGCGAGCATCAGAAGGTGAAATTGCAGAAACGAAGCGTTGTGTGTTGGCGGAGGTTGTACGTGGCGTGGTGGTAGTGTCTCCCTTCATTTCCCTGGGAGAGAAAGAAGTCGCAAGGGCTGTGCTAGAGAGCAAACGCGGAGATGTCATCTTGATGAAGCCAGAGGGATTCGGTCCGTATTTCAAGCCGCATGGGCACTACTTCGACCTTTGCGCACAAGGGCGCCTGCTGATTCTGGCGTGTCGCCCACCTGTTGAGGTGAAGACCCCACTCACGCGGGATATGTGCCTCAGCATGAACGCATGGTGCAAGGCCCTTGTAGAAGGCGATGTGCTGGACCGCCTGTAAACAGGTGGGGTGCAACTTGCGCATGAGGGAGTGGGTGAGCACGGTTCCTATTGCATCGCCCGGCGTATCCCACGGTGCAACTTGCGCATGGGTGAGCGGGGTAGCCTGAGGCGGGGTGCAACGTGCGCATGAGGGAGCAGGGTGGCGAGGTGTAGGAGCGTGGGTGCAAGGCGAGTCGCATCGAGCCTGTTTAGAGCCGCATCGCGCGGATGGCGTGTAGCCAGAAAACGGCAAAAAAATTGGAAAAAACAGCTGCGAAGCTTGTAATCGGTCAGTGACGGGGGGGCCGTTCCCCGATGCCCATCTGGATGGGACCCTGTCGGCTCTTTCGCAGGAGCAGTACTCGCGACCAGCCACTCGCAACTCGCGACCGACTACCGCCTTCGCCCGTTTTTCTCTTGCCATTTTGGGGTCTAATGCTGTATACTATTCTGGCGTTGGAGCTGACGGGCGGTTTTGTATCGCGTGAGCGCCGACGAGGAGATTAGTGCTGATGATCACAAAGCCGTTCATGCGTTCAAGAGGAAATCACGATGATTAAGCGACCCGAAAGGAGCATCTCCGTATGGGGTGAATACGACGTAGCCGTTGCAGGGGGCGGCATCGCGGGTGTTGCGGCTGCATTGGCTGCGGCGCGCAATGGAGCTAAAGTATGCCTGATTGAGAAATATGCTGGCCTCGGCGGGTTAGCCACGCTGGGTCATGTGATCATTTATCTGCCGCTGTGTGATGGGCAGGGGCGTCAGGTCAGCTTCGGCATTGTTGAAGAGTTGTTGAAATTGCCGCTGCAATACAGCCCTTGCAAGCCTAATGGTGCTTGGGACTCTCCGTTGGAAGCCACTCCCGAAGCGCTTCGGAAGACGCGGTATCAGCTTCATTACGATCCTGGACCGATGTCGATCGGCCTCGATGCGGTTCTCGAGGCGGCGGGGGTGGAGATTATCTTCGATACGCTCATTGTCGATGTGGTGAAAGCTTCGAATGGAGCGATTACGCATCTCGTGGTAGAGAACAAGTCGGGTTGCGGCGCGTTTGCGGTTCAATCCGTCGTCGATTGCACGGGCGAGGCGGACGTTTGCCACCTGTGCGGCGAAGAAACCGAAACCTACACGAAGAACGTGAGAAGTGCTTGGTATTACAATGTTGATGAAGAACGTAAGCTCACGCTCGGTTATGCGGTTGATGATTATTCGAAGGTAGATGACTATCCAGACATGATGCGTTTTGACGGCACGGATTGGCGCTCAGTATCGCGGCAGATTATCGAGTCGCGTAAGCTGATTGTTGAAAATGTCGCGATACTCAACGAGCACCGACAGGAAACGGGCCTTTCGCCGCTGTATCCGTTCTATGTGCCCTATTTTCATGGTTTTCGTAGGACCCGCCACCTTGTCTCCGATTATGTGATGACGCCTGCGGATCTGCATCGGTGGCATGAAGACGCCGTAGGGATCTTTTCGGACTGGCGGAAGGCTGGGCCGGTCTATTCGCTACCACTGCGTTCGTTGCTGGCCGTCAAGACCCCCAATCTCGCTACGGCGGGGCGTTGTATTTCGTCGACAGGCGATACGTGGGACATCACGCGTGTGATCCCCGTTTGTGCGGTGTCTGGCGAGGCAGCGGGAACCGCGGCGGCGATGGCCGTTGTGGCGGGATGTAACCTGCGCACGCTGCCTATCGGGCTTCTGCAGTCTAGGCTTGCCCAGAACGGGGTCGTGCTCGATCCCGCTTTCGTTAAGGAAATCGCGTAGACACTCGTCAAAAGCAACATCTCGTTTCCGGAGAAACAATCCGCAGCATCCCGTTTCAAATCATAGATCGTTTATCCTTCCTCATTTCTTTTTATAGCCCACCCGAGAACCCAGAATTTCATGAGCAAGTCTCCCCTCTCTTCCCGAGTCATCCGGCAAAGCCTTGATTCGTTTTATAAAGCGAACGTCTTGTGGGCGGTATATGGCATTTGCACCTACGGCGCGCTTTATACCGGCATGCTACTTTCGCTCGGCATGAGCCAAGCACAGATCGGCTTAATCATGGCGGTGCCGATGGTTACGCTACCCGTGCAAATTATCGGTGCTGTTTTGCAGCAACGCTATTTCAACCGAAAGCGGTTTTGGGTTACGGCACTGAGCTTCTTTATCCTGATGTTCGCCTTGATGGTTCTTCTCATCGCAATCTGGCCTGTGCTGCCACCAACGGCAGCAGTTCCGCTTTTTGCTGGCGTTTTGATTTTGTCTTATATTGGATTCCAGCTTCATCGTCCGGTGCAGCTCGCTTGGCAGACGGACATCGTGCCGGATCGCGACGTGAGCATGTTCTGGAACCGGCTCACGGCGCAGGGGATGGTCGCCAGTGTGGCCGCCGGTTTCGTCATGGGCTGGATTGCTGATAAGCTGGGACGCGACAACCGGTTGACCTTTGTGTACATCTTTGGGTTTAGTCTCATTTTTGCAGCGATGTCGCTGAGGATGAACTCGCGGGTTCCCGATCCCGATCCCGATCCCGGCGCCGAGGAGGGCATCCTCGTGAGTATCATGACGGTGCTGAAAAACAGCAACTTCCGAAGACTATCGGCCATTTTTTCAATTCAGTCGATGTCGGCATGGCTTTTCGCCGCCTTTATCTTTGTACACCTCCAGCGCGTCATGGGATTCACGATGGTGCAGATGCAGATTCTTGCGGGTGTCAGTTGCACGGTCAGTTTCGCGTCCGGTCGCCTCTTCGGAATCGTGGGCAAGCATTACGGGCGTAAACCGGTCTTGCTAATCTGCACGCTTGTAAAAAGTGTGGAGATTTTCTTGTGGGGGATCATGCGCCCAGGCGATCATTGGCTCGACCTGGCGGTTCGACAGGCGACCACCTCACTCGTGGGCGAATGGGCGACCTTGCCGACTGGGTTTGCCAGTGTCATTCCGGTTTTTATTCTAGCCGGTTTCGTTAATGTTGGCATTGCCTCGATGCAACTTGCGTTTATGCGGAATATCGGAACGCGGCACAACCAGACGCTTGCTATCAGCCTGTTTCTTTCGCTGTCTGGCGTCGTGGGCGGTGTCTCGGCGGCTATGAGCGGATGGTTCTTTAACCTGCTCGCCACGCCTGGATTTGGTCCGGATAGCCTCCGACGGTTGGCAGGGGGCTTCGGATTGACGCCGTTCAACATCTTGGCCCTTGCCAGTGCGGTCGGCTATGCGACCTGCGCGTTTTTCATTCGTTTCTTGCGCGAGGATGGTGCGGCACCGACGATGCACGTGGTGCGAATGCTTCTTGCCAACAATCCCGTGCGGGGCGTCTACCACGCCCAGTCTCTGGGCAACTCGCTTACGGAAGCCACACGGATGAATATCCTCAGCCATGCTCGTGGTGGACTGGTCGAGAGTGAGCTCGTGCGCGGTCTCTACAGTTGCTCTTCGCAGGTGCGTGATGGGGCCATGCGAAACCTTGCCAGTATGGGAGCCGAGATGGAGACGGCCGTGGCGGAGGAGCTTGTCAAGCTATTGGCCATGCCCGAGCTTGGCCTCCAAATCGAAGCAGCCAAGGCTCTGGGCCGTAGCCGCTACAAGCCTGCACTTCCTCAACTGACCGCTTTTTTTGATAATGAGGATGCTAATCTCGCCGTTGCGTCGATCTATGCCGTGGGGCTGATCGGCGATAAGTCAGTACTACGAGATCTCCGGCGCATACTTGAACTCGAGGACACGCTTCCAGTGGCGAAGGCACAAGCGGCCGAATCGTTGAGTCGGCTCTGCGACCCTAGCGACGCGAGACTCATTTTCTCCGCGTTTACGCAAAACACCAATCCTGTGCTCCTAACCCAGTCGTTGGTGTCGATTTGCCGTTGCATGGAGGACGGACCCCATGTTTACAAGGTGTTCGAGGCAGAGTTTCGAAATCCAGGAACGCTCACCGTTTCGCTTTTCGAATCCATTGCCCAGCGGTGGCAGGGTCTGGACATTGACACCATGGTCGATAGCCTCGACGGGGGGCGCTTCCATGAAGTTGCGACCTCGGCGATTTCGCCTGCACTTGAGTTTTGTCTACCCTGCGTCCGCTCGCCCGATATTCTGCCGACGCCTTTTCTTCAATCGCAGTTTCTTGAGAATGGAAGTTTTAAGGACGATAGGCTAGAGGGTGGCGACTACGTTGCCACGAGCTTGTGGCTTCAGCTCAGGCTTTGGGCCTATCTTGAATACGCCGAGGGGGATCAAGATCGGTTTGTCCTGCTAACAATTCTTTTCCTTTGTGATCGCCTTGCTAAACGACTCGACCCTAAACATCCGCGTACACGTCCAGGATAGTATTTTTCGTAATCGGTCAGGCACAGGGGGCTGTGCCTGACCGATTACAGTCGCTAGTCGCTAGTGGCTAGTCGCTAGCACTGATCGCGGACGATTCCGGCCTCACCGAGGCCAGCCACAGGGGAGAAGTAGCGAGAAGTTGCGAGTTGCGAGTAGTGAGTTGCGAGTTGGTTACTCTTCGCTGAGCTAACGGAGAGGGGACTTTCTTGTCCCCCATTCGCACGGGGACAGGACAGGAATGTCTCCGCTCCTGTGAGATTCGACAAAGGTAGCGACAAAGTTAGCGACAAAGTCCTCACGGCTCGCCCCAGTCTCGCCCCCAAAGGTAGAAACGGGGCATGGGGTGTCCCCATCGGAAACTACTCCCTACTCCCTACGCCCTGCTCCCATCTCTTCTTCACTGACCGATTACCATTTTTTTCTTTTTCACCCCTTGTCTATCAGATGCCGTTGTGGTAATATTCGTGACTCGTCTGGTACTAGGTTCTGGCCTATCCTTTGCGCCAAGGCTCCAAACAGGAACGCACATCATGATCAACTTTAACAAATCTAAAGATTTTTACCGCTTAGCGTTTGCGGTATGTTTTGTATTGGCGCTCATTTCAAGTTCGTTTATCGGTGCTGCACAGGGAGCGATTCCCGATGCGGTTCCTGTGTTTCCGACGGCCGCTTTTAGCCAATT
>CAZUAY010000002.1:0-42381 GCA_964618405.1 uncultured Lentisphaerales bacterium
TGGCTGTTGGAAATTGAGAGTGCAAAGAACTCAGAATGTCTAGCGACTAGCAACTCGCAACACGCGACTGTAATCGGCCAAGGAAACGATTCCCACAGTGGATCCGATAAAATTGCCTTCCATCGGGAGCTGGCGCAACAGGGCGCCTTCGTTAGCACGTAGCCGTTTACCTAGAACCCGTGCGAAGTCATCGGGGTTGAGCTGAAGGAACATATTTCGAAATGGGAGTCGAAGGCGGAGAGAGCGGAAGTTGCTCGACAGGGACGGGCAACACCTCGTCTACTTGACGTCAAGCTGAAAAGGTCCACAGGGAAGGTCTTCGGCATTGACGAGGTTACAGGCTGGATAATCATCCCAGGCAAAGCGAATCGCCGAGGCATCGACACCATCCGGAACGGTTACCACAACGGTGTCTCCATCGATTGTGGCTTGAGCCCAAGTGGCTTTGCCCGTTTCGTCAACAACTTGGAAACCGGTTACAGCGGCACCATCAGAAGTTTTGAGCCCCCCTGCGTTTTTGAATGACACGATCAGTCCGTTTTCGGACTTTGCCACGCTCATCGGGATAGGGCCAGCTTCGACAATATCCTTGCGACCGTAGGTGCGGTTGAGGGCGAGGCGTGCTAAGCGTTCACCAACCGTCTTCTTGTCTTTTGGATGAATATCGTTGGGGTCACCAACATCAATGGCCACGGCTGTCCCAGAGTTTTTCACCGTTTCACCGAGTTGCATCATGACCCAGCGCATCCGCGCCCACGCACTGTTTTGAGGGGTGTCATGTGTGTCGCGGAAGGCAGCAAGTTGGACCAAATAAATCGGAAAGTCACCGCCAGTGAGATGAGCTCGCCAATCATCGCACATCGCATTAAACAGCTTGAAGTAAAGGTCTTCGTGGCCCACATTCGAACATCCCTGATACCAGATGGCACCTTTCACCGCCAGCGGGAAAATCGGCGTAAACATCCCGTTATAGCAGGCGCTGAAGGAATTGGCAGAAACGTTCGCGAGATCTTCAGGCCGCTCCGATTTCAGCATCGTTTCGCTATACTTCCACGCTTGTGCGAGTGAAATCGAATCGGTCCCGACCGTGAGAACTAGGCTATCAGGTGTGCTGATAAAACCACCTCGATTTACTGAATTAATCATGCGCACAGCAATGAGGTTGTCGCCTTCATTTAACAGGCCTGTGGGAATCTTGTAGTTGCGATCTGAAGCGTTCTTCGTATTCCCCACCGTAACACCATTGACGTAAGCAATGTCTTCATTAGCAATTTTTCCCAAGGAAAGCATCGCATCTTTTGCTGCCTGCTCAGGTGTTAGTACAACACTCAGCCGGTACCAAACGAGACCATCGAACGCAGGGTTGATATGGCCTTCTACGGTCTGCGGCAATTGAACTGTCTTCCATGCAGAGTCATCAAACTTTAGGTCGAAAGGTTTCACTGAGCCTTCCGATAGGGGATCCAGCTCTGCTTTCCACGCCTCAAGCACTTCTGGGAATTGGGCGGCCCCGCCACCGTTCCATCGCTCAATCTCCTCGCGCCGAGTTTCAACGAGAGGTCGAAGCTCCTCAACTTTGGCAATGCTGTCCAGCGAGAGCCATGTCTGGATATAGGTTCCGCTCCAGGTTACATCGACGAGGCCAATCGGAACATCGGAGAGTTCTTTCTTCAACGCGGCGACAAAAAAGTAACCGCACGCAGAGATTCGCTTCGCCGTCGCCGGTGTGCAAACCGCCCACTTCGCAGAAAACGTATCGACTGGCTCAAAGCTGACCTTTCTCGGAATATTCAGTAATCGAATTTCCGGGTAGGTATTGTTCTCGATATCTTCTTTGCCACGCGTTAACCCCCAACTATAAGACATCTCCATGTTCGATTGACCCGAGCATATCCACACATCGCCGAAGAGCAGGTTCGTGAGGGCAATCGTCCCCGCTCCCTCTGAACTGACAAAAAGAGAATACTGTCCGCCTGCAGAAAAAGGCTTCGTCTTAGCAAGCCACTTTCCCGAGTCGTCCGCGAGCGCAGAGGTTTCGAAAACGATACTTTCATCCTTTTCGATTTTAACTTCAACTCTTGCATTTGGCGCTGCAACACCCCAGATTGGCGCTGGCAGATCACGCTGGATCACGGCATTGTCGGAGAGAACGCTGGCCAGTGACAGCGGATCAGCAAACGCTGCTGATATTCCTGCTAGTGAAGCAATACTAATGAATAATTTACGAAATTTCATGTTTTACCTATTCTCTGTTTAGATTCGAGTCTTTGTTACGGGGTGGAATGTCACGTGTGAATTCCAAGTCCAGCGAGGTCTTGGTAGGCTGCGATTGTTCTGCCGAAAGTGGACTATAGAATTCGGGAATGAGCTTTGCCTTTTATATACTCACGAAGCGCAGGTTTATTAATTTTGTAGAGGCCACGGCAACGCAATGGGATTTGCGTAAAAAAGCGCGTATCAGTCATCAGTAACCCTTCATTTTTAAGCCAGTCGTCGCCAAATGATGCAATGAAGTCAGCATCTCGATCCACAAGAGCTTGCCCAAAAGTCTTCTCACCCCTGATATACGGCCAAATCGTGTGCTCGGTAACGCCTCCTCCGTCAATAATATACCGCCTTCCAAAAAACCCTATTCCTCCAGCCTGATAGAGTGCAACCCTTGTCGAAGGAGGGGTATGTTTTGCAAGCGCTTCACCGATCTGATAGTCCAACATATAGAAATATTGCGACATCATACGGTAGTGTTTGATGTGATGGCTATAGCCGAATAGCATCATAACCGCCAGAGACACCGCAATCATCAAGGTCAGAACTTTGGTTGCCAGTTTGCAGAAGCCCACACGACCTCCGGCGAGAGCAAGTTTTGACAAACGCCCCTTAAAATCAACATGCCATAATCCCGCCAGGAAAACCGACAGATACATCAAGGTGAGGGTATAATCAAAAGGGAAATACCGTTCATTATCCGCAAAAATTGGATTTTTGAATCCGGCAACAAGGATATGAACCGGCATGTACAGCAGGGGGAGCAAATTCCGCGGTTGCTTTCGAAGAAACGGAATCGATGCCAACGAAAAGAGAAATAGCGGGACAACACGCCGAAATTTCATGAAAGCCGTTTCACCTATTTGGGAAACGACCAAACTAGTGTCAAATGCACTCGGATTGTACATACGTAAAGCCGACCACCAATACTTCGCAGTTTCTGAAAAGGGAACGCGATGTGTTTTCATGGCTACTGTCGATGGCATAAAATCTCCAGAAATGTGCTTACACCATAAAGCCCACGGAAAGACAATCATGAAAAAAAATCCCGCGAGTCTGATGCCAGCAAAGAGATGCTTTTTCGCAGCAACCCTGTCTTTTCTGTACAGGGCAAAAACAAGGGATAAAGCAGGATCAAGCCCAAGCACGAATAAAAGAAAAACGCCCTCGGGCCTGCACAATGTCGCGAGGCCTACAAAAAATCCCGCGAGTCCATACCGCTTACGAAAAAAACTCAAGATGGCAGCAAGACCTAACGCAATATACAGGATCGGCTCCATGCCACAGAAGGCAAAGAAGGCCAAATATCCCCAAAGACCAAACAATAGGGAAAATATCACGGCGGCGACGTATCCCTTTATCCGATACGCCACAAGACTGCCAAGAATAAACGAGGAAACATAACAGATCGTCCCCACAACCGTAACATCTATATTCCAGTTCGCCCCTCCGTGTAAAGCATGAGAAAAAGAAAGTAAAAGACAATAAAGAGGTGCAGTAATTCCTGTTGATATTTCCCCTGGGTTATAGGAAAAAAACTCGTATCGCTCGAGTGCGTTGCGTGCGAAATTCAAGATGATGTAACTGTCATCAATTGGCAAGTAGTTCGGCAAAGCTCGAATGAAATTGAAGAGTCGGCTAAAGGAAACGGCTGCAATGAGCACAAAAGGTAAGAGCCGGACCATCCAAGTTGTTATCGTTTTGTGCTTCTCTAAGAAATTATTGTCCATAAAGACCTAAGCTCCTCCAAACAGAAACTGGTAGTAATAATAACATTTATACTGGAACAAGATCAATGAAGAATTATAAAAAACGGTAATCGGTCAGGCACAGGGGGCTGTGCCTGACCGATTACGCAGATGATTGACATTTCACTTGCTTAACCTGACATAAAATCAGTATGATTAATTTTCATGATATTCTGTCAGCTTACAACGATAAGGAAAGGACAAGCACGATGCGGCTTCATTACGCTTTAGCGCCTAAAAAACTTAAGGAAATCTTTGGTTGTCTCTGGCACACGTATGGATTTAAAACCCCCATCATCGTCGTTTCTCGATTCATCCGGTACCTCTGGGTTCTTCTTTTCAGATCAAAGAAAACATTCAGTCTGGACGGTCGAGTTTACCACTATGCCACGCATCTTTCAAACGCGACCTTTCGAGTTGAAAGAGCAGTAGAGATCCCACTCGCAATCGAAATGTTTCCGTGGGCCGGCGCTATCCTCGAAATAGGGAACGTCCTGTCCCAATACATCCGATTTTCCCATGACATTGTGGACAAGTATGAAAAAGGCGATGGAGTTCAAAACATTGATATCGTTGATTACAGCCCAGAGCAACGCTATGACTTGATCGTCTGCATTTCGACGCTTGAACATGTCGGCTGGGATGAAACGCCAAAAGAGCCGGAAAAAATTCTTACAGCAATCGAAGCTATTAAGAAGCTTCTCTCAGACAAAGGAAAGTTACTTATCACCGTTCCACTCGGCTACAATGAGTTCCTTGACCAATGCATCGCAGATGGAAGGCTTGGATTCTCCCGTACACTTTTCATGAAACGTATTTCCCACATGAACGACTGGGTGGAAACGAATTTCGAAGACGCTTCTGCGCATAAATATGGCGAAATCTATCCGTGTGCAAATGGGATCGCCATTGGTATTTTTGAAAAATGATCTCCTCAAGGGCTTCCCCAGTACAGTCCAAATCATGAAAACGAAAAGCATACAGTGGATATTGAATGGATGTGGTATGGAGGCCGGAAGCATAACCGGTGGGCCGGTCCGGTTTCATGAGGTGTCAAGACGGTGGCTGGATGAGTATCCTGAGGTACGTCAACATTTGATGACCACGCCCGGGGGACGCGGCATGCTCTCGGGTATGGGGTGCACTCTGCCGATGACCGTTGTTAGCGCTTCGTTGTTCGCTCGGAAAGAGCTTTTCAGAATGTCGCGCTTGTGGTCCTACGTTCTCTCGGCAATGGATAGTAGTCGGCGTGTCAATAAGATGTCGCCTTGCGATGCTGTCATCACCGTCAGCGACTATTTTTGCGACATCGTGCCCGCGCTGGCGATGAAGCGCAAGTGGTCGACGTGCCGCTGGACGGCATGGATACATCATCGTGAACTCCCACCTTCGCAACGCCCAGGGAATCGCATCGCCAATACGCTTACGTGGAAAATGCAAGAATGGAGTCTCAAACAAATCGCCCGTCATGCTGATGCCGCGTGGGTTTACGATACGGATGCTGGAGATCTTGTTAAGGAACGACTTCTCCAGCTTGGGATGCCTTCGAGTCGAATCCGTATTATGAAATGCGGAATTAATCTCAGCCAGATTTCAGAGGTAAAAGAAGCAAAAAAAACGGTTGATGCTGTCATGGTCGGTATCCGTCCTAACAAAGGGCTACACGACATTTTGCCCGTTTGGGAGGAAGTCCTGAAACTTCGTCCCGGCACAACGCTTCGGTTGATGGGTGGCATGAGCGGAGAGACGGAGCTTCTCAAGGAAATCAAACAAAGAGGTTTCGACAATTTGATCGAAGCTTTTCGGCCCAAGGGTGGCTTTCTTCCTGCTCCTGAGTATTACGCCAAGCTGAAGGAAGCAAAGATTCTCTTCGCGCCAAGCCATGAAGAAGGCTGGGGCATGGCGGTGTGTGAAGCGATGGCAGCCGGCCTTCCCGTTGTCGCCTACGATCTCCCTGTGTACAGACGTATCTATGGCAATGCCTTCTCTTCTGTTCCCTGCTTTGATAACGTGGCATTTGCGAACGCACTCGTGCAACTCCTCACGGATGCTGAGCTTTATGCCAAATCCCGTGAAACGGGATTGATCTGCGCCGCTGGGTATGACTGGGCAGCCATCGCCGAGAGCGACGCAGTCGCCTTATAGCCGAAATTTCAGAACAACGCCTTAAAACGGCGTTTTTCCTTGTTTTGACTGCGCTGAAAAGGTAGACTTCATGGCTATTCAAATAAGCACCGTGGAGTGCTTCCTTAATTTACCCCGACGAGCAGTTTTTTCAATACAGAAATGAAACTTAACTCCCTGTTCACCGACCACGCAGTCCTACAACGCGATATCAGCGTCCCCGTCTGGGGATCCACGTTACCGAATATCAAAATCAGAGCCGAAATTGCCGGAATCACGACACGAACGATTGCCAGCCCGAGTGGATTTTTCACCCTTCGCTTCCCTCCCCTACCCGTCGGCGGACCTTATACACTCAGCATCACTTCCAACGACAAAAATGAGTGCGTTCGTATCGAGGATGTCATGGTGGGCGAAGTCTGGGTGTGCTCAGGCCAATCAAACATGGAGTTTCCACTTTCGAGAGCATACGCTGACCCAGAGCCGTCCGATTCCGATGCGATCCGTATGATCACGGTTCCCAAAGTAGCACCCATGGGACGCCAGAGCGACTTCGCTGGCAAATGGCAAACCTGCACGATTGAAAACGCCCAGACCTTCTCAGCCGTTGGCTACTTCTTTGCCAAGCGTCTCCATGCCGAGTTGAAAGTTCCTGTGGGCATGATCCACTCGTCTTGGGGCGGCGCACGTATCGAAGCGTGGACTTCTCGCGAAAGCCTTGTCAAATCACCCATCACCGCACAGATGGTCACGGAATATGAAGCGAATATTGCTCGCGATGATTACTGGGGGAAAGCAGCTTCACCTCCTAACTTTCCACTGGATCCTGGGAATATGGGAGAAGAAAAAGGCTGGGCGAAACCAGAGTTTAACGAGACAGCATGGAGCAAGGTCAATCTTCCCGCCTCCTTCGCGCAGTGTCAGGAGCCCACTACAAATGGGTCATTCTGGTTCAGGAAAACCGTGCAAATCCCTTCAACGTGGGTTGGCAAAGAACTGCTTGTCCACATTGGCTCTGCTGATAAGCACGACGTTACCTACTTCAATGGAACGAAAATCGGCGCTACCGGAACAGGGCTCGAAGAGCAATATTGGGCGCAGCCCCGACACTACAGCGTTTCTTCATCGCTTAATACCTCAGATCAGGTTAGCGTAGCCATACGCGTCTGGTCTTTTGCATTCGCTGGCGGCTTGGGAGGACCTGGGAATGAGATGCGAATTGAACTTGCGACAGGTTCGAACGAAACAGTTTCTCTCGCTGGTGAATGGCTGTGCAAAATCGAACATGACGTCGGCCTGACGCCCTCTCCCAGCATCCTGCACCTACCCGGAAACCAGAATAGCCCTTACACCCTCTATGATGGCATGATCAACCCCCTGCTTCCTTATGGAATTCGAGGAGCCATCTGGTATCAGGGCGAGAGCAACGCAAGTGTAGCAAAAGATTATAAAGCTTATTTCGAAGCGCAAGATAACCTGATCACCGACTGGCGCCATGCGTGGGGTCAAGGAGACTTCCCCTTCATCTGTGTGCAACTCGCCAACTACACAACCCCAAGCGAATACGATCCGGCTTCCACGTGGGTGCACATTCGCGAGGCGCAGTTGAAAACCACCCGGGAATGCCTCAATACCGGCATGGCCTCAGCAATCGATATCGGTGACGCCGGTGACATCCATCCTAGGAACAAGCAGGTTGTAGGTCTCCGTCTTGCCCAATGGGCGCTGGCCAAAACCTACAACCAGAATGTCGTCCCCAACGGCCCTCACTATGCTGGCTACACGATCGAAGGCGACAAAATTCGCGTCCGCTTCACTGATGTCGGCTCTGGTCTCCTGATCCAGGATCCAAAGAGCAGAATTAAAACTTGCTTCATTGCCGATGCCAGTAGAACGTTTGTTAGAGCTGAAGCAACTATTGAAGGAGACACGCTGCTCGTGTCGACGGCGGACGTGAAGGCTCCCCAAGCCGTTCGCTACGCCTGGTCCGATAATCCCGAGGGTTGCAATCTCTACAACGCAGACGGTCTACCCGCCTCGCCTTTCCGTACCGACACCTGGTAAACAGCCGACTTCAATCAACCCATATACAATAGGAATAAAATAATATGAACGGTCTTACAAAAAAATGCCTCATCACCGGTGGTGCTGGCTTCATTGGCTCGCAACTCGCTCGCCGTCTGCTCAACACCGGATCCGAAGTCACCGTACTCGACAATTTGTTCACAGGCTCAAAGTCCAACATTTACGACCTCCTCGACAATCCACGCTTCACCTTCCTCATGCACGATGTGGTTCAGCCGTTCTGGGGACAGTTCGACGAGATCTACAACCTCGCCTGCCCTGCTTCACCCATCCATTATCAGCGCAATCCCGTAGAAACCATCAAGGTCTCGTTCCTCGGCATGATGAATACGCTTGAGCTCGCGCTCAAGACCAAAGCACGTGTCTTCCATACCTCAACCTCTGAAGTCTACGGTGATCCCGATATCCATCCGCAGCCTGAAAGCTACTGGGGCCACGTCAACACCATCGGACCCCGGAGCTGTTACGACGAGGGGAAGCGCGCCGCTGAAACGCTCTGCGCCGACTACATCCGTGAATATGGGGTCGATGTGCGCATGATCCGTATCTTCAACACGTACGGACCCCACATGCATCCGCATGACGGACGCGTCGTCAGCAACTTCATCGTCCAAGCCCTTCAAGGCAAGAATATTACACTCTACGGTGACGGCATGCAGTCGCGCAGCTTCCAGTACGTGGATGATCTTCTCGATGGAATCCAGAAGTATATGGCACTTCCCCATTCCACGATGAGAGCCTTTTTCGATAAGCACAATATGCCGACACCAGTTCTTAACATCGGTAATCCTGGTGAGTTTACTATCAAAGAGCTGGCCGAAATGACCTTGGCACTGCTACCCGAAACTGGGAGCAAACTCGTCTACCAGACGTTGCCCAGAGATGACCCGAAACGCCGCAGACCCGACATCACCCTTGCTAAGGAACTCCTGGGTTGGGAGCCGAAAATCGCCCTCAGTGAAGGTCTTCCAAAAACCATCGAGTACTTTCGGAACCTGCTCGCCGGAAGGTGAAAGAGGGGCGAGGGAGAATTTCTTCTCACCTTGACAAGATTGAGACACCGCTTACTCAGGTAGCCGAGACTATCCTCTCTCGGTCTTTTAAGAGCCCCCGACAAGATTGTCGGGGCTATCTTGTTCACTTGCTTCTCGCTACTTTTTAATCAAATCCCTTTCCTTCTCCGACAACCTCATCATCCACCTTAACGGCTTGAGACCTATACGCTTTAAGCATTTCTTGCGATGGGGGGCCCATATAATCATCTAGTCTGCGCGCCTCGTGGAACCAGGTGGCATACTTCGCACCAAACCAATTTTCTTTCCTCATGGTTTCCCGTTGATCGCAAAGCTCTATGGCTTTTTGCACCGCAACCGTATCGTTCCCCTGGCTTTCCCGCACCTGCGCCATGGTTCGCATAATCTCCACCTGAAGTTGGGTAAACTCATAACCTGCGCGGTAGAAAGCCACACGTTGTTGATAGACTTCCGGCCCCGTCACCGCTAAGGCCGCGGCCTGATCCATCCACTGCCGTGCCTGGCCCAGGACTTCATCGGTGTAAACCTCGCGGTACACATCCGTGGCCTGTCGCGCGAAGCCGCCAGAATGCTTGATTTTCTTCAAAATGTCCTCATGGGCCTGTTCCATCACGTTGCAGTACTGTTCAATGGCTTTGGCGGCAGGACCGAACCCACGTTGGTAAAAATCCTGCAGGACAGCCTGTCCGTCCTGTAACGGATCGTACGCCAGTTGAATCATCAAGTAGAACTGCGCTCCCTGCGTAGCCCAACAGTGCGGCAAGGTATCGACTTCCAGTCCCACGCACTTATTTTCTGCCAAGAACCGGAAATCCTTGATCGTGCGCTGCAAGGCCAGCGTCGGTAGACCGAGCCAACCGCCGGAGTAATGAAATAAATTGGGGCGAAAAACCATTCCGCCGGTAGCCTTCTGTCCCCAGGCCTGCCACGCGTTTTTTTCGCTCTCCGTGACCTCGTCGTTGGCCAACGGGAAATGTCCAACGTAACCCATGGCGATATTGTCCTCTAGCGTGGCCTCGATTGGCGGGGTTTTATAGGTGCTATAAGCCAACGCGCCCACGTAAACTTCGCGTCCCGGGAAACGTTCCTTGAGCCCCTTTGCCAGAATGTTCCAATACCGCACGTATCGATCCGTCATCGCGACATGCCCCAGAATTTTCGTCCCATCGGGATGATCCCACGCACGGCAATTTTCGCACATGCAAAACCACGGCCCATCGTTTGGCGTGGCACTGAGAACCAAGAGCGTCGGATCCGCTCGGAGTTTTTCCTCCGCGTTGGCCAACCACTGTTCCGCCACCTTCGGATTCGAAACGCAGAGTTTGGCGTCTTGCGGCCGCTTAGAGAAATCGCGTGTACCGTCCGGCTGGAGCGCAAAATAATCCGGATGCGCTTCATGGTAGTTCTCCCACCAAGTGGTATAGGCGTGCCCACCCGAGAACGCATAGGAAGTCAGCCCAATCCGCTGAAATCGATCCCATTCGGGTGCTCGACCGGGGTACAGCTTGCGCTGACGAAAAATCGGATGAAAACGATAATCAAACGATGCGAATGAGATGGTCTCGTTTTTTGGAATGTCGAGGCCGAGTTGATTGGGCCAAAACCATCGAACACCCAGATATTTCTGAATAAACGTGTAAACGGCATTCGCCGTACCGGCTTCAACCAGGTTTGTACCGGCCATCCGATCGCGACCCGCAATCAGCAGATGCTGCCCGTTGCAAAGGTTTAGAATTTCTTCAGGGTACGTGAATTCTAAATTAGCGTTGGGAAAGAGTTGTGGCAAGTTAGGATGTGAGCCAACCCAGATTGCGCTTTCAGGAATAGCATCGACTGCTCCAATAAGAATCTCCGGTTTTGCCGACGAGATCTTTTGAATATAAGTCGCAAGCTCTTTGACTGCTTCTGTGGTTGCTGCCGGAGCATCTGCCGCCACCATAATCGGCACCTTGCTGATGCCTTTTTCCACGATAAGCATCTCGGCGCCAACCGCAACACCAATTCCCAGACCGATCACGGCCATGCAAGCGAATCCCTTAGTTTTCAAATTTTTGTCCTTAGTTTTTCAATACTACTCGCGACGAGCCACTTCTTAATCAAACCCCTCGCCTTCTCCAATAACAACCTTTTCTATCTTGACCGCTGGTGACGTAAACACCTTCAGATTACGGATTTTGAGGATCCCCTCAAACTTATAGAATCCGATCCTGTCGTGTCCGTCACCAATCAGCGGATAGTCTTCGGTAAATGCAGCGACAACGTCGCCGTCCACCGTGAGACGCACCTGTGCGCCGTCATTCTCAACTACAATCTTATGCGTCTTGTTGGGCTCAATGACACGCTCAGAGGCCTCCATCACCTCTCCCTTACGCAAGACACCACTGTCCTTATTGTAGTTGCCGCCAAACCGCATTAAATAACCCTCGTAGAGCCCGTTCGTCCCAGACTGAATAAACGGGGTCACATCCGACACACCGGGATTCGGCGTCACGGTCGCTTCGAATTCAACTTTTTGAAGCCCAGGGAACGCATGTGTCAGCCGAATGATTCCTTCGCCTGACGCCGTCAACTCCCCTCCTCCAACCGTCCACTTACCGGTCTTGACGTCCCAATCTGGGCCCAGCTCTGTGCGCTGAAAGTCGTCAGAGAAAGCGAGAGTCCATTCTGCCGGACGTAAACGAACAGCTTCTATCGTTTGCCTACTAATCAGCTCCTCAGACGGCGGCCCCATGTAATCTTCGAGTCGACGAGCTTCATGAAACCAGCGAGCAGAATTAATAGCGTATGACGGAGCCTGTTTTAGCAACGCCTCGCGTGCGGCGCAAAGCTCGGTAGCGAGCTTCACCGCTGCCGCGTCTGCGCCGCGACTCTCACGCACAAGCTTCATCGCAGTCATAATCTCCGCTTGGAGCCGAACGTACGAGAGACCGGTGCGCGAAAAAGCAACGCGTTGAATGTAGAGCTCCGGCCCGGCAGCGACTTTAGCCTCGGCTTGGAGCATGAGCGCTTCCGCCTGCGCCAGTAACGCGGGCGTATAAACCGACTGACAGACACCAATCATTTCGCGGGCTGCACCGCCGGAGTGTTTAATCTGTAGAAGAATCGCTTCGTGAGCCTGTTCCATGAACCTGAAGTATTGCTCGATCTCTGCGGCAGCAGGTCCGAAACCGCGGCGGCAATAATCCTTGATAATGGCCTCGCCATCCTGTAGTGGATCGTAGGCCAGTTGGGCCATGAGGTAAAACTCCAAGCCCTGCGTCGCCCAGCTACCCGGCAAGGAGTCAACTTCGAAACCAACGCATTTGTTTTCAGCCAGGAAACGCATATCTTCAATCGTGCGCCGCGTTGGAAGCGTCGGCAGACCGATATAACCACCCGAATAGTAGAAGAGGTTCGGGCGGTAGACCAGTGCCGAGGCCTTTGCAGCCCAAGCCAACCAATCCTGTTTTTGTGCTTGGGTCACTTCGTCATTCGCCGTGGGAAACGATCCCACATAACCAACTGCAATATTCGCCTCAAGCATCGCCGCAATGGGCGGAGCCTTATAGGCACTGTATGCATAGCCTCCCACGATCGCCTCGCGATCCGGGAACCGCTCCCGTAGACCTCGAGCAAGCACGTTCCAGTATTTGACGTAACGGTCTGTCAGGGACATATACGGCCAATCCTTTGTTGCTCCGGCCGGATGATCCATTGCGGTACAGTTTTCACAGACACAGAAGCCTCCTCCATCATTAGGAGAAGCGCTGGCCATGATACGACTCGGATTCTCACGGAAGGCCTTTTCCGCGTTCGTCAACCATTGAGCCGCAACTTCTGGATTCGACACGCAAAGTTTGGCGGCCTCACCCTTTTTCCCCCAAGTCTCCGGCATACGCGTGCCATCCGCCCGCAGCGCAAACCACTCCGGATGCGCTTCGTGGTATTTTACCCACCAATCTGTGTAGGCGTGTCCGGCGGAAAATTCATACGAATAGAGCAACAGCCGCTGCCTCCGATGCCAAACACGAGGCTGACGCGGCCAGAGGCGACGAAAACGAAAGATAGGATGAAAGCGAAACTCGAAAGGCGCAAACGCGATCGTCTCCCGTTTAATAATGTCTTCGCCCAGCTCACTCGGCCACAACCAACGAACGTCGAGCTGCTTCTCAATGAACGTATAGATGGAGTTAGCGGTTCCATACTCAATCTGATTCGTTCCAACAATGCGATCACGGCCAGCGATGAGGATGTTTTGTCCGTTACAAAGATGCAAAATTTCCTCAGGGTAGGTAAACGCTAAATTAGCGCCAGGAAAAACCTTGTCCAAATTAGGATGCGCACCAATCCAGATTGCATTTTCAGGAAAGGGGGCAAGCCCCTCAACCAAGACCTGTGCTTTTGCCCCTGATATTTTTTCAATATAGGTGACGAGATCTTGGACCGCTTCTGTCGTTGCTTCCGAAGCATCTGACGCTACCATAATCGGCACCTTGCTGATGCCTTTTTCTACGACAAGCATCTCGGCGCCCACCGCAACACCTATACCCAGACCGATCACGGCCATGCAAGCTAATCCTTTATTTCTCATTTTTCTGTCCTTAGTTTTTCTGGATGAATTCCTGCCGACAACGGAACCGTTCACGGGGGGTATAAACAACCCCGATTTATTTAAAGCATATCATTGTCGCGGCAGCACCGTCCAGCGCAAAAAACTATTTTAGGGCTGAATGTAGGGCTGAACTCAGCTCCGTAAATGTTGTATATTGCTTCATATTGTCAGATATTTTAGTCATGCAGGGACGCGAGTTGAGGGACGAGGACATCGCCTTGATCCGCACATTGCTGGATGAAAATCCAGACTGGGGTCGGTCAAGACTCAGCGTTGAACGTTGCGACCGCTGGGCTTGGCACCTGTCTGCGTGCGGCACGCACAGGCAGGCAACGCGCAAGGACGCCAAGGGCGACAATCAAACTGGAAATGCAACGCAAATTCATGGAGTGGGCTCCTCTGCACTCAACCCAGCTTCAGCCAAGGCTTTCTTATAGCATTCCGGACAATAGCCATGCGAAAACAATGCACCTGAATGCTGACTGATATAGGACTCAATTTGTTGCCACTCGCCTTTATCTGTCCGTATTTTTTTACACTGACAACAGACCGGCAATATTCCTTCGAGCACTTTAATCTCGGCCATGCTTTTTCTCAGCGCGTCTGCTTTTTCCTTTTCGGAGATCGTCAATTTTCGAATATCAGCAATTGCCCAGCCAATCGACAAGAACGCAGTAAGCCGAATGATCGTATTCCAGACCGAATAGACATGCGAAGAATAATGAAGACCCGACAGGTCGTTGGCCACAAACCAGAATATGGCCGAGAGCAGTGCTGTCGCCACCATGCCGACCATTCCGATGTACCATGCAGCCAAGCAGACAGGCAGAAAATAGAACACAAAGAAATTGAGTTCATAGCCGGTCTTCCAATCAATGAAAGCGAACACGAATGTTAATAGGGTTACACCTAAAAATGCCGTAAGTTCTTGTGATAATTCTTTTTTCATGCCTGATGTCATTCCGTTAGGCCAACCGGCGAATACGCCTTTAAATCAACAGGGTGTGATATTTAAACAGTTTTGACACATTCCAGATAAATGCAATCCTAACTTCACGGCCAGTATAGTCTCGTTCGGTTGCAAACATCAAGAAAATTAGAGAAAATTAGGGGATAGGCGTCGAAAAAGTCCTGCCCGCGAATGCCGAGAGGCAGAACCGACGCGTCCGCGTGTAGCGGAAAACAAGCCGAGTGCCCCGTTTGAATGGATGCAGCACGAAGCCCACGCGCTTCCGGCTGGACTTGCGTCCGCCGGAAGCGCGATACGGGCAAAGGGATGCGCCATTCAAACGGGGTGTAGAGGCGCCGCTACAGGCGCACCGCTGAGGCAAAAGCCGCGCAACGCCCCAGAACCCGCACGTTCTCAAGCCGAAGCATCCCTCAAACGGCTTCCTCTTCGGCTCGCTGATCCGCACATCAATGCCGACATCCCTGTCGCTAACCGATTACCAAAATGCTTCTTGACAGGATGGTGCCGAGTCAATAAAGTAAGGAGTGTTTTCAGAATATTCCAATAAAGTAAGGAGGCGCTCATGATCGCCACGATGACATCGAAAGGACAAATTACAATCCCGAAGGAGATTAGGCGAAAGCTCTCGCTTCAGGTGGGCTGCCACGTTTCATTCGTCATCATCGGAGACCGTGTTGAACTCACACCGGTTTCAACGCCGATCAGTGCCTTGAAGCACATCCTCCCCAAGCCCACCAAACCGTTGAGTTTGAATCAGATCGAGAGGGCGGTTGTCCGGGGGGCCGGAAAATGATCGGCTTGGACACCAATGTGCTGGTTCGCTTTTTCACCCAGGACGATCCCCCGCAGAGCCGCCGTGCCACGAAACTCATGGAGACGCACTGCACGAAAGAGGTGCCCGGCTTTGTTTCCGTCGTTGTTTTATGCGAGTTGATCTGGGTTTTGGATTCTGGCTATGGCTACGAGAAGGCCGCCATTGCAAGGCTGTTGCGCGGAATGTTGAGTACGCCGGCCCTGGTGCTTGAGCATCAAGACCGGGTCAGCCGTGCCTTGTCCCTTTACGAAAAAGGCGACGCTGGGTTTTCCGACTGTTTGATCGCAAGCTCATGCGACGACGAAGCCGCCGTTCCCGTATACACGTTTGACAAGGCGGCTGTCAAAACCTCGGGTCTTTTCAAGATGGTACCGTGAGATGTCGTCCACCTCTTCTATGGCTTCACTTGAATGAGTTTCCTTGCTATACGAAAACATGCCACGCCACGACGAACCCGTGTAAGGCCGAATTTCTTGTTTCAAGGGTGACCCTGTCGCCCCCCAGATTGGAATAATGGAATGATGGAATAATGGAATGTTGGGCCCGAGAGATCACGCAAACACCCTGGGAACGCGAGGCTCCGCACTCGCACTGGAGGGCAAGACTGTGGCGAGCCGAGGTGAGAGAGTGGAATAATGGAATGTTGGGGACAAGTGGTCTCTGGCACGGACTACTAGCCGTTAGGCCCTAGGCCTTAGGTGTTAGCCAGAAACAAGTGGCAGGATGTCAAAACGACACCCCTGCCGAAGCTAGGGCCTAGGGCCTAAAACTCTTCCCTAACCCCTTCATCATTCATACTTCATCATTCATACTTTCTTCATACGGGGTATGGGGTGCCCCCATCGGAAACTACTCTCTACTCTCTACCCACTACTCTCCACTCTCTAACAAACCCCACCCACAACGGATCAGTGCAAGTCCTAATTTCTTGTTTTCAGGGTTGACCCTGATGCACTGCAAAGATGATTCTTCGTGAGATTTGCTTCATTCGGCAGAAGATCAGCTTGGTCTTTTTCCAGTTGGCAATGGTTTGTTTTTAGAAAAACCTTTTTATTGGTGAAGCAGATGGTTGAATGTGCTAGAATCAGCCTTGTTATTGAGGCCTGTTCCGCCGATTCACGCACGTTAGCCGTTTTGCGGTGTGGCCGCTTCAGAGCTTCGGATAATTGGAGATCAAGACGATATGACGAATGATTTTAAGTGGGGGCCAGCGAATCCGCATCCGCTCTCGAAAATGCGCACGGAATTGGTCTGGGATGGCAAGTACGACGAGTACGGCAACCGCCGGGAGGTGGATGTTGCCGCCTGCTCCATGCCTATGCAGAAGATCGAGACCGTGGATGAGCCCCGCCAACGCGCCGCCGCCACAGGCCAAGGTGACTTCTTCGAGCAGAATCTGATGACCTTGCGTGAAAAAACGCATCCCTACGAGCCCGACTTCCGCAACCGCCTCGTCTGGGGCGACAACAAACTTGTCATGGCCAGCCTGCTCAAAGATTTCAAGGGCAAGATCGACCTGATCTATATCGACCCTCCCTTCGACGTTGGTGCGGACTTTACGATGGACGTGCCCATCGGCGACGGCAAGGAGACCGTCGGCAAAGACCAGTCCTGCCTTGAAATGGTGGCGTTCAAAGATATGTGGGGCAGAGGCACCGATTCCTATCTGCACATGATGTATGAACGGCTGTCGCTCATGAAGGAATTGCTCTCGGAGAAAGGGAGCATCTATGTACATTGTGACTCTCGGATGAACTCCTACCTTCGACAAGTCCTCGACGAGGTTTTTTCGGGATTTAACTTCGTAAACCAAATTACTTGGCGACGTACTGGTGCCCATAACGACCCAGGTCGATACGGCATGATTTCCGATACAATCCTATTTTACACTAAGACTGAAAATTACATCTGGAATCAACAATTCGGTATTCGTTCCGACAAATCTGTTGCTACGTCGTTCTCTTACGTTGAAAAACCAGATGGTACTTGGGAACGGCTTTCGAAAGACCAAACGATTCCGTCCGGATGGAGAAGATTTCAATCCGTGACCCTTCGCAGTCCAAACCCAAGACCAAACCTCTACTACCCCTACAAGGGCTTTATGCCGCATAGGAATGGTTGGTCAATCGGCAAGGAACGGATGGAAAAGTATGACCGAGAAAACCGGCTCCTGTTTCCTGAAAGCAAAGAAGGTGCGATTCGTCTCAAAATGTATCTTGACGAGTCACCAGGAATTCCAGTTCAGGATTTATGGACTGATGTCGGCAAACTCGAAGCCATTTCCTCCGAGAACTTGGGCTATGCTACCCAAAAGCCCGAAACTCTTCTCGAACGCATCATCAATGCGAGCAGTAATCCCGGCGATCTTGTCGCCGACTTCTTTTGCGGGAGCGGTACGACGGGCGCGGTGGCGGAGCGGCTGGGGCGGCGTTGGATACTGGCGGATCTGGGACGGTTTGCGATCCACACCACGCGCAAACGTATGATCGACCTACAGCGTAGTCTGCACGATGTGGGGCAACCGTACCGTGCGTTCGATGTGTTTAACCTCGGGCGCTACGAGCGTCAGTGGTGGCAGAAGGAGCGGCTGCAAGGGGCTGAAGGGGAGCATCGCCGGGTGGTGCTGGAGTTTTTCAAGGCCGAGGTGCTTGCCAACCCGCCCAACCCGCTGCTGCACGGTCGCAAGGGCGGCGCGTTTTGTCATGTGGACGGCATCGACTCCGTCTTCACGCGTACGGATGCGCAGGCCGTGGCCGAGGCGGTGCGGCAGGCGGGAGGCCGCGAGGTCACGTGCTTAGCTTGGGAATTCGAGATGGATCTGAGGCAGTTTTGTCTGGGGCTTGAAGCGGGTCTCGGCGTGAAGATGCGCCTAGTACCCATTCCGCGCGAGGTAATGGAGAAGAACCGCACGTCGCCGCCACCGTTTCTCGAAATGGCAGTGTTGGAGGCGGAGGTTGTCCATCGGAAGGAAGACGGCGTGAAGTCGGTCGACGTCAAGGTCACCCAGTTTATGCCGTCGTTATCGGAAGTACCCAGCAAAGAGTTGGCGGCTTTGAAGGAGCGGGCGGTCAAGAGCGGTTTCGACTTCATCGACTTTTGGGCAGTCGACTTCGACTGGCAGCCGGGGCAACCGTTTCGGCACGATTGGCAGGACTACCGCACGCGCAAGGACCGCTCGCTCAAGACGGTGAGTGATGCGGGGCACGTTTACGACAAACCCGGCAAGCATACGATCTGTGTGAAGGTCGTGGACGTTTTCGGGTGTGACACGAGCATTGTAGTGGAGGTCAACGTATGAACCCTGATTCCCAACCGAAGAGCATCATAGAAAACGACGGCATTTTTAAGAACGGTTCCGTCTGGCTGAGAGCGGATTTTCACCTGCACACCCGCGCCGACAGGGAGTTCACATACACGGGTGAAACAAACAGTTTTGTGAGCGATTATACTACCGCACTGGAAAAGGCGGGGATCCGTCTTGGTGTAGTCACGAACCACAACAAATTCGCGTGCGATGAGTTCAAAGCCCTTAAAAAGGCTGCACGAAAGACGGATATATGTCTATTGCCGGGTGTTGAGCTTTCTACCAATGACGGCGCGAACGGCATTCATGTTCTGGTTGTTTTCAGTGAGAGTTGGCTAGCGAACGGAACAGATTACATCGCTCCCTTCTTGACCTCCATGTTTCCCGGGAAAGCCCCATCTGAATATGAGAATGCGAATGGCCGGAGCGACAAGAATCTTCTCCAAATGGTTTCTGAACTGGAGAAAACAGGACGCGACTTCTTCCTAGTTTTTGCGCATGTGGAAGCTGATAACGGTTTATGGTCGGAACTGGGGGGGGGCAGACTACAGGACTGGCGAGGCAACAATTACGAGTCTTTGAGAAGGCGTACGCTCGGGTTTCAGAAAGTCAGAACCCACGACGGGGCGGGGAAAGAGAGGCCATGCAGGGCCAAAGTGAAAGCGTGGTTGGGCGACTGGTATCCAGCGGAAGTCGAAGGCAG
The DNA here is from genome assembly GCA_964618405.1 of uncultured Lentisphaerales bacterium. GTDB lineage: Bacteria > Verrucomicrobiota > Kiritimatiellia > RFP12 > UBA3636 > JBBQIY01. The sequence goes on from CAZUAY010000002.1 coordinate 19,639, forward strand.
CGACTGTAAGAGCATCGAGGACATTGGAAAGGGCGACCCGTGTTTTTTGAAAGTCGGAGACTTCACCTTTGAAGCGACGAAGTATGCCTTGTTGGACTATGAGGACCGGGTGGCATCAGAACCGGTTCCTGTCCGGCATTCGCACATTTGCAGCGTCGCTTTCCAAGGCGGCATCCTCGATCAGCAAACCGTGAATTTCTCATCCGCTCTCAATACGCTGATTGGCATCCGGGGTAGCGGGAAGTCGTCCATTCTGGAGGCACTACGGTACGTGCTAGATATTCCTTATGGCGACAAGGCCATGGATCAGGATTATAAGCGTTCTCTGGTGAGACATACTTTGGGCAGCGGGGGAAAAGTAACCGTTCAAGCCAAAGATATATATGGCCAGACGTTTTTCGTCTCTCGCATCTGGGGCGAGGCACCCAATGTTTATCTGGATGGTAAACTCCAGCCTGGGGTCTCAATCCTTGAAACCGTACTGCGGAAGCCGATATATTTCGGGCAGAAAGATTTAGCCAGCACGGGCGAGGGATTTGAAAAAGACCTCGTTGAGAAACTGGTCGGTGAGAAACTGAAAACAGTTCGTAACCGGATCGATGCACAGCGGCAAAAGGTTCAAGAGATGGTGGCGCGATTATCCAAGCTCAAGAACACAGAAGATCAAAAGAAAGAATATGAAGCCCAAAAGCAGGATGCATCGTTCCGGCTTGAGGCATTCAAAAAGTTGGGCATAGAGGCAAAACTACAGAAGAAAGTCGATTTCAACGCTGATGCCGCAGCTCTGCAGAGGATTGGGACGCTGGTGTCCGAATACATCGCCGATCTGAACGAGTTTATCAGTCGTCATGAAGATGACCTTAAAAACGCAAGGGCGTATCAAAGCAAGCAGGACGGGGAATTTTTCAGTCGCTACTTTGATGCCTACGGCAAAGTTTTGGATGCGTTTGAACAAATCAAGAAGATTTCCACAGACACCAAGACGGCACAAGGTGATCTGCTTAAACTCGCAGGCGACTTCTCATCCAAGGTCAAAGGGCTTCAGGAAGAGTTTGCAGGAACCGAACGTAAACTTGCTGAAGAGCTTCGACTCAGTGGGCAAACCGTTATCCAGCCTGATGATTTCATCCAACAACAAAAGCGTCTTGTCATCGCCACGCAGATGGTGGAGGCTCTCGAAAAACAGCAGCAACAGAAAAGCGGGGTAAAGACGGCGTTGCTGACTGAATTGGATGCTTTAAACAGTCTGTGGTGGGAAGAGTTTACGTTGATCCGAACTGAGCTGAAACGGGTCAACGACAACAACGCGGCGCTAGAGATCGAGTCCGAGTTCAAAGGAAACAAGGCCGATTTCCTGAACTGCATGAAACAGTTTTTCCGTGGTAGTAGTATCCGTGAAACGACGCTAAACGGCTTGGTCGACACCTACGCCGATTTCGGGGCGATGTATCGCGATTGGAATCAGGTTAAAGCGAATGCCGGTAGCTCTCCTGATGTATTTGAGTCCTATTTCATGAACGCGTTGGCTGATTTGTTGTGTTTTCAAGTGCCGAACAAATTCACGATTAACTATCGTGGGAAAGAACTGAAGGAACATTCGCTGGGACAAAGAGCATCCGCATTGATCCTTTTTGTTTTAAGCCAGCGCGATAACGACGTGTTTATCATTGACCAGCCCGAAGACGATCTGGACAACCAGACGATCTACGACGATGTCATCAAACTCATCAAGAGTATGAAGACAGGTACGCAGTTCATTTTTGCCACACACAACGCCAATTTTCCTGTTCTTGGGGATGCCGAGCAAATTCATGCATGCTCTTACGAAGGGGACCGGATTTCTCTGCTAAGTGGAAGTATAGATTCCACCGTGCTTCAACAGGAAATTATCGACATCATGGAAGGCGGAGAAGAAGCCTTTAATAGGCGCAAGGAGGTATACAGCATATGGAAATCGCAGAACTTATCGAAATAATCAGCCGTGGTGAAGACTCCCGCCATCAGTTCAAGGCCGATGTCAACAATCAGCAATCTCTGTCGGAAGAGATGGTTGCTTTTTCAAATTCCGGTGGCGGCCATATTCTCATTGGCGTGACGAATCAGAATGCTGTTTGCGGTCTTGCAAAAGAGGCTGTTGCTCGGATTAATCTACTTATTTCTAATGCAGCTTCGCAATCTGTCCATCCGCCGATAAATCCGCAGACGGAGAATATAGCCCATCCTGACGGATTGGTCATGGTCGTGGCGGTCGCGAACGGAATCAGTAAACCGTATATGGACAATAACGGTGTGATTTGGGTTAAAGTTGGATCGGACAAACGCAAGGCGATATCCCGTGAGGAAATTCAGCGTATGTTTCAGTCCGCAAGCATCATTCATGCTGACGAGACACCCGTCAGCGGCATGACGGCCGCAGACATTGACCTGCCGTACTTTGAAGACTTTCTTCTCAAAGAATACGGAGAAACGACCGACACGCAGGCAATTCCTTTGCCGAAACTGCTTGAGAATATGAATTTAGCCAGGAACGGTGTCCCTAATTTGGCTGGCACGCTCTTGTTTTGTAAACGCCCGCAAACAAGGTTGCCTACATTTCTGGTTAAAGCCGTCTGTTATACCGGCACCGATATTGCCGAAGACTCCTATATTGATAGTCGTGACATCACGGGAAGAATTGGGGATGTTTTCCAACAAACACTCGGCTTCCTTGTAGCGAACACACGAGGAATTCAAGGCGCACAGACCGTGAATTCGACGGGGAAATCAGAGATTCCCCGCATCGCATTGGAAGAGTTGATTGCCAATGCGTTGATTCATCGTGACTATTTTGTTTCCGCTCCTATCCGGGTTTTCGTTTTTTCAAATCGGATTGAAATCATCAGTCCCGGGCACTTACCGAACAACCTGACGATCGAGAATATCAAGAGCGGAAACTCGAACATTAGAAATCCGATTCTCGCTTCTTTTGCAACGAAAATTCTTCCTGCGTATCGGGGGCTTGGCAGCGGAATTTTGAGAGCTTTGAAGGTGTATCCTGATATTGAGTTTGAAGATAACAGAGACGGTAATTTCTTCAAGGTCACAATCGTGCGAAAGTAAAGTAACCTATGTCTGAGCCACTGACAATCAAGACCGATGCACTCGAACCGCTGTATGCGGCGTGGGAAGAGCCGAACCGTCATCGTGTGAGGGCGGAAAGCGGTGAAGGGGCTGTCGTGATCAAGGGACGGAGGCCTTCGAACATCGCCATCGCACAGAATCTGCGCGTCATGGTGAAGGAATGGCGCGATACCTTCTACTTCGGCGCGAGCGATACCTCTCGGCAGCTTCTCCACCATTGGTTCAATCGAACGCACCGTGTCAATGGAGATGAATTCAAATATTTCTTCTGTCAGCGCGAGGCGATCGAAACGCTGATCTATCTGAAGGAAGTGCGCAGGTTGGAATGCCTCTCACAGATGATTGCCGAGTATGGAGGGTCGTTTGCAGAAACGGCGGCATTGGGCGTTACCGATGAGGAAGACGCTTGGAGTCGCTATGCGTTCAAGATGGCAACGGGTTCCGGCAAGACGAAGGTGATGACCCTAGCCATCGTTTGGAGCTATTTCCACGCTTTACGTGAGAGTGAGTCTCCGATGGCCCGGCATTTCGTGGTCGTCGCGCCGAATCTGACGGTATTCGAGCGACTGAAGGAGGACTTCAAGCCAGAGGGAGGTGGACCGGACATATTCGACCGTGATCCCCTGATTCCCGTGGAGTGGCGCGGGGACTGGAATATGACGACGGTATTGCAGGACGAGGCCAGCGGCTCCAGCACCGGCGGAACAATTTATCTGACTAACATCCATAGGCTCTACGATAATTCGAAACGCAGACAGTCTAGCGGAGAGACGTATGCGTGGATGGGACCGGCGGTTAGCAAGGCCAAGGCGCTTGACACCGGCGCGGAGTTGCGTGATCGCATTACCTCGCATCGGCACGTGATGGTGATGAACGACGAAGCCCACCACGTGTGGGATCCGGATTCGGCGTGGAATGAGGCAATTCTGTCGCTCCACGAAAGCATCCGAAAGCGCGGGGGTGATGGACTGGTAGCGCAGCTTGATTTCAGCGCAACACCCAAGGACAACAAGGCCAACTATTTCAAACACATCATCTGCGACACGCCGCTGGGCGAAGCGGTGGATGCTGGCATCGTCAAGACGCCGATCATCGGTCGTGCCGGACAGCTTAACGAGCAAGCGACGGACAATGCGGCATACAAGTATGAGATGCATCTCAATCTGGGTTACCAGCGATGGTTGAAGAGCCGCGAAGAGTGGTTCAAAAGCGGTAAAAAACCGTTGCTGTTCATCATGTGCGAAGATACAAAGGCGGCGGATGAAATCACCCAACGTCTTAACCATGATTCCTTTTTTAAAGAGCTGAACAGTCGCACCATCAACCTGCACACCAACCTTAAAGGTAAGGTGAAAAAAGTCGGAAAAGGAGCCGATGCTCGTGAAGTGTTCGTTGAAAACGAGAAGGACATCAGCGACGAAGATTTGAAGGCCTTGAGAAAGCTCAGTCGGGAACTTGACTCCGGTTCCAGTCCGTACTACTGCATTGTATCGGTGCTGATGCTACGTGAAGGGTGGGATGTTAAGAACGTGACCACGATTGTGCCGTTGCGTTCTTATAGTTCGAAGGCGGGCATTTTGCCCGAGCAGACACTTGGGCGCGGACTGCGTCGCATGACGCCATGCGGACAGGCCAATGAAATCGTAGCCGTGGTTGAGCACGAAGCGTTTGCAAGGCTTTATCGTGATGAACTCTCGCAGGAGGGGTTGCCGCTTGAAATTATGGACGTTGGCAAAGTGCCGACCACAACGGTATCCATCTATCCTGACACGGCCAAGAAGAACACTGCCGCGCTTGATATTCAGATTCCGCAACTGACGGCCGCGAACCAGACGTTGCCAGTACTGGAGGCGATTTCTGAAAGCGAAGTTCGTGAGGTTTTCCAGAAGTACCATCCATTGCCTGTTGGCGATCAACGTGGAAACGATGAAGTCCAGTACGAAGGACGGCAGTTGATTACGGGCGAGATCGTTGAGTACATGAAGGTAAGCCTGCCACTCCTTGACACAGGCGTTGGTGCCATTTCCTTTTACGAGAAACAGCTTGAATACATTTGTAAGGTCAAAGGTACGCATCGCGTACTCGGGCCCCTGTTGCAGACGTTCTTCGAAGAGATTTTGTTTGGCACGGGCCATTCGATTTATGATTCATCTTTAGCGACTCGGCTTTCCGCAAGCGACGTGGTGGAGCATGTCAGAGCAGTGTTTGTCCCGTTGATCCGTGGTAAGGTCATGCAGAAGCAGGTTCGCACATCTGAAACAGAGCCCTTTTCGCTCGCTTCGTGGCGTCCGTTCCAGGTGACTGTTAGTGAGCGCCACCCAGTTAGACGGGCAGAGAAGACGCTCTTCAATCTCGTGCCATGTGACAGGACGTTAGAGACGGCATTTGCTGAATTGTGCGACAAGATCAGCGATGTTTCCGCTTTTGCAAAGAATGCAGGGCCGCAATGTCTCAGGATTGACTATCTTTCCGAGGGCATGCGGTTAGCGTTCTACACGCCCGATTTCTTTGTCCGCACCCATGACGGTAACTACTACCTTGTTGAAACAAAAGGTCAGGCTGATCGGGACGTGCCGCTCAAAGCGCGTGCGGCAATCGAATGGTGCAAGGGCGCATCAGGCAAGCATGGAAAATGGGAATACGTTTTCATTCCTGAAAGCGTATTCCAGCGGTTCCAGGGAAGCTCGTTCAAAGAACTTGTGAGGATGTGTGCGCCAGCGTTGCAGGATTTGACGAATGCTGAAAATTTCAAGGAAGAGCTTCCCTTGTTTGCCGATATGGGAATGCTTGAAGGCCGCATGGATGAAGCGCAGGGCCTTGTGGACGCGAAGATTCTTGCCGCATTGCCGACGAGAATGCGAAAGGCCGCTGATGAGTCCATATCCCTTTTCCGGTTCTTCGAAAAGAAGTCTGAGGTTAACTATGCTCCTGTCTTTACGGCAATGCTGGGTGTTGTTGACGAGGTCGCTAAAGGCCTGATTCTGCAGAAACTTACACCTTTAATGCCAAGCGGTATGCAGGAACAGCGGGAATGGTTCGAACCGTATTTCGGTACTGCGGATCGTCGGTTGATTCCACACTATGAACAATTGGCGCGCAATTTGAAGAAAACCCTAGTTTATCGGAACGGGGTATCACCTTTGGGGCTTTTGCGCAGTTGTCTTGAGTATGCCCTCAACGACAACACGAAGCTGACGGGTGTTTTTGAGTCCGTGAAAGGAGAGTTTCGTTTCAGTGGCGGACGCGATTTGCTTGCCTGTGTATGTCTAATTAACGATTTCAGAAACACCCGTGTAGCGCATCAGGAAGTGCCATTGACAGACGGGGAAGAGGCGAAAAAAGCTCTTGTTTCGTGGATTGCCGGGTTAGGCCAGCTCTGTCAGTCAGCAGGATTAGCGGGATATTGAGGAAAAATTAGGGGGCAGGCGTGAATGGCGCTAACTTAAGGAAATCTCTCCTTCATAATCATAATCGTAATCGTAATCTCTTCAACAGAACGGATTAAGATTAAGATTAAGAGTAAGATTAAGAGTAAGATTAAGAGTAAGATTAGGATTAAGATTAGGATTAAGAGTAAGATTAAGAGCTGGAAACAGGGCTTAAGTTAGCGCCATTCGGGACAGGCGTCTAAAAAGGCATTGGTCTGATCTGAATTCAATGCCAATACGCTCTCGCAACTCGCTACTCGCTCACCTAATGCATCTCAACCGCGACAGAGCCGATGCCAGAACGCAGGAAGTTGAACCGAACATTAGGATGATCGGCAAGCAACGACATGGGTACGGAAGCATCGGGAATACGCTTCGAAATCATCATCGCCGTCAAGCGCATGCCAAACGGATTGTCATGATGTCCGGGATGCCAGATGGAAACGGTATCGGTCTTCCAGGTCTCATACGGCCCTACGGTCATGGCCTCCGTCGGCACGAGTGCCACGTTGCCGCCACCGCTCGTGCGCGCATTCTGCGTAATCGTCACGGGATGCAACTTAACCTTACGGGTCTTCAACTTTCTATACGCTTCCGGACTTGGAGGTGCGTCGCGATACTTGCCTTTTCGCTGCAGCGGATCATTGAACGCCCAATGTTTGATTTCGCCTTGTCCACCTTGCATCAACACACAGCGGATGGAATCGAAGCTACGGGAAAAATCATCCGACTCTGTGGACGGGAAATGCAGATTTTCCGCCGACATACGTAATGACTTATCGATACGATTTAAGCAGAGTGATTTGACGCACTTAACGAAAGAAAGCGGATGACTTTCGGGAACGGTCTGGCCATCAATGACCCACTCGTCCATACCCCAAAAATGCGCATCTTTCAAATTCAGGCCAAGCGCATTCACGAGCTGGGCAACAATGGGGAGTTGTTCTGTCGGTCCGATCGGCCCACAAATGCCTGCAGGATTGTCTGGCGTGGACTGCTTCCAAGCTTCGATATACTCCAGCGCCTCAGCCGCATAAAATTCTTCTACGGTGTCGTAAATGCTGACCTTAAAACCAGGACGCGACAGTTGCGCCAAATCTTTCGGTTTCAGCTTTGCGGCATCGCTCAAAATTTCTGAATCAAGCGTGGTATAATCCCACCATTCTGGGGCAAGTTTACTGAGTGGACGTTTCATGATAATCTCCTTTTAATATTGCTTTCATCGGATTGAAATCCGCAGGGCAGAATCCAAGCGAATTATGACGGCACCAGCCTTCTGCATGTTCGAAATGGCCCGATAGAGTTCCGACTTCAAGACTCAGGCGTTCCATTTCGCTCAAATAGGCGTTCATTCCTTGACTGACATCGAGCCACTCCTTCTGACTCTTGTGGCAACTGAGAAGCTCTCGTTTGCGGCTGATCACGGAAGTCGTATCAACAAAGCAATCCGCTTTAATCTGATGCCCAAGTGAATCTCTGAGTCCATGCGGAAACGCATGGTAGAGTGCAACGGATCCCTGCCACGGCTGTCGCGGTGGCACCGTGACGTACGGAGCCATGCCGCGGCTAAAAGCGGCTGTTGTGATGAGGCGACAAACATTCTGATGATCTTCCATGTAGTCGTTCACAGCCTGTGTCAAAATGATGGAGGGTTGAATCTCTCGCACCACAGCCGAAACCCGCGCAAGGGAGTTCTGGTCGTAAAAAACAGAAAGATCATCGAAAAGCGGGGCGTGGAAAGTAGCGCCTGCGAGCTTGGCGGACGCTGCCACCTCTGCCGCACGAATCGCGATAATCCTCTCTTTCGATTCGTGTGCCGTGCCGCAACACCCATTCGCAAGATTCCAGAAATGAATGCTCGCACCACGATCCGAAAACTGCAACATCGTTCCAGCCATCATAAATTCGATGTCGTCAGGATGCGCTACAGCGGCCAAAACCACGACATCCGATTTGTTTTGATTCATTTTATTCTCCAGTCAAACTTCTTCAAGTAAAGAACCCTTACGAAAAGAGGTAAAATTATCGCACAGATCGCATACTGAGGCAATCGAAATTGACCCTTAGAGAGTAATCGGTCAGGCACAGCCCCCTGTGCCTGACCGATTACCCTTAGAGATGCCGAAATTTCAGACGCCCGTCAGGGACGGCGAAGGACAGGAAGCGCACGGTTCGTGCGCTGTACGTTCGCGTTGTCCGGGAATCTCTGGGCGATGTCCCGACCGGCACTTGAGCTGGACAGCGAAAGGCAAAGCCTTCTCAGTTGCTCGACGTGGCGAAGCCGCCGACTGATGGCTTCGGAGCTCATATCAATTTTCATCGCTGATGCTCCTGAGGTGCTTGATGTCATCGAGATCTTTCCCACTTCGGCGAAAGGACTTCAGCAACACGAGTCCTTCGGGAGACACCACCTTGAGGACGCCCCCTTCCCAAGTGACTTCCCGTCGCGTCTCCCATGCCTTCGACGTCCTCGGGGTGACCAGCAGGAAGTCCAGCATAAGCTCGGAACCACTTTCCATGTCGGCCTTAACCAGACGATAAATCTGCACGTCGCCGCCGTGAAAGGTCATCGGTGCTCCGCTCAGTGTGAATCCAAGAGGTTCGAGGACTCGCTTGGCGCTGAACAGCGAGTCGATCTGGATGAGCAGATCAATGTCCAGTGTGGCGCGCGGAAGGTCGTAGACGGCCATCGCAAGTCCGCCGCACAGGGCATACTCAATTCCCTCGCGGTTTAAGACCTCCGTCACGGCCTTCAATTCTGCAAGAATGTCCATAGTCTCCACCTTTTCTCGCCATGTGCGGCCATGATGTTCGTTGTGCGCCAGGGCCGAAACGTCCTTTCACCTGTAGCCTGCATTGACAGATAAGATTTTAGCACATTCGACTTGCTGACGCAACAAGTAAACGCGCCATTAAAAGCCAATAAAACGAGTAAAGCGAATAAAGCCTTTTCTTTCTGACACTGAAATGATACTTTAGACACCGTGATGGAAACTTATCATCCAGAAAGGATTACGATGCAACATGGAATTAGTTATTGGTCATTCAAAGACGGACTGGCGGGAACGCATCCGATTAAAGATGCACTTCTTGAGGCGAAACGGGCTGGATTTGAGGCGCTCGAACTCTGCATCGGCAAGACTGGGGAACTCTCCGTTACCACGACCGAAAAAGAGTGCGCGGAAATTCGCAAGTTGATCGACCGGTCTGGCCTCGTCGTGGAGACGCTCGCTACCGGGATGAGTTGGGATGTTTGTCCGACACACCCCGACGCCACAGTTCGGCGCGAATCCATCGCGTTGCACAAGGCTGCGCTGAAGCGGTGCGGATGGCTCGGTTGCAAGTCTTTACTTGTCGTTCCGGGAGCCATCCACATACCGTGGATGCCTGACTTCCCATCCGTACCCTACGAGCAGGCTATTAAGCGAGCGGTTCGCGCGGTGAGTGCGCTGGTGCCAGTCGCCGAGATGTGCCGCGTCGAGATTTGTCTCGAAAATGTCTGGAATGGCCTGTTCTACTCCCCGCTCGAATTCTGCTCCGTCATTGATCATTTTGAGAGTCCTTGGGTAAAAGCCTATTTCGATATTGGCAACGTGCTCGGCTATCATCAAGACCCTGCTGATTGGATCAAAATCTTGGGCAAGCGGATTGGCCGCGTGCACGCCAAGGATTTCAAACGCAGTGTCGGTGGTCTGGAAGGCTTCTGCGATCTCGGGCAGGGCGATGTACCATGGGCCGAGGTTTCTGCTGCCTTGAAAAAAATTGGCTACTCGCGCACGGTGATTGCAGAAATGATGCCGTGGCGGCCTGGTCTGCTTAAAAAAACAGCCACCTCACTCAAAAAACTTATCCCCGCCTAAAGGAGTTTTCAATGATCAACGTAGGCGTTATCGGTATTGGCATGATGGGAAATACCCATCTTGATGTTTATGCGCAACATACTCTGGCGACGATTGTCGCGGTTAGCGACATCGACCCCGAAAGGTTAAGCGGTCGGGCACGAGCCAAGGGAAACATTGAAGGACAAGCCCAGAGTCGGTTTGACCCGAGCACGGCACGACAATATGACGAGGGCATGAAGCTGATTGCCGACCCGGAAGTTGAGCTCGTCGACATCTGCCTTCCCACTCCGTTGCATCTGGAATACGCTTGCGCTGCCTTACGCGCGGGCAAGCATGTGATGGTAGAAAAACCAGTCGCCCGAACCGCTGGACAAGCCGACAAGCTGGCTGCGTGCGCGGCCGAAGCGGCGCTGAACGGCCAGTTCGCCATGCCAGGCATGTGCATGCGCTTCTGGCCGGGATGGGACTGGCTGAAGAAAGAAGTCATCCAAGGTCAACGCTACGGACGCATCGTCGCAGCGCATTTTCGTCGCGTTTCTGCCCATCCTAACACAGACTTCTATAGATCGGGCGATGCCTGTGGCGGCGCGATCTTGGATCTTCACGTTCACGACACTGATTTCGTGCAGTGGTGCTTCGGTATGCCAAAGGCTGTCACGAGTCACGGATACAGTAAGATCACGAGTGAAATCGATCACGTCTTTACGCGTTACGACTTCGGCGAGGGAGGCCCGCTCGTCACGGCAGAAGGGGCATGGGCCATGGCGGATGGATTCCCGTTTACGATGCAGTTCACAGTGAACTGCGAACGCGCTTCCATCGTGTTCGACATTGCAGCCGATTCCGCTCTCAAGGTTTATCGCGAAGGCCGCACCGAAGTCATTCCCCTCGCAGAGGGCATGGGCTATACGCACGAGATCAACTATTTTTTGAACTGTATTAAACGCGGCATGCCACCTCAGATTGTGACCATTGAGGACGCTGCACGATCGGTTCGGATTGTTGAAGCGGAGGCCAAGAGCATTCGCACAAGCAACACCGTCCTGCTCTAATCCTGAGCAGGCTTCCAATCACCCTGCTCGGGAAACACGCTCACCTTCTCCCCCGCGCCACACGCATCATAACATTGCTTTGTCCATTCGTAAGCTTTTGGGATTTTGCCAATAAAGCTAATCGGTCTCGGGAAAGCCAGCGCCAGGTTGTGGGGGAGGTCGCCAATTTTGAGAACATTCAAAAATTCCGGCCCCCCGTTCCAATGCGTAACCCCAGGATCCTCCAAGATGATCTCCGTAACCTCTGGATCAAGTAACGCCGCATAAATAGCCACAGCCGCATCGTAGCCGCGCCCATAGACGACAATATTCTTGACACCTTGCTGCCTCCGAAACATTTGAATGGCCGCCAACAAATCGAGCGTCTTCCGTTCATAATAAGTCTGGCCCACAATCGGGTAAGCGCGCCTAGCCGTCCATTCAATCCCGGCTCCGATCGAGCTCCCACCTGTCCCGCGAACCTCGACGCAGGCATACCCCGCCTCCAGCTTGCTAAACGCCTCGTTGTTAGCGCCCTGTAAGAAAAACGCCGTGTGCGCATCGGGCAGCATGGTGCCGACAATCAGCGGATACGGCCATGGACCACCAATCGGGCTGGCCGCGTTCGCCCGAATCTGCATGCCAGGCTCTGAATAAAATTCGTAGGCGTGAAACCGGTGATCAATGCTGATGCCCAGTTCCCTTCCTACCGTATTGAAAGGTTGAATCACTTCCGGAATCTGCCGAAATGTTAGCTCGCGCAGTTTGTCCAGACAGACAGACTGATACCGTTTCCATTCGTCACGCCCCTTCAGTTCCGGCAATCCCGGCAACGGAAGAAAGAACGAATCGATCTCTTTCATCTTATCGTCAGCAGGAGGCTTCATATTCACATAGACGGCCAAGTTTTCGTCCTTTTCAGGCGTCTCTGCGAGGTCATCCGTCACGGGGACGTTTGAGCCCTTCAGATGTTTTTCAAACCAGTTAAATAGCGGCAAACGTGTTTCCTTAGAATAGCCGTGCAGCATCACGGCCTCGACCAGCGCGATCATGTCCTCGCATCCATAAAGTTTATACACGTGCCGAACGCGTTGAACGACGTCTCGGAATGCATACGGACGGAAGAGCGTGTCCTCTGACGATGCACAGACCATGAGTGGGCGTGGAGCGATAAGACTTGCGAGTTCAGGAAAATCCCATTCGTACGTGTTCACCCAGAAGGTGCAGTCACAGTGCCCTTGGATCGTTCGATCGCGGACGTGTTGGTACAGGTTCCCCGTCTGACAGGATGGGACGACAACTTTGAAACGGGGGTCAGCCGCTCCGGCAAACCACGCGATCGTTCCTCCTCCCGAATTACCCGTGATACCAAGCTTTTCCGCATCGACCTCCGGACGTGCTTGTAGATAGTCCGCTGCACGCATGGCCGCCCACACCTCTACGCTAGCCGGCGAATAACCCTGACTGTACCAATGCCACCAGCCCTTGAAAAAAGTCCCACTGTGAACGCCAGTGTTTTCGCACATTTGGATCGGGTCAAGGATGATGGCCACATAGCCATGTTCGGCAAACCAACGAGGATGTAACTCATAATAAAACTTGCCTCTTTTGGAATGTCCACAAAGATAAACAATCGCAGGAAGCTTACCCTTGATGACTTTCGGCCGATACAAATTGGCGGCAATTCTGCAACCCGGCACCGGTTCGAAATGTAACTTTTCCACCACATAATTACCCCGATCGAGAATACCCGTCACCGTAACATTCAGATCGGTACGTGGCGGCAAGGGGTCAAGTCCTAGCATTTTCATCCATTTCTGGTGCTTCTCAGGAAGTGCTTCTTGCCACACCTCTAACGGCGGAATGTTGAAGAGCGAATTGCTCGTCACCTCGAGAGCTTTCTTAACAAGACAGGCGTACAATTGTGTCGGTTCTTCTACGGCAGTGATCATATCGAGAACCCTCCCAACGTAGCACACAAGACCGTGGTAAAAATGGAAGAGCGGTCAAATTTTTCGGGCAAACGGCATAACATTTTCATCGTGAAATCCTTGCTGAATAATCCGGTATCAAAACAAACGAAATCGTAACACGGAGCCTTGCTCTTGTCTAGCTTCCCTTTCTCCGCCCCGAGTTCAATCACGATCACCGCTTGAAATACACCCACTTTTATGCTATAAGTATTCCTTTAGTCGAACCAAGGAGTTAAAAAAATGGCAACCGCAATCGTAGGCGCAAACTGGGGTGATGAAGGCAAGGGAAAAATGACAGATCTGCTTGCACTTGAGGCCGATGTCATCGTCCGCTTTCAAGGAGGCAACAACGCTGGGCATACCATCATCAATGATAAAGGTCGCTTTGCCCTACACCTTCTGCCGTCAGGCGTATTCAACCCCAAGGTGATGAACGTCATCGGCACAGGCGTGGCGCTCAACATCAAGGCATTTAAAGCAGAACTCGACGAACTTAAGGCCAAGGGAATTGTGCCGCAAATTGCCATTTCTGATCGCGCACAGGTTCTTCTCGACGTCCATAAGCAACTTGATGCGTGGGAAGAAGTCCGCCTCGGAAAAGAAAGTTTCGGCTCTACCAAATCGGGTATTGCGCCTTTCTATGCAGACAAATATTCGAAGATTGGTTTTCAGGTTTGTGAACTGTTCGATCCAGACTACCTCAAGTCGCGCATCAAACTTTTCTGCGACCGCAAGAACCCGCTCCTCACCACCATCTATAACCAACCGCCTCTTAAACCTGAGGCCATTGAAGCCGAACTTCGCGAGCTCGCGGAGATCGTCAAGCCCTACGCTTGCGACACCGCTGCCCTGCTTCGACGAGCCATTGCCGAACGCAAGCGCATTCTCCTTGAAGGACAGCTTGGAGCACTCAAGGATACTGACCATGGCATTTACCCCATGGTAACCTCCTCCTCCCCGCTCGCTGGCTTTGCCTCAATTGGTGCCGGCATCCCTCCGTATGAGATTACGGATATCATCACGGTCGTCAAGGCCTACTCCAGCGCCGTCGGTGCGGGTCCATTTGTTTCCGAGATTTTCGGGGATGAAGCGCAAGAGCTGAGAATACGCGGTGGAGACAAAGGCGAATTCGGTGCAACCACGGGCCGGCCGCGCCGTATGGGCTGGTTCGACGTTGTCGCGACACGCTACGGATGTCAAATCCAAGGTGCGACCGAAGTCGCGCTGACCCTCGTCGATGCCCTCGGATACCTCGATGAAGTCCCCGTCTGCACGGGCTATGAAATCGACGGCAAAGTCGTCAATGATTTCCCAGCCACACCTGCACTCTACCGTGCCAAACCGATTGTCGAGAAGCTCCCCGGCTGGAAGAGCGATATCCGCGGTGCTCGCGACTGGAACAAACTTCCTGCTGCCGTACGCGATTACGTCAAGTACATCGAGAAAGCCATTGGCTTCCCAATTACGCTTTTCTCAACGGGCCCAGGTCGCGAAGATATCATCCGCCTCGGCAAACGCGCATAAGGCATCAACACATGTGAGAGTGCTTTCATTATTTCCAGAAATCCAGTATTTTTGCTATGGCTTTCCCCAGCCACAGTATCTGGGTGCAAAGTATATTCATCGAAACTGGATCGCGCAGTTTTTTCCAGAAACAGCAAAAATAGCTCTTGATGCATTTGGAGGGTCGCAGTCTATTTCTTTTTTGATGAAACAACATGGACTTCAGACAATCACCAACGACTTTCTGCGTTGCAATCACGAAATCGGATTAGCTCTAATCGAAAACACTTGCGAAACTCTCTCGGGAGCAAATGTTTGCACTTTGTTTTCCGAGAACCCAGACCCTACCTACTACAATCTTTTTGAGCAATTGTACTCAAATCTTTTTTTTCAAGAAGAGGAGTGTAAACTTCTTGATGCCTTCAGAGGAAACGTAGAACGGCTGGAGAGTCCGTATAAAAAAGCGCTTGCCATTGCTGTTATGAATCGAAGTATGACACGAAAAGTCACGATGGGGCACTTTGCACATACACAAGCACTCGTGTATGCATCAAGTCCTGCGCGTATTAAGCGTAATTCGAGTCTTATTCGCCCAATCAAAGAAATTTTCATGGGTATGTTAAAGGAATACAATGAAGCTGTTTTCGATAACGGTCAAATGAATCGAAGTTTCAACTGCGATACGATTGAACTCCTTTCCGAGTTGCAAGATATTGATCTCGTATATTTCGATCCGCCGTATTGCGATAGCCATGCCGACTATCAAGGTTTTTATCATCTACTAGAAACCTTTTCGATGTACTGGAAGGATAAGGATTTTGTTAATTCTACGAAACGATATCATCCCAAGCGTCCTAGTGGCTTTGACAAGAAGGCGACCATTATACAATCGTTCGAAGCTTTATTTGAAAAGGCGAAAAACATTCCTCATTGGATTCTAAGCTATAATGATCGAAGTTATCCCGACATCAGAACCATGGTTGAACTTATTTCGAAATATAAGCATACCTCAGTTATGCATAAGAAATATGACTTTGGACGAGGCGGCAAAGGGAGCGTAGCTGGAAGTAGCGAAATTCTTATTATCGGGAAACCTTAGAATGAAAACATTTGAATATTGGAATGCGTGTTTTCGTGAGCAAAAACTCCTAGAACTCAGCACGGATAGGTTAGGTCTATTGTGGTTGAAAATTAAATCAATTACTCGTAAAGAGATTCTTCTAAAGTTTGCTTTAGAACACTCGATACAACTTAAAGCAACAACACTTGGAATCCAATTCCAAGAACTGTATTCTCAACTTTCTTCCAATCTCGATAAATCCCATGAAATACTAGACTCTTTTATCCAGCAGGCTGCAAAAAAAGAACTCTTGGCCTTAGACATCACGGCAATTGAGTCAAACCTGTATAAAGTACAATTCTTCGAATGGGGTGGTGATTACCGGAATTCACTAGACAAGTTCCTAGTCAGTACTTATGTGAAAACCAATAAAATAATCCCATACGATGAACTTGTCTCTGAGTTTGATAATGCGATCAAAAAATTTGCTTCAGGCTATGTAGTAAACAGTTGGTATAACTACTGGTCATCTGTCTTGACAGAATGGATATTTAAAACACATCAACGTGTCCTCCCAACAATTGGAAAGATCAAAAACGTTGATTTCTTTATTGGCGGTATCCCTTTCGATTTAAAAGTCACATATCTGCCCAAAAAATACATTAAAATTGTAGCAAAAAAACTAAATATCCCAACGGAATTGTCATATTTAAAGACCGCTGCAAAAAAATGCAACATCACATTTGACTGCACCGCAAGTGATGAGCAATGCCAATATGAAATCACAGAGAAACTCAGGAATAAAAGAGATATAGCCTGTAAAAACGCCCTAGCCACAATTCAGAAGAATCGGATTGATATCTTGAATCACTCGATGCAGCACAAAGTCGAGCTGATTAAGTGGCTCTACGAGAATCAAGGGGAAATGAGATTTGGATCCGAAAATCGTATCTTCGTTTTACTTGCAGACACCAATAACTTCGCGGAATCTTGGAAGCTGAAACGAAACATGGAGATATTAAAACCTGCCATTAAGTGCTATCTTGATGGGTTCTCAGTCGATAACCTTGAATCCATGAAAACAAATTTCACGTTTAAGGAAAAAACATATTCGGCATTTGCTGACTTAATTTTTATTGTAAAATAAAACGCGTTTTGTATAACAAGACAAAAATCACACTGGAAAAATTGACAATGATCGACCGCTACACTCGCCCCGCCATGGCCACCCTCTGGACTCCCAAACACAAGTTCGAGGTCTGGCTACAAGTTGAACTCGCCGCCACCGAAGCTTGGGAAAAACTCGGCATTGTACCTGCCGGAACAGCAGCACGGATGCGCAAAAATGCGACGTTCACCGTCGAACGCATCGATGAGATCGAAGCCTCCACCCATCACGATGTTGTCGCCTTCACGCGGTGCGTCGCAGAGAGCCTCGGTGAAGACTCCAAATGGCTCCACTACGGCTTAACCTCCACCGATGTCGTCGACACTGCCATGGCTGTCAATGTGCACGAAGCGTGCATCATGATCATTGAGGGCGTTAAGACCTTGATTGCCACCCTCGCAGTTCAGGCCGAGAAATATCGCAAGACGCCCGTCATGGGCCGTACGCACGGTGTGCATGCCGAGCCCACCACCTTCGGCATGAAGTTCCTGCTCTGGCACTCGGACATGCAGCGGTGCCTGAAGCGGCTTGAGGCTGCAGCCGAAACGATGCGCGTCGGTAAACTCTCTGGTGCCGTCGGCAATTACGGCAACATTGATCCCTTCGTTGAAAAATACGTCTGCGAAAAACTCGGCATTAACCCCTCCCCTGTTTCTACGCAGGTTCTCCAGCGCGATCGCCACGCCGAACTGCTCTGTACCATCGCCATCACCGGTGCCTGCGTCGAAAAAATCGCCACCGAAATCCGTCACTGTCAACGCACCGAACTGCGCGAAGCCGAAGAGCCCTTCGGTAAAGGCCAGAAGGGCTCGTCCACCATGCCGCACAAACGCAACCCGGTCAAGAGTGAAAACCTCTGTGGCCTTGCACGCGTCCTGCGTGGCTATGCGGTGACCGCCCTCGAAGACATCGCCCTCTGGCATGAACGCGACATCTCCCATTCCTCCGCCGAGCGCATCATTATTTCTGGCAGCACGGCCCTGCTCGACTACATGCTCGAACGCATCAACTTCATCGTTGAAGGTCTACTTGTTTATCCCGAGAACATGCTCCGCTCGATGGACATGAGCCATGGGCTCGTCTACTCGCAGAGCGTGATGCTCGCCCTCGTTACCGCCGGTATGCTGCGGGAAAGCGCCTACGACCTTGTCCAACGCCTCGCCATGCAATCGTGGAGTGAAGATTCAGATTATAAAACCCTCCTTCTCGCCAACGAAGAGGTCATGCAACACCTTACGAAGGCTGAAATCGACGACCTTTGTCGCCCAGAGAACAGCTTCAAGCACATCGACAAAATCTTCGATCGAAACTTAAAAGTCTAGCCCCAAATGGGCTCTATGCGTGGTGTCAAACTTTAGCAAAGCGGGGACATTCTTGTTCCCCCCTCCTTTTGGGAAGACCCTTCTTGGTTTACGACTCCAACAACGCGCTCGTGAGACGTTTCTGACGAGTTCCTAAATTGAGCATGACAACTGAAGCCGCCAACCGAGAACCAAAATTACCTGGATCGGCTCAAGCAATTTTGGAGCTTCCGATCAACGTCCACAAGGCGGAAATCATGGCCGCCATACGTGCCAACCCAGTCGTGGTGATCTGCGGCGAAACGGGTTCCGGTAAAACCACACAAATTCCGAAGATCTGCCTCGAACTGGGCCGTGGCACAAGAGGTCTCATTGGCTGCACACAACCACGGCGTGTTGCCGCCGTCACGGTCGCTGAGCGGGTCGCCCAAGAACTGGGCGCACAGGGCAACCTTGTGGGCTGGCAACACCGGTTCACACGCCATACTTCCTCCGCCAATCGAATCAAGTTCATGACGGACGGTATTTTGCTGGCCGAAATCCGCGACAATCCGCTACTTTCAAATTACGACACGATCATGGTCGATGAGGCGCACGAGCGTACACTGAACATCGACTTCATCCTCGGATGCATCAAGCGCATCTTGCCACGCAGACCCGACCTCAAGGTCATCGTTTCCTCCGCAACACTCGAAACCTCGCGATTTTCCGAGTTTTTCGACAATGCTCCCGTCATCAACATCCCCGGTCGAACGTATCCCGTGGAGGTACGCTACCACGACATTGGGGAAGACGCCGACCTCGCAAAAGCTGTTGCCGACTCCGTGCAAGAAGCCCTTACAGGCCCCGTCGATGGCGACATCCTCGTCTTCCTGCCCGGCGAACGCGACATCCGAGCCGCCGCGGAGGCCGTTCAGGGAAGATCCCTTTCACATACAGCCGTCATTCCGCTCATGGCAAGCCTTCCTCCTGCCGAGCAGAAACGAGCCTTCCAAATCATCCCGAGTGTGCGTCGCATTATTCTCTCCACCAACGTCGCCGAAACCTCCGTAACCATCCCCGGCGTCCGGTACGTGATTGATTCAGGCCTTGCGCGCATTAGCCGCTACGATCACCGTGCGCGCGTCAAGCGCCTGCACATTGAGGCGATCTCGAAAGCCTCCGCCGAACAGCGTAAAGGCCGTTGCGGACGCATAGGACCGGGCATCTGTATCCGCCTCTATGCCGAGGACGACCTACAGAAGCGCTCCGACTACACGGACCCCGAAATTCGGCGCACATCGCTGGCCGGCCTCATTCTATCGATGTTCGACTGGCAACTCGGCGATTTGTCCGAATTCCCATTCCTTCAGCCTCCCGCATCCGCCATGATCCGCGAGGGCTACAAGGAGCTTCTCGAGCTGGGAGCCATTCGCGAAAATGAACCTCATTCCGACGGCACGCCCCCACGCTACAAATATGCGATCACGCGTCTCGGTCGCCAGATCGTCCAGCTCCCGCTCGATCCGCGTCTTTCGCGCATGCTTCTCGCCGCCGATTCCGAGCGCTCGGTTCGCGATGCCCTCACCGTCGTCTCGGCCCTCTCCTGCGAAGATCCGCTGGTCCGTCCCGCAGATAAATTGGAGGAAGCAACCCGCTGCCATGCCAAGTTTAAGGCAGAAAAATCGGACTTTGCCAGCATTCTCTTACTCTGGCGCTTCTTTAATGATCCAGCAGCTCCGCTGTCGCGAAGCGCCATGCGCCGCCGCTGCGCCGATAACTTCATCGCCTTCCGCAAGCTCTGCGAATGGGAAGATGTTCGCGACCAACTTGAACGCTACATGAAGTCGATGAAAATCGATCCCAACTCAACTTCAGACTCCGATGTCGGTCTCCACAAAGCGTTGCTAACTGGCCTTCTGTCCAATATCGGTATGTGGGATGCGGAATCGCGCGATTACCGCGGCGCCAATGGCATCCGTTTTTCAGTATTCCCCGGATCGTGTCTCTACAAAAAACCGCCGAAGTGGATCGTGTGCGCAGAGCTCGTCGACACATCGCGACTCTACGCACGCCGCGCTGCATCGATCGATTCTGTTTGGATCGAACCTATTGCTCGCCATATTGCGAAGTACAATTATCATTCAGAATACTGGGATCCCATGGTTGGAACGGCACGCGCCATTCGCAAGGTCTTACTGTTCGGGCTGCTTATCTCCGACGGCGTTCGCTGCGATCTATCCCGAATGAACCCAGAGCTTTCCAGAGCGATGTTCATACGGCAAGGATTGATTGATGGACTTTTCCCCAAGCCAATCCCGAAATGCATCTCGCAGAATCTCGACTTCATGGGCAAACGCATCGCGGCATCCCACAAGACTCGCTCAGCAGATCCTGATGCCAATAAAGAGGAGTTTATTGCGTTATACGAAGCGCGTCTTCCTGCGCGATGCGTGAATGTTCCTGCACTACGTAACTGGCTTTCCAAGGCCCCAGCAGCAGAAGTCGAAAGACTAACCTTTCGCGAAGCCGACTTCGAAACCCCTTCCGATGCTGCCGCCGGATTTCCCGATCAAGTCATGCTCGCAGGTCGCCGATTCCAGCTCAAGTATCGCCACAACCTCGGCGGTGACGACGATGGAATAACGTGCACACTCAACATGCAAGAGATCCCGCTCCTGCGCCTCTGGCTTAGCGATTGGCTTGTTCCTGGCGCCCTTCGGGACAAAGTCGTCTACATGCTGCGTCAGCTTACCCGTGCCACACTCTCGCAAATTGCAGAAGCCCTCGGTGGTGACTTAAAAGCGCGTGACATCGAAGGCATCGCGGATGCTTGCATCGACGCGATGGATCGGCATGTCCCACTTTCACTATCGCTCGCGCGGATGCTCAGCCACGACTGTCATATCGGTATCGACCCCACGTTGTGGGACGAGCAAAGTATTCCTGAACCGTTCATCATGCGGTGGCGAATTATCGATGAGAATCGTAAAGAGGTTTTTGTCTCCCGATCGAAGGCCGAAATCTTTGACTTCTATCGTGAATTAAAAGCCCTCGACGCGGCTTATGCAACAGCAAACTCAGCCTTCCAATACGGCGATTCTAAGTTCGTAGAAATCGGTGGCATAAAATCTCTGAACTTTCCAGCTTTGCCGGAGTCGATCTTGATCGGCCATGCGGGAAGTCCAATTGTCGCCTTCCCTGCCCTTTGCGACGATATCGACTCCGTCTCTGTCCGGCTCTTCGCAAGCGCAGATGTGGCACTCGCTTCGCACCAAAAAGGCGTCTTGCGGCTGATCATGATTTCGGAAAAATTCACTGCCGAAAACCGGACACAGTCTCCCAAAAAGACTGCCACGCAAACCGTGCTTCGCAAAGGCTTCCAATCGCTACCACCCGCGCCCGTTCTCGCAACGAAGACCTCGCCAAACTCCCTTTTGCCACCGCAGTCGAATTTGGCACGCGATATCCTGAGCTGCGTCTTGCACGCCGCTTTCGTGGCAGTGTCCCCCACTCTGCCACGGTCACCCGATGCCCTCGCCTTATTGATTACAGCAAAGCGCGCAAAGTTCAACGAATTGATGCGTCAAGTCCCGAAGCTCGTCGAAGCAATTTTGAGTTCTGCAGACTCGTGTTTAAAAACATTAGATCATGCGCCGAATCTCCCGAACGAAAGTGCCGATGACATTGCGGAGCAAATCGGCTGGCTCATCTTTCCAGGGTTTGCCGGACTTGTGTCGCTGGATCATCTTCTGGAATATCCGCGTTATCTTAACGCCATCCTCATCCGCATCGAGCGCGGCAATCTCGATCCTGCAAAGGAACGCAAGAAGTTGGAGAGCGTGAAACCCATCTGGAAACGTCACATTGACTTTGTTGAAACGCTTTCACACCGCCCACCCCACAACGCAGCAGCGCTCGAAGCGCACCGCTGGCTGGTGGAAGAACTTCGCGTATCCATCTGGGCGCAGGAACTCCGCACCCCTACCCCAGTCTCACCCCAGCGCCTCGACAAACTCTGGGAAACCGTCTCAATCTTTTGTTGAGTAATTAAAAATTAAAAATTACGAATTACAGACCTCACTAAAAGATCTTAATTACGGAAATATAGTCGCAGATAGTATTCCCTTCTTCAGCATCACCTATATACCCTCGTGCCTGAGGGACGCGCCAGAAGGGCTGCGATGGGCAAGCCCTCCGCGCGGCCGCGCCGCGAAAAAAAGATGAGGGAACTTTTTCATCCCCAAAAACTTTGTCGCAAACTTTGTCGCAAACTTTGTCGTAGACAGGAGAAGTCTCACGCGAAGACGCCTGCGTGTGCAGGAACGGCTGACGAGC
>CAZUAY010000003.1:0-32225 GCA_964618405.1 uncultured Lentisphaerales bacterium
GGCGGCGTATGTCTTCGGCTTGCAAACCCATCGCCTATGCGAGTCAATGAATCGTAAATGCGCCCAACGCGTGGGGTGCGCGCGTGGGGTGCACAAATTAAGGAGTAGACATCTACGTGGGCTTGTGTGAGAATGGACTGACTCTTTTTGAGAATTTCTTGGTTTAACATCGACAGACACGGAGTGAAACAAAAAACGGCATGAAAGCATTGAAAATTGGTTCCATTGGTGTGGGAGGGCGTGGCATGATCGCGCGTAGCGTCCACAAGCCTGACGCTGGAGTCAGCGTGGTAATGGGGGCGGATATCGCGCCTGAAAAATTCGAAGCGTTTCGTGAATACGCAGGGCAGGATGTCCGAACGACCTCCGACTATCGTGAATTGCTTGCGAATCGTGATATCGATGCGGTTTTCATCACCACGCCTGATTATTGTCATGAGGAAATGGCAATCGCAGCGCTTCAGGCAGGCAAAGCGGTTTACCTTGAAAAGCCGATGGCGATCACGATTGAAGGGTGCGACCGGGTTCTCAACACCGCTTGGGAGACGGGGTCCAAGTTATTTCTGGGTCACAACATGCGTTATTTCCCTGTCGTGTTGAAAATGAAAGCGATTATTGATTCGGGGTTGATTGGCGATATTCAGGCAGGGTGGTGTCGGCATTTCATCGGATACGGTGGCGATGCTTATTTCCGCGATTGGCATTCGGAGCGCAAAAACACCACGGGGCTTCTCCTTCAGAAAGGGGCTCATGACATTGACGTGATGCATTGGTTGATGAACGGCTACACGAAGCGTGTGGTGGGTATGGGCATGCTTTCCGTTTATGATCAATGTGAACGCCGTCTACCCGAAGTGCCGGGCTGTGCGAAATGGGATACATCCCAGTGGCCGCCGCTCGAACAAACGGGGTTTTCGCCGATTATCGATGTTGAAGATCATAGCATGATCATGATGCAATTGGACAATGGCAAGCAGGCCAGCTACACGCAATGCCATTATACGCCTGATTCTGAGCGCAATTACACCTTCATTGGCACCCGGGGACGGATTGAGAACATTGGCGACCATGGGGATTGCAAGGTTCACGTGTGGACTCAGCGAGGTCCGCGGACGACTCCGGATATCGTTTACCAGCTTAAGCCTTTAGAAGGCTCGCACGGTGGGGCCGATCCGATTATTATGAAAGAATTTATTAATTTCGTCAGAACCGGTGCCCCTACGAGTACTTCTCCTATTGCTGCTCGCAATGCTGTGGCGGCTGGCGTTCTGGGACATGCGTCCATGCGGACGGGCTGTACGCCGCAGGATATCCCTCCGTTATCCGAGAAGCTTCAGGCCTATTTTGCGAATGGGCAGAAGAAGTAGGAGAAGGCCCTAGGAGGAGGCCCTAGGTGTTAGGCCCTAGGAGGAGGCCCTAGGTGTTAGCCCCTAGCTTTTAGCCAATCCCCTCCGGCTTCTCGTGCGGAGCTCTCTCGCCGAGCTAAGGCCTAGAGCCTAATGCTTAGAATCCTTTCTCCCGAACCTTTTCTCCCTCAATTATTCGGGAATTATTAGGGCTCAATTATTAGGGTGGACACGCGTGTTGTTTTATGTGAGAATACGGACAAATTTTTCATTTTCTTTTTTTCAACCTTTTTTTTAGATCTTTAGATCGAGTTCCCTTTATGAATGATATGTGTGCGAACCAAAAGTCGGCACGAAGAGTTTTCAAGTTAAGACTGCGAAGAAAAACGCCCTCTGAAGTCTGGCGTCATGGTAATGATATGGCTGGGGAGTGCCTTTGCGGATGAGCACGAGTAAACGAAGTAAAACGCTGGGTAAAAAACCGTCTTACGTGAAAGGCCTGTCGCCTCGTGCAATTGTCGCCAGTTTGCTGGGCATGCTTTTGGCAGGAATTTACACGCAATACACTGCTGTTCTGCTTTCTGAAATATGGCATATTTCTGAGGCGGCACTCCCTATTCCGGCCATGGTCGTTCTCCTGTTTCTGGTGTTGCTTGTGGGCGGCTTGATGGCGGCGTTTAAGTTCAGACTATTGACGCGACAAGAAATCGTCTGCGTGGCGTTTACGATGATGATGTCGGTTCCGATGATGACCCAGGGTTTTTGGCATCGTATTCTCGGCATTACGGCGGCGCCCTTACGAAGTGCAAGTTTCGACTACCTCGACGCCTACAACGACAATCTTTGGCCGCATGGCCCCAATCTCATCGAAGCTGATTTTAAGACCCTCCTCGGTGCGGAAACGGAAACTGAACGGCCAGAGGCCGTCACGATCGGTGGGACTGTCGAATGGCAAACCATTGAGTACGGACGTGCTAAAACGGCGAAGCTTCCTGTCATTGTCAATACGCAGGACGACGACGAGGGGTATCTTTCGTTTTTTATTCCTGTAGACCGTAGCAATCGGTTTACGGCCGAGCCGGGTAATCCGCATTTAGTGACGATTTTAGCAAGGGGGGAACAGTTCGGTCCGGAGAGTGAAATCTATTGTCAAGTTTTCTCGGATGGCCAACCGGTGTCAACGACGCTCTTTACGGAAAGCAATGCGAATCGGAAGACTTATCTCCACCCGACTGGATTCGTCCGTATCGGAACTTACGGAAAGATTCTCGCTGAGCAGTGCGCAAGCAATGTCGTCGTTCGCTTTGGGTTGAAGGGAATGGGTCAGGTGGCCTTTGCAGACCCGAAGGTGATGTCGGTCGCCGCGTTACAGGGCGTTTTTGAAGGGCGGCAACTGATCTCAGAATCGGAGTATGAGGCCTTGTCGCCTGAGCTACGGCCACCCGGTGTTGTGGTCAAGCCGGATCGTCTGCTTTCGTTGAAAGGTCTGACTTATCTTGTGAAGGGGTATATTCCGCTCCGCGAATGGGCCAGCCCTGCGTTCATCTGGTCGTCGTATGTGCTCTTGCTTTGTGGCGCTTTTTTTGCGGTTAATGTGATCATGCGTCGCAAGTGGGTCGACAACGAACGCTACCCATTGCCGAATGCGCGTTTGCCGATGGGTATTATTGGTGCCGAGGACGATGATTTCTCCACCTCGTTTGGGAGTGTTTGGCATAGTCGCTACATGTGGACTGGTTTTTTCCTTGCGATTGTGCTTGGCGGATTGAAAGGGTGGCATGCCTACAACCCCCAGATGCCTAATCTGACCTTTGAATTTGCTCTCGGCGATTATGTGACGGATCCCATGTGGATGGATATGTTCAAGGTGAACTTTGTTTTCTCCTTGTTTATTGTTTCGATCGCTGTGTTCTTCGAGCTCAACGTGTTGATATCCATCGTGATTGGCTATTGGTTCTGCCGACTGATGTATTTAGTTGGTTATGTGACAGACATCAAAATTAACGCAGGTTTCCCTTGGAGGGATGAACAGACGATCGGGTCCTATATTGGTTATTTCTTGATTGTGATGATCCTGTCGCGTCGGTATCTTGTTAACGTGGTGCGCGAAGCGTTTCGAGGGACGCCGCGGGAGGAAGGCGATGTGCTCTCCTCACGAGCTGCCCTGCTTTTGTTGCTCTTCTGCCATATCGGCATTTTGTTCTGGTCGCGATTGACGGGGGCCTCGACGACGTCCATGCTCCTGATGTTTGCGTTCCTCGTGATGATTGGTTTTATTAGTGGAAAAATACGGGCAGAATGCGGAAGCCCGTACGGTTACTTTACGCCGTATAACTCGATGATTTTTGTCACACTTTGTGGCGGCATGTCGATTTTCGGTCCCGAAGGAATGTTGGTTTCGCTGATTTTGTCGGGTTTTCTCACCGTTACCGTTTTTTATTTCATTCCCGGAATGCAATTTGAAATGATTGAGATCGGCAAGCGACTTCGTATCAGACCTCGCGACATTGCCGGAACTTGCCTGTTGGGCGTACTCGGGGGGCTCTTCATCGGAGGCTGGGTCTTTTTATCGAATGCCTATTCGATCGGGGGCGACAACGTGCGCTTCCAGTGGCCATTCAACGGGCTCGACTGGTTCATGAACAATTATCGAACAGTCTTGAATGAAGCCACCGCCTCAATGTTACGTGCGGAAGGTGGCACGGCGGTCGCTGCGCCCGGGTGGGGGCGCGCGATGATGCTTTTCGGTGGCGTGGTGACGATGATTCTCGCAGTTTTCCGACAGTTTTTTTCTGGGTTTTGGTTCCATCCCATCGGCTTCCTTCTCGGGGCCACGAATCTAGACCAGGGCGCTAACTGGGGAACGTTACTGGTGGCTTGGATCATTCGCGCTACGGTGCTGAAAATCGGCGGAGCGCAGGCTGTCGTCAAGAAGCTTCAGCCTTTCTTCATCGGCGTGTTTATCGGCTGCGTGGTATGCGTTGCGTTGTTTACCGTCATTAACGGCATTGCAGTTGCCAATGGCTCCAAGAGTTTTTATTACGGAATACCCTAATGCGTCGAACTACAGAACACTTTCTAGGACTCCTTATTTTTATCACCCTGCTGGTTGGCGTGGCCACTCTTTTCATTGGTTTTTTCGCTCCAACCGCCCATATTGGGGTTGGCCGCGTGGGGCGCCATGCTGACATCTCGGCGTTGCAGGAAGCCCTCTCGCCCACATCGGTAGACGCGCAGCTCTCGCGCATTCTGGCGTTCGGGTCGCGTGTACCGAGCCAGCCGGGCTTGTCCGCGACGGCCGATCTCATCCGGAAAACTTATGCAGAAGCCGGTCTTGAGGTTTATGAACAGGATGTAGAATTTGCCACGGTGTTAACAGACGGTGGAGCAGGCGTGTTGCGACTCGTGGGCGATGCTACCGAGTTCGCTGTTTATCCTCTAGCTCCCAATTACGTACAGCCAGTTGTGACACCACCATCGGGTGTTTCAGGTGAGCTGGTTGTTATTTCGAAAGAAGGAATGGAGGCTGCGGAATCCTTTGAAGGGAAAATCGCTGTCATTGATCTTGCCCGACCGGACGTTCATGAGATCGGAATTGAACCGGCATTGTTCGCGGAACTTGGTTTCGAAGCGATCCTCTACACGCATGCCGAGGGGGTGGAAGCGATCATTTCCTCGGATTTACGTCGCCTGTTTTTCGAGTTTTTCCCAGCGAATGTCGTTCGCGTCGTGGTCGCTCCCGACGTGTTGGCGTTAGAGGGACAGGTTGCCACGTTGACCGTTCAAGCGAAATGGCGTAACACGCGAACCCGAAATATTATCGGCCGTCTTCGAGCATCCGAACCCGTCGACTCTGCGCTCGTTATTCCTGTCTATTATGATGCATTATCGCTCATCCCCGATTTAGCACCGGGCACCTATCACGCGTTACAGACGGCGATTATGCTTCAAGTGGTTGAGGGCTTGCGCGGTCATGAAAGCGTGCTGAAGCGAGATGTTATTTTCGTTGCTGCAACTGGCGCCAATTCTGAGCAACTTGGCATGTCACGGGTCGTTTCCACTCTCGGAAAGGCAGGAAAATCTAAGGTTGCCGGTGAACGCATCTCGACCGAATTGGCCGAGCAGATTCAGGCGAAAAGTGACTTAGAGGAGATGCTCAGGCTTTTTGACGACCCCTCGTTTTCGACGCCCGAAGGGCTCGAAAGCAGTCGGACGGCACTCGACGGAATTTCCGCTGAAGCTCAAAAACGTTTTGCCGATCAGTTCAACACGCTTATGCGCATGCGCGTGTTCCGTTACGCGGAAACGTTACTCGAAGCAGAAATTGCTTTTAAGCGTAATCCTGACGTGCTCGATGGACCTGCTTATCCAGCGTTCCGACAGACGAAAAAGCAGTACGACGAATACAATACCCTTTCCTCGTTGTCCTTTATTCGTTTTCTGAGTCGGCCGCAAGCTAAAGAGAGTCGGTTTTTTTGCGCACCCGAAACCTTGGCACTCGATCCCGAAGCTGAAAATTCGCTTCGGAGTGCCTTGCGGGGACGATTCAGGATGCTCTTGGATTTCCACGAATCCTGCATTGCCTCGCTGAATCGTGACACTGCGCTTCACGCACTGTTCAGCACCTACACTAATCTCATCGTTGTTTCCCCTGCTTTCAACCCCGACGTCCGCCGTACGGCAGTCGAGACGGTGGGGTTTACGTCGGGAACCCGCGTGAAGCATGGTGCCGCCGCTCAGGCGTTCCATCGATTACTTGAAGATGCGGATCGTCGTTGCGGAGGCGATCGCGGCCTCATCATTCGTGCTCCCAATCGCTTGAATTCATTCACTTCGGAGTTATCCACTGAAGCGTTTCGCATGGCGGCCAATGCGTGGATGCTCACGGCGCACCCTACTTTTTCGATCATTAGCCCTGCGTCGAGTTATACCGATGTCGTGGATCGTCCCTTCCACGTTGCGCCCGATTTAACGGCACTCAAAAGGGCTTTTTCTGTTTTTGGTGAGGCTATTTTGGCCTGCGCCAGCGGAGAGGGAAACTTTCAGCGCTTGAGTCTCGGAATCCCAGTTGGCTATCAGGGAAAAGTCTTTGCCGCTGGCGTCGGCACCTCGCTCATACCGAATTTCCCCGTTGCGGGGGCGCTCATCGCCACGGGTAGCAAGCCGCCGATGTTTACCGATCCTTACGGTGCCTTTAAGGTTGATTGGGTCGTCCGGCGGGCAGAGGGCACCTACCCCTTCCGTGGGTCTCTTCAAGCTTACTGTTTCGATACGAACGGGTGTATTACTTACGTCAAGGACTTCGGTGCCGCTGCCTCGCTCATCTATAAATCCGAGCGCACGTCGTATACTGCACGAAACAACATTATTGTGTATCGCGCCGCACCCGTTGCTATCTTTGATTTCGTTAACCCCCAGTCGATGAAAGCGTTTACTGACGCTACGTTCATTACCCGAGAGGGTCTGAATAGTTTTCCTTCAACGTCACCCTTTATCAGTTTAGTCGGCCTGATGGATTTTATCCCACCTGAGAAACATTTTTTCGTGACGCTTCGGGCGGGCTCTGCGGAGAACGAATTGGTTTCAGTGGTGCGCGCCTTCTGTTTGGGAACGACGCTGACGAACCGTGTGGCCTACACACCGGATCCGGATGCAGAAATCGATGGCCCCGGCTATCTGGCCTACGATACGCCGGTTCTGCGTAACGTGTCGCGTGAGGCCTCGGCTTCCATGGCCGCTCTGGCCAGCGAACGGCTTGATCTCCAGACGCGCTTTGGCATGGCCGATGAAATGACATTGGCCTTCCATGATCGCGCCTTGGAAACCATGAATGAAGCCGAAGCAGACGCGTCCTCTGCCGGGAGTCGGCGCGGCTTTCATGAAGCGTTGGCGTATCTCATTTTGAATCAGCCGGTGATTCACGGGGCGATTTCGGAGGCGATCTGGGGCATTCTCTGGTACATGGCACTGATTGTGCCCTTCATGTTCTTTTTCGAGAAATTGGTTTTCGGTTTTACCGATATCCGAAAGCAACTCTTGGCGCAGGGACTGATATTCCTGACCGTTTTCCTTTTGCTTCGGCTTCTCCATCCCGCCTTCCAAATCGTTCGCTCCTCCTTGATGATTCTTCTGGGGTTTGTCATTATTCTCATCGCAGGATCGGCTACCATCTTGCTGTCGGCGAAATTCCAAGAAAATATCGATGCGTTGCGCAGGTCGCAAGGTGCGGTTAAGAATGCGGAAGGAAACCGCTTCGGCATGATGGCGACGGCTTTCATGTTGGGACTCAACAATATGCACCGCCGGAAGGTTCGTACTGGATTGACCTGCGCTTCCTTGGTGCTCATGACCTTTGTCATGATTTGTTTTTCATCGGTGCAGTCCAATGTCGTCAATCGTAATCGGGCCGTTGGAAAAGCACTTTATCAAGGGTTACTGATCCGAACGCCGCGCTTCACACCGATTACGTTGCGCGAAATTCAGGCACTCAAAGAGCGTTATGGGCATGCCTACCCGATTTCGATTCGCGCGATGATGCCGGGTACCTACGACCCGGATACGAAACGGACGGTTCCGGTCGAGTTGGCGGTAACGGCAGGTGAGGGGGATCAGGCTGTGATGCGCAAAGCAAGGGCAGCACTCCTTTTTGATGCTGCTGAACCTTTAGCGCCAGCGATGCCTTTGCTGACGACCAATGGCTGGTTTACGGCTGCGCAGCAGAACATTGCTGAGGGAGCGATGCCGATAATCCTCTCTGATCGTATGGCCGAGCGGTTGCGCATTTCGATTGCTTCCGTTAATGCTGGGCAACCCCCCGTTTCGATTAATGGACGCCCGTTCTTTGTTCAGGGTATTTTTGATTCCAGCCTGTTTGCGCGTATTCGCGATGTGGATGAAGAGAATTTGCTGCCGTTTGATATCGAGGCGCTCGTGTCGCCGCGTATCCAAGAGATTAATATTATTCTGGCAGACGCGGCTGACCCGCGTGTCGCGGCGGAGGACATCATTCTCGTTTTGAATGGACACCTGGCGCCTACCGATCCTTCCGGTATTCGAACGGTGTCTGCGGTGGTCGACATGCAGGCGGCGGATTACCCAACCGCGCGCCGGGAAATTAACGCCTATCTTGAGCAGACCTCGCGACAGACCTGTTACGGCCTTGACGGTATTGGCTACATTGCCCGGCGGGCTCGCATTCGCTCCCTCGGCGGCCTCATTGATTTAATCATCCCGCTGATCATTGCCGGGCTGACCGTGCTGAACACCATGAAAGGTTCAGTGTACGAGCGACGGGGCGAGATCTTCGTCTACAACGCAGTCGGCATCGCGCCGCGCCATGTGTTCTTCATGTTTGTTGCCGAGGCGCTGGTGTATGCCGTGGTCGGGATCATGTTGGGCTATGTGCTGGCTCAGGGAACGGGCCGTATCCTGACCGAGTTGAATCTGACGGGCGGCTTGAACATGAACTTCACGTCGCTGTCGACGGTTTATGCGTCGTTGGCGATTGCCGCCGCGACGGTGTTGTCGACGTGGTTCCCCGCGCGGTCGGCAATGGAAATTGCCAAACCGGCTGACGATTCTGGGTGGCGGCTACCGACTCCGGAAGGGGATGCGTTGAGCTTTAACCTTCCCTTCACATTTGGACGTCGTGACCGGATTGCTGTGCTGGGCTTCTTCCACACGTATTTTATTAATCACGGCGAAGGTTCGTCAGGGCCGTTTTCTGCCGCCAAACCCAAGCTTGGCATTCGGGAGGCCACCGATGCTATTGAGAAAGACGCATACGTGCCGGCTATTGCGGTGACGATCTGGTGCAAACCGTACGATCTCGGAGTTTCCCAACGCATCCAGATTGCCCTTGAGACGGATCCGGAAACCGGCGAATATATTTCGAAGATGACGCTGAATCGGCTGACGGGAACGCGTGACGCTTGGTTGCGCCTCAACGGGCCCCTTGTCACGCGCATCCGCCAGCATTTTCTTCATTGGCGGGCAGCGTCTGAGGATATGAAAGAAGAGTTCTTCGTCAAGGCGAAGGCACTGATCGAAGAGACGGTCAATCGTACGACGGAGGATGAAACGAATGGGTAAGCGGAAAGACAAAGAACTCGATCAGTATCGCAACCTGCTTTCACCCCCTGATCATTTCGAAGATGGATTTGGCTGGTCGACGATTGCCGGCATTCTTTTCTGCGGACTCGTGATGATGCCGGGCTCCATCTACCTGTCCTTGATGACGGGTGGAAGCATGGGTGCTGTTGGAACGTGGGTAACCGTGATTCTCTTCTCGGAAATCACCCGCCGTGCGATGAAGACGATGTCCAAGGGCAATTTGATTATATTGCTCGCCGTGGCATCCGTCATGTGCCTCGGGGGGCCTTTCGGCCAACTCGTGATGCGCGCGTTTTTTGTTACTTCAGACACGGTGCGCGATCTTGGCATGCAGGATCATTTCCCGACCTGGTACTGCCCACCCCTCGATTCGCCCGGCATTACTGAGCGAAACCTCTTCCATCGGGACTGGCTAAAACCGATCGGTATTCTGGTGATGGCCACGGGCATCGCGCTCGTTAATAAATTCACAATTGGGTATGCGTTTTTCCGCCTTTGTTCTGATGTTGAACGCTTGCCCTTCCCTCTGGCACCGATTTCCGCACAGGGGGCGTTGGCCATTGCCGATTCGCTAGAGAAGACCGTTGGCGATGAGGACCCTGTGAAAACAGCTAAAGGGGAGCGTAAGCCTCTTTCCCGTTGGCGTATCTTCTCGTTTGGGGCGATGATTGGCGTGATCTTCGGCATCTTGCAGGTCGGCGTTCCGGCGATTAGCGGTATGCTGCTTGATAAGCCGGTCTATTTGATTCCGCAACCTTATCTCGACACGACGACGATGACGGAAAGCATCCTTCCGGCTGTTCCGACAGGGATGGTGATAGATCCCGGCGTTTTGATTCTCGGTATGGTGCTTCCGTTTTGGGCAGTGATGGGATCCTTCACGGCCATTGCTGCTACGTTTATTATCAATCCAATCTTGCGGCACAACGATATTCTCATGCAATGGCAGCC
Organism: uncultured Lentisphaerales bacterium; assembly: GCA_964618405.1. Lineage (GTDB taxonomy): Bacteria > Verrucomicrobiota > Kiritimatiellia > RFP12 > UBA3636 > JBBQIY01. The sequence continues at coordinate 10,410 of CAZUAY010000003.1, forward strand.
GGGGATGAACACCGTGAATACGACGTTTGTCAACTCAGTCGACTTCTGGATGTCTTTTGGATTTGGTGCGGCGATCGCGATCGCCATCGTTTCTGTCTACGCTACGGTACGTGACGCGCTTAAAATTTCGAGAGCCCGAAAGAAGCTGTTGCGTACGCAAGGGGTAGATTCCGTCGACAATTCTAGCCTGGACCAGACTCGCTCGCTGTGGAAAACTCCCAATTTAGGGCGCGGGGACTACCCGCTTTGGTTGGCGTTCCTGATCTACGGCGTCTCCTGCGGAGCCATGATCCTCTTGTGCAATCACCTCGTCAAAGGCATCCTGCCGTTTCTCTTTATCTTTTGCTTTATCTATAATCCTTTTGTTTCTTATATCAACGCACGTCTGATTGGGTTGACAGGGCAAGCCATTGCGATTCCGTTTGTTCGCGAAGGGGCGTTTATTCTCTCGGGCAGTCGGTCGATCAACATCTGGTTGGCGCCGATACCGATAGAGAACTACGGTGCCTTTGCCCAGACCTTCCGTGTCAATGAGCTTACGGGGGTGAAGTTCACGTCGTTAATGAAAGCCGAGGCGCTTTGTTTTCCCTTTCTCGTTTTGTTTTCTTTCCTTTTCTGGGCGTTCATTTGGAAAGCCAACGCGATTCCATCCGATCTTTTCCCAGCCGCACGGCTCAACTGGGAGCTGATGGTTAAGAACAATACACTGCTTTGGTCCTCGACGTTCCACCCGGACGTTATTGCAGGGTCTGCAAGCGCTCTGACGCATTTCACCGATACTGAATTCGCCAAAGCCGTCCATCCCGCCGTCATGCTTGCAGGCGGTGGTGTCACGCTCACCCTGTTCATGGTTTTTGGTTTGCTCGGATTACCAACGCTTTTTGTTTATGGCGTAATTCGGGGTCTGGGGGCACTTCCGCATACGTTTATGCTGGAAATTGTCGGCGCGCTGATTGGACGCTATTACTTTCAGAAAAAGTTTGGCTCCTCCGATTTTCTCCGTATGGGACCCACAATTCTCGCTGGTTATTTTACAGGCGCAGGGTTGATTTCCATGACCATGATTGCCATGAATTTAATACGAAGTGCCGTCTCTTCAGCTCCGTTTTAATAACCCAACACGCTCACTTTACGACTATGCAAGCACCTGCTTCCACTTTACCTTGCGATGCGACGGGAACGATTCCCGACCAAATCATCCTTCCGCCTTCGATTGCGCTTGGCGTCGTCCTCCAAGGATTGCGCATCCGACTGGGGCGCTCTATCGTTACGCTGACGGGGATCGTTTGCGGCATCGCCTTTTTGATGTCGATCATGGTCGGCCAGCTTGTCAAGCGCGGCGTGAGTGCCGAAGACACCTTGCGCGAAACCGTTGACCGTATGGATGCTTTTGTTCTCGCTGATCTGCCCATTCTTTCTGGAAAATCAATTGCAGTCATTGGCGGCGGTACGCTTTCGGAAGTCGAAACGCGATTGTTGCAGCGTTTGGTCAAGACACACGAGGCGAAAGTCACGTTGAGCCCAGATCAGTCGCCCACGCTCCTTCGCCCGATTGCCGGGGTGCTTTCAGCACCCGTGGAATCACCTGATGTTATCTTTCTCATGGGCGAAAATCTTAGCTCGGAATACAATTGGCAATCTTTTTTTGGGAATAACTTGTCTGCAATGGCGGCGACCACCATTTCCGACCTGGATCGCTCGTCATTCATTTCGGCTGAACAGGCCCACCGTTTCGTTCAAGTGGCCCGAACGGTAACGGAAGATGAACAAACCAAAAAATTAGAGGAAGTCCGCAAAGATCGTTTCCGGACGATTTGGATCGGCACCATTTCCCTCTTGGTCACAGTCATCGGCATCTCAAACGCCATGCTCATGTCCGTCACCGAACGTTTCCGAGAAATCGGAACGATGAAATGTCTCGGCGCCCTCTCTTCGTTTATCACGCGTATGTTCGTGATGGAAGCCACCATTCTCGGCTTTTTTGGTGGCATCGCGGGCGTCTTCGCCGGCTCGGCTTTTTCGCTGCTCATTTACGGCGTTCTCTATGGGCCTGAACTGGTTTTCGCATCGCTACCGGTGCTGCCCCTGCTTGGCTACGGTTTCTTCGGGCTCATCATGGCCGTTGTGCTTTCCATTATCTCGACCATCTATCCGGCCCGCGTTGCCGCTGCCATGGTTCCTGCCACTGCCCTTCGTTCCACGATCTAGCTATGAACACTTTTTCTTCATCACCCTCTCTTGACGCCTCGCGCATGAATGCGCTGTTCGCTCCCGACGATGACGGACATGCCTCCGTGATCATTCGCGGTATCGACATCAAAAAAAGTTTCTGGATGGGCAAAACAGAAACTCGCGCGCTGCGTGGGGCAACCCTCGATGTCTATCGAGGCGAATACCTCTCCATTATGGGGCCATCGGGGTCGGGTAAGTCGACGCTCTTTAACGCCATTGGGGCCTTGGCAAAACCGACGTCCGGTAGAGTCTATATTGATCAAGTTGATATCGCCCAACTTGATCCCGAAGAATTGGCTTGGCTGCGGTGTCGCAAGATCGGCTATGTATTTCAAATGTACAACCTGATTCAGGTTATGACCTGTCTCGAAAACGTGACCTTGTCGATGCCTTTCGTCGGCTTGACGGGTGAAGAGGCACGCGAAAAAGGGGTCAAGATCCTCAAGCAAGTTGGACTGGGTCATCGCATCCTGCACAAGCCTGCGGAACTCTCCGGCGGCCAGCAGCAACGCGTCGCGATTGCACGCGCACTGGCGAATTCGCCGGATATCATCCTTGCGGATGAACCGACGGCGAATCTCGACCAGCACACAGGTCAGGAAATCATTGACCTTTTTAAAAAGCTTCAGAGCGAACTGGGTGTCACGATTATCTCGGCTACGCATGACTTAAAAATGCTTCAGGCCTCAGACCGCATTCTCTGGATTGAAGACGGTAGAATTGTCAAAGCAGCGCGTTCGGATGAAATCAAGTTTAAGGTTGATGAATCGGGGCATTCATCCGTTACCTTCGAGGGGGAATCATGAAAACCGACGATCCCATTATTATCACCGAAAACGTCAAAAAACTTTACAAAACAGGTGAGGATGAACTTTGGGCGCTGAAGGGAGTCTCGTTAACGATTGGACGTGGAGAATTTCTCTCAATCATGGGACCTTCCGGATCCGGAAAATCGACGTTTTTTAATCAGATTGGGGCGCTGGACGTCCCGACGGAAGGGCGTGTTTTATTCGAAGGACAATCGGTGTTCGACATGAGCGAACGCCAGCAAGCTTGGTTCCGGTGCAACCGCATTGGGTATATTTTCCAGACCTTTAATCTGATTCAGGTCATGAGTGCGTTGCAGAACGTGACGCTGCCCATGATTTTCCAGGGAACGGCGAAAGACGAGGCGGAGCGGCGTGGAAAAGCCATTCTTGACCGTGTCGGGCTCAGTCACCGCATGGAGAACAAACCCTTTGAGCTTTCCGGAGGCCAACAGCAGCGGGTTGCCGTGGCGCGAGCGCTGGCGAATACGCCACATGTAATTCTGGCGGATGAGCCGACGGGGAACCTCGACACGCAAACCGGATCAGAAATCATTGACTTGCTCAAGGAGCTCAATGAAAAAGAAGGCGTGACTGTGATTTGCTCGACGCACGACCCAAAAATGTTACGCTCCTCTCATCGGGTTTGCTGGATGCTCGATGGCGCTCTCGATAAAATCAGTTCGCAGGCGGAATTCTCGCTCGAAGAAATGAAGCAGGATCACGCGGGCAAAGCGTAGTAATTTAGAATTAAAAATTTCGAATTACGAATTGGATTGCTCTCTGTAGACGCAAGCTCTCTCATTGGATATTGGATATTCGTTATTGGCTGTTTTGGGGAAGGGGCGCAACATGATCGAAACGCAGGATGTGACGATTGAGAATCGGCGAATGAGACTGGTGATTTCCAGTGATGGACTTGCTAAGAGTCTGGTGTACAAGCCGACCCAGGAGGAATGCCTCGTTCTCGGCAAAATGACACCGCTCAGTACGATCACCGAGCCGCGTCCTTACCAGAATGAAATCAAGCTGGCGTATCTCAATAAAAAGACCACGTTTAAATCGAATGCCGTTCGGCGGCAGGGCGACCAACTGATTATTGGCTACGAATTAATTCCATGGGAGGTTACGGTCGGCATCAAGATAACCGACGACTACATCGCCTTTACGATGGAATCCTTCACCTTGACGAAGTCCTACGGCATTCCCCTCACCGAACCCCCAGTATCGGAGATGATGTTCCTCCAACTGCCGGTTCGGGAGCGCGAGCACTGGGGCGATTGGCTGAACGTGATATGGGACGACGAGGTGGCGATCAATTTACTGGCCGCAGACCCGTACGCCAACGTTGACTCTGAGGAAGCGGGAGATGGCTGCCGGATTCTACAAGCGGGCTCGTCCAAGGCGGTCCGACTCATCGACACCACGGCAGTACTGATCACGTGCGCCCGCGACGAATTGCTCGACACGATTGCTCAGGTGGAAACGGACTACGGACTGCCCCGTGGGGTGGACAGCCGCCGTCACGCCCTTTACAACGCATCGCACTACAAGACTCGGAACGTGAACCTGGGAAATGTGGACGAACACATTCGATGTGCTAAAGCGGGCGGCTTCAGGCTCATGTGCATCTATTACCCAGCCTTTCTCGAGAACCGCAGATATCTTCTGATCGGTAACTATGATGTCTTCCGCAAGGAGTACCCAAACGGCAAGGCGGATTTGAAGGCGATGCTGGAGAAGATTAAGGCGGCTGGTATTACGCCCGGATGTCATTTTTTGCCTAGTCATATCGGTCGCGAGAGCCGATACGTAACGCCTATCCCCGATCATCGGCTGAACCTCGTGCGAATTTTTACGCTCGCTCGACCGCTCAGGATGACCGACACCACAATTTATGTTGAGCAGAACCCCATTCACTCGCCCATGGATAATGGGCGACGCGTACTGAAGATCGGAACCGAGTTGATCTCGTACGCTGGTTTTACAACCCAATCGCCTTACACGTTCCACGGCTGCGAACGCGCGAGTGATGCGACAACAGCCAGCGCCCAGCCTGTAGGCCTTCTTTTTGGCGTGCTCGATGTCAGCGAATACGGCGCGATGAGTGTGTACATTGATCAAAATTCTAGTCTGCAGGACGAGGTAGCGGATAGAATCGCAGACCTCTGGGATGCCGGGTTCGCGTTTTTTTATTTTGATGGATCGGAAGGAGTTCAACCACCTTTCTGGCATCACGTTGCCAATGCCCAATACCGCGTGTTCAGCAAACTAAAACCGGAGCCCGTGTTTACGGAAGGGGCTGCCAAAACTCATTTTAGCTGGCACATGCTGACCGGTGCCAATGCGTTTGATGTTTTTTCTCCTGAGAAACTTAGGGAAGAAACCATCCGGCATCCCCTCAAGCAAGCGCCTCGTATGCGGGATAGTTTTTCTCGGTTAAATTTTGGCTGGCAAGGATATTGGCTACCCAGTGAAACGACCATCGGCACACAGCCTGACCAGCTTGAGTTTGTCACCAGCAAGGCAGCGGCTTGGGACTGCCCCGTTTGCATTGAGACGGAGCCAGATGTGATAGCTCGACACCCTAGAACAGCGGATAACTTTGACGTGCTTAAACGCTGGGAAGACGTGAGAGCCACGCAGTGGCTGACCGCTGATCAGAAACAGATGTTGCGCAATCCTCAGCAGGAGTTCATTTTGCTTCTGGATGAGCAGCAAAATTTTGAGTTGACTCCCTACAAGCGTCTTGAACAGGTGGCTGGCGGAAGTCGCGAGGTGTTGGCTTTCACCTTCAAGAGGGGAGAGGACGTCTATGTGGTCTACTGGCATATTTCGGCAGATAAACGGTTAGAAATTCCGCTACGGCCGGAAGCCTTCGTACTCATGGAGCGTTTAGGAACGGCGATTGAGACGGCTGCCGGCGGGCAGGTGAACACAAGCCTTGTGCCGATCGGAAAGCGGCGCTACCTCAAAGTGAGCGAATCGGAGAGCGACGAATTGCTCACTGCTTTGAAACATTCCCGATTGAAAGAATGAGTCGGGCGTCGTGTCCCATTTGTGAGGGACGCGTAGGGTGGAGCAGTTGCCTGCTGGAGCAAATATGGGCCCCTAAAAACAGCTCGAATCGACACCGGAAAATAAAACTAAAAATATTTTCATTTCTAGCTTGCAATTCCTAAGTGTTTTATGCTAATCTTCAAATTCCTTTGCACAGATCAGGATGTATCAACACTTATGCCTACAATCAATCAGTTAGTTAGAAAAGGCCGCACAATCCTCAAGACCAAGAGTAAATCTCCTGCTTTGAAGACTTGTCCTCAGCGGCGCGGCGTTTGTCTTCTCGTTAAGACTCAGACTCCTAAGAAGCCGAACTCTGCCTTGCGTAAAGTTTGCCGTGTTCGTTTGACGACGGGACACGAAGTTACCGCCTACATCGGTGGTGAGGGACACAACCTCCAGGAGCACAGCGTTGTTCTCGTGCGGGGTGGACGTGTTAAAGATCTTCCAGGTGTGCGCTATCACGTTGTACGCGGTTCTTTGGACTGCCTCGGTGTGAATGGACGTAAAACGAGCCGTTCCAAGTACGGAGTCAAGCGTGGCAAAAAGGCCGCAGCGAAATAATCGGAGCAGTTCATGTCAAGAAGAAGAAAGACAATCAAACGTCCCAAGCAGATCGATCCCCGTTTCGACAGCGAAATGGTTGCTCACATGATCAACTATCTCATGATCAACGGAAAGAAGACGACTGCTGAGAAAATAGTTTACGGTGCGATCGAAGAGATCAGCCGCAAGGTCGAGGGCGAGGATTCGCTCGAGGTCGTGAATAAGGCCGTCAATAACATGAAGCCCCGTGTCGAGGTCAAGAGCCGCCGTGTTGGTGGATCAACCTACCAGGTTCCTGTTGAGATTAAGCCGAACCGCCAGCTTGCGCTTGCCCTGCGCTGGTTGACGATGTATGCATCTGGACGTCGCGGTGTTGGCATGCCTAAGGCTGTCGCGCTGGAGATTCTCGATGCCTACAACAATCAGGGCAATATCATCAAGAAGCGCGACGACACGCATAAGATGGCTCAGGCGAACAAAGCCTTTGCGCATTACGCATGGTAAGTTGACGCTGACTGTTTCTAAAGCCGCGGTGCATCAATCTGGCTGCGGGACCGTCGTGTGACGGCCTGGGTGGTTCTTTGACAATTCAAGTAGTAATTTTTTCGGAGTTTTCGTAATGGCGATCGATGTGTCATCAAAAGGCAAGAGCAAGGACGAAGCGCAAAACGCGGTTCGTATGCATGCGCTTTGTGATGTACGGAACATCGGAATCATCGCCCATATCGATGCCGGAAAGACGACAGTTTCAGAAAGAATACTTTACTACGCGGGCATCGTTCATAAACTCGGGGAAGTCCATGAGGGCACCGCGACGATGGACTGGATGCTTCAAGAGCGCGAGAGAGGGATCACGATTACTTCAGCAGCCACGACATGCGAATGGCTTGGCAGACAGGTAAACTTGATCGACACACCGGGGCACGTCGACTTCACCGTTGAGGTGGAACGATCGCTTCGAGTTCTCGATGGCGCGGTAGGCGTGTTCTGTGCAGTTGGAGGCGTCCAACCGCAATCCGAAACGGTTTGGAGGCAGGCCAACCGCTACGAGGTACCGCGAGTTGCGTTCATCAACAAGATGGATCGCATGGGTGCGAATTTCGACCGCGTTGTTGGCGAGATCCGCGAGAGACTGCGATCCAATGCTGTCCCGCTCGAGATGCCGCTCGGTGCTTCAGAAACGTACATCGGTACGGTTGATCTGATCACGATGAAGGCAATCACGTTCAGTGTGACGGATCATGGCGAACATCCTGTTGAGTCGGAAATACCGGCTGAGGCGTTGGATGAAGCGAAAGCCAAACGACTGGCGATGATCGAAGCCATTGCAGAAGTCGACGAAGAGATGGGCGATGTGTTTCTCGGTGGCGGTGAGGTGAGCGAAGAATTGATGCATGCGGCGTTGCGCCGTGCGACAGTCGCTGGGAAGATTGTACCGTTACTTTGTGGAAGCGCTCTCAAAAATAGTGGCATACAGCCCCTGCTCGATGCAGTGGTTCGGTATTTGCCGTCACCGCTGGATGTTCCCGCGGTGGAAGGAATCGATTTAAAGACCGACAAGACGGTCACGCGCTTGGCAGACGATGCCGAGCCGCTATCAGGATTAATTTTTAAGGTGGCTGCAGATGCCTATCTGAGTCGCCTGTTGTTCGTGAGGGTTTATTCTGGTGTGCTCCGCAAGGGCATGAACATCTATAACCCGAGAACGAAAGTGAGAGAACGTGTGGGACGGCTGATCCGGATGCATTCCAACAGCCATACGGACACGGATGCAATTTTTAGTGGAGAGATTGGCGTGATCGCTGGCCTCGGGAAGTTTACTACGGGCGATACGTTCTGTTCTGAACAAGCGCAGATCGCACTCGACCGAATTGAGTTTCCTGAACCCGTCATGTTCATGGCAATCGAACCGAAGAGCCGGGCAGACAAGGACAAGTTAGAAGCAGCGCTCGCGTTGCTGACCGACGAAGATCCCACCTGTCGCGTCCGGATCGATGGTGAGACTGGGCAGACGATTATGAGCGGCATGGGTGAGCTGCACTTAGAAATACTTCGGGATCGACTCCTGAGGGAATTTAAAGTGCCAGCCAACGCAGGCAAGCCAATGGTCTCCTACTACGAGACCGTCTCCGGAAGCGCAAGCGCACGTCATACGTTCGACCGCGAATTCGGAGGCAAACGCCAGGCGGCGACCGTGGAACTCCACGTGTCCGCGGGGGCGCGAGGAAAGGGTAACCGCATCGAGGTTAAACCACCCCGGAACACCGTGCCGCCTGAATTCTGGACGTCGATCGAGCAAGGCGTTCAGGATGCGATCATCACGGGTGTTTTGGCCCGCTATCCGATGCAGGATGTCATAGTCCGCATCACCGGAGGAGGAATCGTGGATCATGATTCTGCAACCGAGATGGCGTTCCGCACTGCGGCGATCATGGCATTCCGAGAAGCCGCAACAGCGGCGGGACCGGAATTGCTCGAGCCGATAATGTCAGTCGCGCTTGTGGCACCACCGGAATGTACCGGTGACCTCATGGGCGATATGAACGGGCGCCGGGGACAGGTTCGTGAGATGACGATGCGTGGTGACATGCAAGTTGTCAAAGCGGATTTACCACTGGCAGAGCTATTTGGTTACTCAACGGCGATCCGTTCGCTTTCCAGGGGCAGGGCTTCCTACTCCATGGAACCAGAACTTTTTGCCGTGGTGCCAAGGGCAGTCAAGGAAGCAATATTGAACAGGTAACGATGTAATGCAGAGTCAACGCATAAGAATTCGGATGCAGGCTTACGATCACAGGGTCTTAGACCAAGCTGTGACGGAGATCATCGAAACAGCGCGTGGTACGGGATCCCAGGTTGTCGGGCCCATTCCGCTACCAACACGCATCGAGCGGTTTACGGTTAACCGTAGCCCGAATGTGGACAAGAAGTCTATGGACCAGTTCGAAATGCGCACACATAAGCGCATGCTCGACATTGTGGGTCCCACCGCGAAGACGGTCGATGAGCTGAAGAAGCTCAACCTTCCCGCAGGCGTGGACATCACCATCAAGATCTAGAGGAATCCGTCATGGAAGGCTTGATAGGAAAGAAAGTTGGTATGACCCAGGTTTGGGACAAGGACGGCGTCCGAGTCCCTGTCACGGTCATCGAAGCGGGACCTTGTCCCGTGGTACAAATTAAGACAGTCGAGAACGACGGCTATGAGTCCGTGCAGCTCGGCTGGGCACCGCAAAAGGCCTCACGCCTGTCGAAGGCAGAGGTGGCGCATTGCGCCAAAGCGGGCCTTACAACGCCTGTTCGCGTTCTTCGCGAATTTAAGGCAGAAAAAAGCGATCAGGTGAAGGCAGGCGATCTTATCGGCGTCTCGATCTTTGATGGAGTCGGCTATGTCGACGTCATCGGAACGAGCAAAGGCCGCGGATTTGCTGGCGTCATGAAGCGCTGGGGTTTCCATTGCGGACCGATGACCCACGGTGGTCACGTCAAACGTCGCCCGGGTTCCATCGGCATGTGCCAGGATCCAGGTTCCGTGCGAAAGGGACATCCAATGTCCGGTCACATGGGAGCACGGCAGATCACGACACAGAACCTCGCCATTGTGCAGGTGCGTCCTGAGCTGAATCTTCTTCTCATCCGAGGAGCGATTCCAGGTCCTATCGGCGGGATTGTCATCGTACGCAAGGCAATTAAGAAGGCGGTGAAGGCGTAATGGCAACGATTAAGATGTTTGGCCGCAATGGCCAAGAGGCAGGCGGCGTTGAAATCGCCGATGAGTCCATGGTTCTCGACCGAGGTGACCAAGCGGTCCGCGATGCCGTTGTTGGCCGCGCGGCAGCGCTTCGCGCCGGAACAGCATCGACCCTACGCAAGGGCGAGGTTGCTGGTTCGAACAAGAAGCCTTGGAAGCAAAAGGGAACAGGCCGTGCACGCGCCGGTTATCGGCAGTCTCCGGTTTGGCGTGGTGGTGGCGTGGCCTTTGGTCCTCACCCTCGCGACTTCTCCATCAAAGTCAACAAGAAGGTGACCCGTCTGGCATTTCGTCGCGTTCTCAGCGAGCGTATTGCTGATGGAAGCCTGATGATTGTTGACGACCTGAGCATGGCGGCACCGAAGACGAGCGAGCTCGTGAAGATGCTTGTGGCTCTCGGAGCGCCTTCTGCGCTTGTGGTGACGTTGGCGGTTGATGAGAATCTTCTTCTCTCCGCACGCAACCTTCCCGGTGTGGAAGTGTCCACGGCTCGCAACTGCGGCGTCTATCAGATGCTCCGTTATCCTGCGGTTGTCGTGACGCGCGCTGCATGGGAAGCATTAAAGCCCCGCCTTACGGGCGAGACGAATGAGGAGATCGTGTCATGAAGCACACCAACGACATACTCAAAGCCGTGATGGTCACGGAAAAAGGGACGACGATGCAGGAGGAGCAGAATCGCTACATGCTGCACGTCGCCAGGGCCGCCAACAAGATCGAGATTAAGAAAGCTGTTCAAGATTTCTTCAATGTTACGGTCCTTGCGGTCAATACGCAAAATTACCTCGGCAAGACCAAAGTGCTGCGCAATCGCCGCACGGTTAAGGGCCAGGACTGGAAGCGGGCCATTGTCACGCTGAAGCAGGGCGACAAGATCGATCTGCTGTAATCGCAATCGATCCCGCTAACGTTACGGAGTAAATTCATGGGAATTCAATCTTACAAACCTTATACGCCGAGTCGCCGTTTCGCGACGACTTCGACCTTCGAGGAGATCACGAAGGACAAACCCGAGAGGGGGCTTACCAAGGCCACAAAGCGAAGTGCCGGCCGCGACAGCGCAGGCCGCATCGCCATTCGTCACCGCGGTGGCGGACACAAGCGGCGTTACCGCATGATCGATTTCGCTCGCAGCAAGGTCGGGATACCGGCTGTTGTTCAGGCGATCGAGTATGATCCTAATCGCTCGGCAAACATTGCCCTTCTGGCCTACGCCGATGGCGAAAAGCGCTACATATTGGCACCCGAAAATCTCAAAGTCGGTATGAAAGTGCTGGCTGGCCCCGATGCAGAAGCCACGGTTGGCAATTGCCTTCCGCTCCAGAAGATCCCCCTCGGACAGATGGTACACAACGTCGAGTTGGTTCCAGGTCGCGGCGGCAAGATTGTTCGTTCTGCCGGTGTCGGTGCTCAAGTGTTGGCTCGCGCGGATAACGTGGTCACACTCAAGTTGCCTTCGGGCGAGCAACGCCAGTTTCTGGGCGCCTGCATGGCGACCATCGGACAAGTCGGCAACGGCGATTTCGGTGCGATCGTACTCGGCAAGGCGGGACGCAAACGCTGGTTGGGCATTCGTCCGACGGTGCGCGGTGTCGCGATGAACCCAGTTGACCATCCGATGGGTGGTGGCGAAGGTCGCACCTCCGGTGGCGGACCCGCTGTTTCACCTTGGGGCAAGCTCGCCAAGGGCGGCAAGACGCGCAACCCGCGTAAGGCCTCAAGTCGTTTTATTCTTAAGCGGAGGACGAAGTAACCAATGGCACGCTCAATTAAAAAAGGTCCTTATGTCGAGGACTGTCTCTACAAGAAGGTCGATGCGATGAACCGATCGGGCCGCAAGATGCCGATCAAAACATGGTCACGTCGCTCCATGATCGTTCCCGAATTCGTCGGCCACACGTTTGCCATCCACAACGGTAAGCAGCACCTACCTATCTTCATAACGGAAAATATGGTCGGGCACCGCCTCGGTGAATTCTCCCCGACGCGTACGTTCCGTAAGCATGGTTCGACGACCGAGAAAGTCTCTAAATAATTATCAGGTGAAGTAAATGGAAGTCAAAGCCATCTGTAGAAACGTCCGACTATCGGCGTCCAAAGGTCGCGATCTTGCCCGTGCAATACAGGGTAAGAAAGTAGCCGAGGCGCTGAAGATCACGGATTTCAGCCCCCGCAAGGCGGCAGCCCTGCTCAGCAGGACGATCAAGTCGGCGGCCGCGAATGCGAGCCACAACGCCGGTCTCGACGTGGACACACTGGTTGTCCTCAAGGCCGTGTTCGACGAAGGCGCAAGCATGCGCCGTTACTGGCCCCGCGCACGCGGTTCAGCCAGTCCGATTGAAAAACAGACGTGCCACATCACTGTGGTACTGAGTGACGGAAGAGAATAAGGAGTAAGCCTTGGGTCAGAAAGTAAATCCTATTGGGTTCCGCATCGCAGTCGACAAGGACTGGCGTTCACGCTGGTTTGCGGACAAGCGCAGCTTTGGCGATCTTCTCGCTGAGGATTGCATGATTCGCAAGCTCATCATGAAGCACCTGGCCAATGCCGCGGTGTCTCAGATCAGAATCGAGCGTTATGCGAATCGCGTGCGTGTCAACGTACATTCAGCACGTCCTGGGGTCGTTATGGGCCGAAAGGGCGAAGACATCAACAAGATACGCGAAGAACTCTCGAAGCGTACTGGAAAAGAGATCTATATCGAAGTCACGGAAGTGCGCGATCCAGATGCTAATGCCCAGCTCGTCGCCGAGGGAATTGCCCAGCAGATCCTCCGCCGTGTAGCCCTTAAGCGCGCCATGAAGCGAGCTCAAAAAGTGGCCATGGACTTGGGTGTTGATGGGATCAAAATCCACGCTTCGGGTCGTATTAATGGTGCCGAAATTTCACGCGCAGAGTGGATGAAGGAGGGCAAAGTGCCGCTCCATACGCTTCGCGCAAACATCGACTACGGCTTCGCGGAAGCCAACACCACGGCGGGCATCATTGGCGTCAAGGTCTGGATCTGCAAGAAAGACGATTATCAGCCGATGAAGACTAACAGAGGGAGAAGATCACATGCCCCTAATGCCTAAACGCGTTAAGTACCGTAAGGTTCAACGTGGAAGCCGTTCAGGCTTTGCAACATCTAACACAGAGCTATCGCAGGGCGATTTTGGCCTCAAGGCCATGGATCGTGCGTGGATCACGGCCGTTCAGATTGAAGCCTGCCGTATCGCGATTAACCGCAGCATGAAGCGTCGTGGTAAGCTCTGGATCCGAATTTTCCCGGACAAGCCGGTTTCCAAGAAGCCGATCGAAGTCCGCATGGGTAAGGGCAAGGGTAACCCGGAATTTTGGGTCGCCGTCGTTCGCCCTGGAACGATCATGTTTGAACTGGCGGGTGTGCCCGATAGCATAGCACGTGAGGCCATGCGCCTTGCTGCTGGCAAGCTCGGAATCCCCACAGTCCTCATCAGCAGAAATGAACAGGCATAAGGAGTTACACCGATGAAAATCAAGCAAATCCGCGAAAATTCGTCAGAGGAAATCCGTGCCCTGATACAAGAGTCCGAGAAAGAAATGCTCGGCATGAAGGTCAAGAAGGCTGCGGCTGACGGTTCAACGCAACCGCTCAAGATCCGCACGGTGCGCCGCGAGGTAGCACGCATGCAGACGGTGATCCGCGAACGGGAGATCAAGAATAATGACTGAGCAAGAAAATACCGTATCGGAGCGTGGCATCCGGAAGACCCGCAAGGGCAAGGTCGTGAGCAAGAGCGGTGACAAGACGATCGTCGTCCTCGTCGAGCGCCGGTATCACCACCCCATCTACGGCAAGCAACTCGTTGCGGCCAAGAAGATGCACACGCATGACGAGAAGAATGAAGCAGCCGTCGGCGATTCCGTGGAAATCCAAGAATGCCGTCCGCTGAGCCGCCTGAAGCGTTGGCGTCTCGTGAAGGTCGAGAGGATGGCTTCCTTAGCCGAAGCCGAGAAGATGGCTTCCATAGTCGAAGCCGAAGGGGGCAAGCAATGATCCAAGAAGAATCTGATTTGGCTGTTGCGGACAACAGTGGCGCACGCCGCGTGCGTTGCTTCCGTGTCCTTGGCCAGAAGAAGAAGTATGCATACGTTGGTGACCTCATTCGCGTAGCCGTTAAGGAAGCGCAACCCAATGGCGTCATCAAAAAAGGCCAGGTTTGCCTTGCGGTTATCGTCCGCACGGGCTACCCAATCCGCCGAGCTGACGGATCCTACATTCGGTTTGACAACAGCGCCTGCGTAATTGTGGACGCCAAGAAGAATCCAGTTGGATCGCGTATTTTCGGCCCCGTTGCACGAGAGCTTCGGGATATGAACTACACCAAGATCATTTCGCTTGCGCCGGAGGTGCTGTAACATGAGCGTTAGCAGAATTAAAAAAGACGATATTGTGATCGTCAACGCGGGATCATCCGCGGGTAAAACAGGCAAAGTCCTCGCGATTGACATCAAGAAGCAGAGGGCGGTTGTCGAAGGTCTCAACCTTGTAAAGAAAACACTGCGCAAGTCGCAGCAGTTCCCAGAGGGCAAGATACTGGATATTCCGGCTCCGATACACATGTCGAACCTGATGCCGTATGACCCGAAGGCCAAGAAGGGCGTCCGCATCTCGCGCGTTCGCGAAGACGGAAAATCCGTCCGCGTTGCAAAAGGTACCGGGCACCGTTTCGAATAAGGACATAAAGAGCAATGGCAAATCTTAAGCAAAAGTATCAGGAGACAGTAGTTCCCGCGCTTCGTGAGAAGTTCGGGATTACAAACGTGATGCTCGTACCCAAGCTGCAAAAGGTCGTCGTGAACATGGCGTTCGGCATCGTCGATAAAGACGCGCAGAAGGCTGTGATCGAAGACCTAACGAAGATCACCGCGCAGAAGCCGGCGTTGTGCCCAGCAAGGAAGAGTATCTCTAACTTTAAGCTCCGCGAAGGCATGATCATCGGAGCTAAAGTGACGTTGCGAGGCGCGAGGATGTATGATTTCCTCGACCGCTTCATCAACTCAACGCTCCCTCGCGTTCGCGACTTTCGCGGCGTCCCTACTCGGGGCTTCGACGGAAGGGGCAATTACACCATGGGCCTCAAGGAGCAGACGATCTTCCCGGAGATCGACCTCAGCCGCCACGGCGCACCTGAGCAGGGCATGGACATAACGGTCGTAACAACGGCCAAGAATAACGAGCAGACCCGTGAGCTTCTCACCCTGCTTGGTATGCCCTTCATGGGCCGCTAATCGGAGCATCAGCAATGGCAAAGAAATCACTTATCGCCAAGGCGAAGCGCACGCCCAAGTTTAAGGTCCGAGGCTACACTCGTTGTGGTCGCTGTGGCCGTCCCCACGCCTATATGGGCAAGTTCAAGCTCTGCCGCATCTGCTTCCGCGAACTCGCAGTTCACGGGCAGATCCCAGGCGTCACCAAGGCGTCGTGGTAGAGAAAGGAGTTACTGAATTATGAGTTGGTCAGATCCAATCGCGGACATGCTTACCCGAGTCCGCAATGCCCAAAGCGCAGGTCTCGAAATCATCGAGATGCCGTCGTCGCGCATGAAATCGGATATCGTCAAAGTTCTCAAAGAAGAGGGCTACGTCTCGGACTTCGAAGTCGAGGGCGATACCAAGAAGATTCTGAGAGTTGCGCTCAAGTACAACCAAGACGAAAAGCCGGTTATCCGTGGCATCCGCCGCGAATCCAAGCCTGGCCTCCGTCGATTCTGCGGATGGAAGGAAGTTCCGCGGGTACTGGGCGGCCTCGGTGTTGCAATCATCTCCACCTCCAGCGGCGTGATGTCGGGCGTTGAAGCTCGCCGTCGCAAGCTCGGGGGGGAAATCATCTGCAGCGTCTGGTAGGAAGGAATTACACATGTCAAGAATAGGTAACAACCCCATCCAAATCTTGTCCGGCGTGACGGTTTCCGTTAAGGATTCCGCCGTGACGGTCAAGGGCAAACTGGGCGAGCTTTCATACACCATGCCTGCGGGCATCAGCGCGGCTGTCGAAGGGACGATCATGAAGGTCTCCCGCGCCAACGAATCACGCACTTGCAAGTCCTTCCATGGCCTCGCGCGAACCCTGATCAATAATATGGTCATCGGCGTTTCCACAGGGTACAAGAAGTCCCTCGATATCGAGGGCGTCGGCTTTAAGTCCGAACTGAAAGGTTCGTCTTTGATGCTCAACTTGGGCTTTGCGAACGCTAAGGAATATAAGGTTCCAGCTGGTGTTACGGTCGTCGTTCAGCCCGGCGGCGTCAAGATCCTGATTGAGGGTACGGATAAGCAACTCGTGGGCCGCGTCGCGGCTGACGTTCGCTCCTACTACCCTGCAGAGCCCTACAAGGGCAAGGGTATTCGCTACACAGGCGAGAAGGTCCGCCGCAAGGAAGGCAAGACCGTCGCTTAATAGGAATTTTTCAATATGAAGCTCGAAAATCGAAAAAACTTTCGCATCCGCCGCCATAAGCGCCTTCGTCAGAAGGTGCAAGGAACGGCCGCTCGCCCTCGCATGGCCGTCTTCGTCTCGAACGCGCACATCAACGTGCAGTTTATCGACGATGACGCCGGCAGCACGCTCGCGTCGACCACCAGCATGGGCATGGATGCAAAACTCAACGTCGCAACCGCTAAGGTTGTCGGCGAAAAGGCGGCCGAAGCGGCGAAGGCTAAGGGCATCTCGCTCGTAGTGGTCGATCGTGGCGGATTCCGCTATCATGGACGCGTCAAGGAGGTTGTCGAAGCCGCCTTGGACGCAGGTCTTAAGCTCCGCGAAGAAGAGGAGGCTGTATAATGGCTTACGATGACAAAAAGCAGGAAACTCCCGAATTCGAGGAGGACGTCGTTTTCGTTAACCGCTGCGCCAAGGTCGTCAAGGGCGGCCGCCGCTTCAGCTTCAGTGCCGTGGTTGTTGTGGGTGACCGCAAAGGACGCGTCGGACTGGGCTTCGGCAAGGCCAACGAGGTTAGCGAGGCGATCCGCAAGGGTACCGAAGCTGCCAAGGGTAGCCTGGTGCACGTCACCATGAAGGAAAAGACCATTCCGCACACCGTTACTGGTCAGTGCGACGGTGGCCGTGTTCTGTTGATGCCAGCCTCTGAAGGTACTGGCGTCATTGCCGGTGGCGGCATGCGTGCCGTTCTCGAAATGGCGGGCTACCAAGACATTCTCGCGAAGAGCCAGGGCTCGAAGAATAGACTCAATGTGGTGAAAGCTACGTTTGACGCTCTCTCCCAGCTTCGCACCGCAGAGCAGATCCGCGCTGAGCGCGCCAACCCATAAGGAGTACCATGGATCTATCATCACTCTATTCAACCCCGGGTTCACACTATAAGTCTAAGCGTCTCGGCCGTGGTAAATCCTCCGGCAAGGGCGGAACTTCCGGTAAAGGCACCAAAGGCCAGATGGCTCGCAAAGGCCATAAGCGTAAGGTGAACTTCGAAGGTGGCCAGATGCCGCTGTTGCGTCGTCTGCCCAAACGTGGCTTCAAAAACCCCTCCCGCATCGCTTTCACCGCCATCAACCTCTCTACGCTTAACGCGTTTGAGGAAGGTTGCGTCGTGGACGCTGCTGCGCTCTTGACCCTCGGCATCGTTCGTAAGTTCGACAACGGCGGTTTCAAGGTGCTCGCGAAGGGAACGCTTGAAGCCAAAAACCTCATCGTCAAGGCCAACGGCTTCAGTGAAGCCGCTAAAGCCAAGATCGAAGCGCTGGGCGGGACTTGCGAAGTCGTCGCTTGATTCAGTCGATGTCCGCCCCGTCACGGGGCGGACATGTTCTTTTTTTTCAACTAACATCCGGAAACAGTTCCCATGTCCACTTTTAGAAATATTTGGAATATAAAAGAGCTCAGAAGCCGCATTCTCTTTACCCTTGGCCTTGTTTTCATCTGTCGTGTCATCTCGATTGTCCCGACACCTGGCGTTAACGCCGGCGCACTTACCGATCTCATCCGGCAGGCCAACGAAACGGCCAACGGTGGCGTCATGGGCACCTTCGATCTCTTTACGGGTGGTGCGCTTTCGCGTTGCGCCGTCGGTACACTCAGTATCTGGCCCTACATCTCCGCGTCCATTATCATCCAGTTGATGACCGCGATGGTTCCCGCGCTCGAACGCATGTCGCGTGAGGGCGAGACCGGGCGCCAGAAGCTGAATCAGACGACGCGTTATTTAACGCTTGTCCTCTGCGCAGGCCAAGCTTTCGGTATCGCGAAGCTACTGGAAAATCCGGGTTCAATGGGCATCGGTGGCGCACAAATCGTCGCGTATCCAGGCCTTCCTTTCGAAATTCTGACCGTATTGACCATGACCGCTGCTACGATGCTGACGATGTGGTTGGGCGAACAGATCACGGAGCGCGGTGTCGGCAACGGTATCTCCCTGATCATTATGATTAATATCTGCGCCCGTCTGCCGCAGGCCATCTATTCCGCTGCCATCAAGTTCATTCCTTCCGGTGGTGTTGCCGCGCAATTCAACTTCTTTCATCTTGTGTTTCTGCTGTCATTGGCCTTCGCCGTCTTTGCTGGCACGATCGCCATCACGCAAGGCATTCGCCGGATTCCCATCCACACCGCACGCCGCTCCGTCGGCAACCGTGCCACCGGTGGACAGAACACCTACATGCCGCTGCGCGTCAACTATGCTGGCGTCATGCCGATCATCTTCGCGGGTCCGATTCTCCAGGCCCTCGGCTGGCTCTTTAGCCGAGTGAATGTTTCGTGGCTGAGCTGGCTGCAGAGTTTCGGAGCCCATCTCAAGAATTCAACGGGTCCTGTTTTTCTGATTTGCTATGCGTTGTGCATTATCTTCTTCTCGTTCTTCTGGGTTGCCACGCAGTTCCATGCGGTTCGAATTGCGGATGATCTGAAGGGGAGTAACGGCTATATTCCTGGTATCCGTCCAGGACTTCCGACCGCCGAATTCCTTGACTTGACCATGACACGCGTGACCTTCATCGGTGCGATTGGTCTTGTGATCATCGCGGTGCTGCCAACGATCCTCTCATCAGAAGTTAAGATTCCGCCCATGATGGCAGGCTTCTTCGGTGGGACCTCGTTGCTCATCATCGTGGGTGTTGCCCTCGATACGCTCCGCCAAGTTGAGTCGTACCTCGTGATGCGAAATTACGATGGGTTCTTGAAGCACGGCAAGCTAAGAGGCCGCCGCTAGAATAAGTCGCAGAAAACAAAGGGCAGGGATTGTTGATCCCGCCCTTTTTGTGTTTAAGGGTTCTATGAAAGCGGTTTCTGTTTTGAGTATGCTAGCAATTTGTTGTCTATCTGATCGGTGTCCATAACGTTAAGTCGGCGAGAGCCGTTCCGCCATGCATATACTGAGTGAAGTCATTGAACAATTATTGAAAATTTTGTTTTCTCTGGTTACCGTGATTTCAATTATCTACCTGGTCAGCACGTTGATTGCTGTCCTGACCTCACGCCGAAAAAAAGCCGCGCCACCCTTGCTGGATGAGAAATTGCCCAGCGTGACGGTCCAGATTACCTCGCGCAACGAACTCGTCGCACTCGACTGCGCCCGTTGCTGTCTGGTTTTTGATTATCCCGAAGACAAACTTCAGATCCTGCTGGGAGATGACAGCAACAATCCGAATGTGATGCAGGAAATCGACCACTTTTCGGAAAACCACCCACGCGTCAAAGTCCTGCGCCGCACAAACCGGATCGGCTTCAAATCCGGAAATTTGAACCATGTCAACGAATACACCACCGGCGAATACATCCTGGTCATGGATTCCGACTTCTTGCCGGAACCGCATTTTCTGCGCCGACTGGTCGCGCATGCCGTTGCCGACCCCAGCCTTGCCGCCGTACAGGCTCGCTGGCACATCACTGGGGTACACGAAAGC
This sequence comes from uncultured Lentisphaerales bacterium, assembly GCA_964618405.1. Classification (GTDB taxonomy): domain Bacteria; phylum Verrucomicrobiota; class Kiritimatiellia; order RFP12; family UBA3636; genus JBBQIY01. The sequence goes on from CAZUAY010000003.1 coordinate 30,685, forward strand.
CTGACAACCCTTCTCGGTGCGGGTGTCGTCAACGTGACCCATTTCGTCATGCTTCCGCTGTTCAGCCGCTTTATGAAAACCTGTTTTTTGTGTGGCTCCGCCATGCTCATTAAACGGAAGGCTATGGTCGAGATGAACGGATGGGAAACCAGCACTATGATTGAGGACATCGATCTTAGTTTTCGATTTTTTACTCACGGTTACCGTATCGCCTACTGCCCAGACGTGATCTGCGACTGTGAAGTACCCCACACGCCACAGGATCTGTTTCGTCAGCAGAAACGCTGGGCCTATGGTGTTGCCGAAACCACAATCAAACGTAGCCGAGCACTCTACCTCTCGCACGAAGCCACCCTTGGCGACAAAGTTGCCGCCACGATTGTCAGCTCCGGCTATGCTGTGAGCTTTCTGGTGTTTATCAGCACCCTGCTCGGATTCGTCCACATGTTGATGCTGGGTGCCGGGCACATGGACGCTTCCCTGCACGACTCCATGCAGGGAACAGCAGGTAATCTTTGGCGCATCGTCATCTCCAGCGGAGCACTGGTCGCTACCCTCTGTGCTGGGTTTGCCAGCGGGTTTGGTATTAAAGGAGCTGGCAAACTAATTATCGCCTCTTACACGATCGGCTTTATCATGCTCTTCCACGTCAGCAACGGAATTTTCCGTGCGATGCTACATCTTCCTATCGACTGGGTTCCTCCGGAAAAACGCGGCCGCTGATTCGCTGCCAGCACTCACTACTCGCTACTACGAAAGAAAAAAATGAAACCTCGCTATACTGTCAATCAAGTTGAAAGCTCAATCGGATTTGAAACCACCTTCGATCAGCCACCTTGGTCCAAGGCCGAACTGGGCAGAATCAGCAACTTTCTCGAAAAATCAAGTGATCATCGGCCCGACGCCCGCTTTCGCGTGCTGCATAACGACACACATCTTTTCATTCGCTTCCAGGTGGCTGACCGCTATGTGCGCTCGGTTCAGACGGAGTATCAGTCATCCGTCTGCGGCGACAGTTGCACGGAGTTTTTCGTGCGTCCTCGCCCCGATAAAGGTTATTTTAACTTCGAGGTCAATGCGGGGGGTACGATGCTCCTCTATTACATCGAGGATCCTACGCGCACCCCCAACGGTTTTAAAAAATGGCAGAAGGTCACACCTGAGTGGGCCAAAGAAGTCAAGATCTGGCACTCCTTGCCCGCAGTCGTTGATCCGACAATCGTTGATCCGATTGACTGGGGTAACGGTTGGAGCATACCCATGGCGCTGTTTGAGGCTTACGCGGGTCCATTGGGAACGCTTTCCGGGCAACACTGGCAAGCTAATTTCTATAAGTGCGGCGGAGATAAAGCGTACCCACACTGGGCCACATGGTCACCCGTCTCGGAACTAAACTTCCATCTGCCTGAATGTTTTGGCGATCTTGTCTTCGCCTGATGCTAGATTACTCTAGCCTAGTAATCGGTCAGGCACAGGGGGCTGTGCCTGACCGATTACAGTCGCTAGTCGCTAGTGGCTAGTCGCTAGTACTACGGAATGCC
>CAZUAY010000004.1:0-31900 GCA_964618405.1 uncultured Lentisphaerales bacterium
AAATACAAGACAGTCGTGCGGTGGAGTAAAGAACTGAACTGTGTCTTCACCCTTCCCGACCTGAAGGCTGCACTGGATGAAAACACAGAACCAACACTCTATCGAACCGTAGCCGAAATGGTGGGTAACGGAACACTGATCAAGGTGAAACGCGGCATCTATGCGACACCGGAAGCAACGCTCACAGCCATCAGCTGCCGAATAGAACCGAATGCCTATATTTCTACTGGCACTGTGCTCGCCAGTAAAATCCTCATAGGATCCATCCCAGCCCGCCGAGTTCAGGCGGTTAAGGTGGGGCGTCCACGCACCTATCGCTGCAAGCTTGGAACAATCGAACACCTCAGCATCAGTCCCCATCTCTACTTCGGATTTTCCGTCGTCGTAGGGGAACGGATTGCAACGCCAGAAAAGGCATTTCTTGATGTCTGCTATTTCACCTACCGCGGTCGACGTTTTTCCTTCGACCCCGACACCGATATCAACCTTACGGGGCTGGACTTCGATAGGATTGAACGCTACCTAAAAGCATACGACACACGATTTGTGTCATTCTTCAACCGCCACTGGAGACGCCCATGATCGAGAAGGAACAACAATTACTCGCTCAGGTATTGGATTTGTTCGCACAAAAGTTTAACAAGAAAGCGGTGCTGCGCGGAGGTATGGTTTTGCGCGTACTGGGATCTCCACGGCTCACGAACGATCTCGACTATGTATTCGTGCCCTATAAATCCAAGAAAGACATCGTTGACGAAATCCTCACCTGCCTACGCTCCATTGACGGGGCTGAACTTGACTATTCGCTCAACTCTAAGTGCCTGCGCGTGGTACTAACCGTGGAAAAGATAAGCATACAGATCGAATCCAAAGTCGCAATGGATATCGAAACCACGACTTTGTCCACTCGCCTCTTTTCCTCTCAATTCAATCTCCCCCCTCGGATCATTCATGTCGTTAGCACAAACGTCGCGCTGGCGAACAAGATGGCCGCATGGAACGAGCGACGTCTGATTCGCGACATCTATGATATCTGGTTCCTTCTTCAGATGAAGGCAAAACCCGACGAAGCCACACTAAAATCTAGACTCTTAAAACCCGACTACTCATCGTTTGTCAAGAAAAGGGACTACTTTCTCGGTCGGACATGCAGCGAATTCTACGGCTTTATCCAGACATACGTCAGCACACTTTCTAACGAGCAAATCAGCAATGAACTTTCGGACTACCTACCGCCTTCGGAAACAGCAGGACTCGCCCTCCTGTTCAAAGCTGCACTAGCAAGACTGTAACCTTCGTAACCCCATCAGGAAATCACACCAAAACCGATCAAGAGTACAGCGTTTTTAGCGCCATTCACGCCTGACCCTTGTTTTTATTTTTTAAAGAGATCCTGCGCAACCGGTGCAAGCCCTAACCTGATCGCCAGGATAAGGCGATGGGAGCGGCAGGATTTATCTCATGCGGAGGAGCGAGTGTTGGAGGCATGGGCTTGGTTTTTCTAACATGGCTGAACAGGATTGACCGGATTGGATAGGTCTGGGGGATCTGAGGACGTGGGGAAACATCTGTCCCGCCGCGCGGCAGCGCACGATGTAATTTACAGATGATGTTGACGGCGCCAGTTGGAGAAGGCCGCTGGCGACAAAAATCCGAGTTCGCTGGCGATTGCCTTGCACGGTTCCCCGGCTTCTAGCAAGGAGTGGGCGTGATCGATTCGGCATTGGTTAATCAATTCATGTACGGTCTGTCCCGTGCATTTTTTGAACACTCTGGAAAAATGAAACTTACTATAGCCTGAGAGGTGAGCCAAAGCATCTAAGTCCTCAGATTCAGCGAGATGCGTTTCGATATGGCGTTGAATCGCGGCGACAATGTCTTGATGTCGACGGACACGTCCGGCGTTGTCAGTCTTAGACTGCCATTTTGTCATGGCGCGAAAGAGCAACGAAAAAATGGCTGTTTGGAGGACTGTGCGGCACAGTTCAGCAGGCATCCAGTCCGGAGGAGATTCTGCTTGGTCCCACGCCCGGATCAACGCATCGCGGTCTACCTTGTTGAATACAACAGGCTGATTTCGCTGGTCGGTTACCTGACCGTTCTGGCGACTGTAGATGCTGACAATTGCATCATGAGTCAAAAGCATGATCCAGATGTGCTTGAAAGATGCATTGTCTTGAGGATATTCGACGGCATGCGCTTCGTTTTCATCAAACAAAAAAACGGTGCCTGGACGGCACGGGTAGATCTTCCCACCGAAGTGCTGATAGGTATCGCCCTCGATACAGAACAGAATCTCCCGCTGTTGATGCGTGTGCTGATGTGTGTCAACCCAGCGAGAATAGGTGGCTTGCTGTAGAGGGCGCTCCGCATGCGGTAGCGCAGAACAAACGAAACGCCAGTGTTCTGGCGCGGCCAGCAAGATGCTGGTCGCATGATTTAAGCATGTCTGACGTGAAGACAGGGTGTCCTCCAATAAGTAAGATAAAGCAAGATTGATAAACAGTTAGCAATATCGGTGAATTGAACTGTCCTTGTTTATAGCTTATAATGCGTGGCAGTTCAAGCAAAAAACATGAACACACAAACAGGAAATTTACTTTATGACATCTGACAAATTGGCAATCAACGGCGGTGCAGTGGCTGTTACCGATTCAGTGAAAAAATCTCTGAAGCCTTGGCCTCTAACTGACCTGAAGACGGCAGAACGGCTGAAGGAAGTTTATCTGAGCGGAAAGTGGTCGTTTAACGGTTCCTGCGAACAGGAATTCTCCAAAGAGTTTGCAGACTACTGTGGTGCTCGTCATGGCATTTTTATGTTCAACGGCACCGTGACCCTTGAGAGTGCCTTGCACGCTCTGGGCGTTAAAGTGGGTGACGAGGTGATTGTTCCTGGTAACACATGGTTGGCAACGGCCATGTCGGCGATTTACCTCGGTGCTAAACCTGTGTTTGTTGATGTCGAACCGGACACGCTTTGCCTTGATCCAGAACAGGTACGCGCGGCGATCACGCCTAAAACGAAAGCGATCATTCCTGTACATCTGTATGGTTCGATGGCCGACATGGATAAGCTTATGGCGATTTCTCATGAAACCGGTATCCCTATTATTGAAGACGCTGCGCACGCACAGGGTGGCGTTTGGAGGGGGAAGGGACTTGGGTCTATCGGTCATGTTGGTTCGTTCAGTTTCCAACAGTCAAAGACGGTCTCTTCTGGCGAGGGAGGCATTTGTATAACCAATGATGATGCTTTGGCAGAGAAACTTTTCCGGATCAAGCACATTGGTTACGGTCCTGGTCAAAAACAAGGCCAAGCGTCCATCGGTCCCGAGACTGGGTTGATTTGTCACAACTATCGTGGACTCGAGTTCAGTGCTGTAATTCTGAGTTCTGCGCTGAAACACCTTAAGGATCAGACCGCGCTACGCGATGCCAATGCCATCTATTTCAGCGAGCTGATTAAGGACATCCCAGGCTTTACGGTACAGGCGCGCGGACGTGATGTTGACGTGCAGAGTTATTACCATTTTGTAATGCTCGTCGATCCAAAAGCACTTAAGCCAGGCTACACGCGCAAAGAGGTGCAGGAAGCGTTGGCCGCCGAGGGCATGACTTGTGGTTATGGCTACGGCCCGGTCTATCATCATTTGCTCTGGAACCTACCCACAGACGCCTTTCGGATTCACAGTGGTACCGTGGTGGAAGATTCGAGTAACAACCGTATGTTGACGCTGTCGCACGAGTGGTTACTCTCCGACAAGTCAACAATGGAAGCCCTCGCAAAGGCGGTTCGTAAGGTGATGACGGCCTATGCTCGCTAATACCCGCACCTGTTCGGGGTTGCGGTTGGTTCGTGGCGCAGCCGCGAGGGGGGCTGACTCCTGACTACTGGCTTCTGACTCCAATTCGCGTGACTCCTGTGCGCTGTGATTGCAGCTGTGATTGCGGATAGACAAAAACGATGTTTTTTGCTACCTTTCAGAAGAAATAAGTGAGCTCGCTCGTAGGCTCTAAAAACCAAGTTACACAAAGGATTCATGAAAACAACGAATCAAGAAACTATCTTCAAACCTTGCTCGAGCGTGGCTTGCGTCACCGCTTTCGGGGCGAAGGGCGATGGCGTGGCGGATGATACTGCGGCCATCCAGGCGGCGCTCGATTCTGGTGCCGGCCAGGTGATTATCCCAGTGGGGCTGTTTGTCATCCGCAGGTCTATTCTGCCCCATGAAGGCCAGCACCTAATTATTGACGGCACCATCCGGGTGGCTGATGCGGAAATCCAGCCGCTGGCCGCAGACGTCCGCGCAGGCGACTGTCGCGTCCAGGTGCGGGACGCATCCGGGTATCGAGTTGGCGAGACCGTCACCGTGCATGACGACCGTCTGCCGATCCAGGGTGGCGGCCGCAAGACCCGCCGACAAAACGCGGGGAATGCGCAAATTGTCGCCATTGACGGTGATACGCTGGAGCTGAGTGAGGGAAGCGGTCTGGATTACCTGTGCTCGGCCAACGGTATCGTTGCTCGGCAGCATGCCGCGATCTGGGTTCGCTATTCCCGGGTGCGGCTTTCCGGGCGGGGAACCATTGACTGTAATCAGGCCGGGCAGCTCGATACGGCCCCCGGCGTCTTTTCTTTGCGGCGCAGCGAAGACTGGCGAACGGCTTCCGGCATCGTTGTTATGGGCAGTGAACGAGACCGTTCTGCCCCGGGACCGGGCGATAAGTGGATACAGGACATCCGCATCGAGGATGTCACCGTAATCGATGCCGTCCTCCACGGCATTTGCATGGGAGGTGTCGAGCGCGGCATCATCCGTAACACGACGGTTTTGCGCTCGCATGACAAGAATATCACGCTGTGGTGTTGTCGCGATTGTGTGATTGATGACAATGTGTGCTGCGATTCGGTCTGGGAGGACGGGATCATGTTGCATCAAGTTGCGGATCCGGCCATTGCCAGCGAACGCATCCGGATCACCGGGAACTTGTGTAAGAACAATGCGCGATACGGTATCCATGTCGGTGCTAACATCCGGCGCATCCAGCTCGCGAACAATCTCTGCGTGGAAAACGGCTTGAATTTTTCGATCTACGGAGACGAATGCACCTCGACTGGCGACACGGCCATCGGCACTACTGACCGCCTGTTCACCGCTCCGGTTTACCGGCCGAATGTTCTGTTTGTCGGCCGCGTGCTTTCTGTAGTCAATCTTTCCGCGCTGGGGACACGCTTCGCTGCAGTCCAGATTTCCGGACGAGACATCACCCTGACCGGCGGCATTGTCGGCGAGATGGAGACGGACATTCCACCTGCGCCGGATGCCGGGCTGCGGGTGGCCGAAGGTGCATGGGGCCGAGGCAGCGGCGAGTTCTATGTCAGTGGTGACTGCCGGATTGGTTTGGTATTCGGCCCAGATTTTCGTGGCGGGCGCGAACAAGCGTGCCCCGACGGCGTTCGGGTTACGGGTATGCGGATCGGGGGGTGCCGGATACCGTACCGCGTTTTGCCCGGGAGCAGCAACATCAACCTTGCCGGACTGCTACTCAGCAACAACGATGCCGGGCCAGAAACCTCTGCTGAGGCGGCGGACGAAGTGAAAGCGTTTTCAGATACCTGACCCGAATTTCTGAGGGAGGGGGGGGCGACACGAATCGTACAGGAGCGCGAACATTCCTGTCCGCGACACGAGGCAGGTAGCAAAACTCGCCGGCCGTTCTTGCATCCGCTGTCACCCGCTCGCATACCGAGCCCGATCCCTAACCGATTATCTGGAAAATAGTCGAAGTGCTTGACGAAACTCGGGCTGAAATGCTACATTTTTCATGTGTTTTACTTTTGTTGTTTTGATGAACCATAATTATAAAGCATACTCTTCCTTCATGGAAGGCAAAACACCTTTCACGAGAGATCTTTTTAAACTCTAACCAATTGTCCTCCAATTAGATGCATATATTGGAACCGGCTCTTCAAAATGAAATCAAAGACACGCGCTGTCACTGCAGCATTGCTGACCTCCTTAGTGGTTTCAGCACAGGGTGCTGAATACTTCGTCAGCCTCCAGGGCAACGATATCCACCACGGGTTGTCGCAAGACAAAGCATTCCAGACGATCCAGAAAGGCGTGGACACCCTCGCTGAAGGAGATACGCTGACGATCCTGCCGGGTGAATACTTTGAGAGCGTCAAGCGCGACAATCTGGGTGGATCGAACCGTGTGACGACGATTCGGGCGGCGATTCCCGGTACGGTGTTGTTGCGCGGCGACGTGCCCGCGCCGGCATTCAAGCCGGCTGAAGGACGCCCGTTCGTCTACGTGACGGATTTTGATCGGCCCGTGCAGGGCGTGAACGAACGCGATACGCTCAGCATGCTCGTAAAGGCTGTGAGCCTGACCGATCTGGAATTCCTGCATGGCGGCTTCTATCATGACCTCGAGGCTGGGAAACTGTACCTCTCGACGACACAGTTGGGAGCTCCCGACTCTCGAGCGTACACTGTTTCGGTCTTGGGCGCGAACGGGCTGTATTTCGAAAATCCGCAGCGAGTGGTCATCGACGGTCTGGCGGCGACGGGCTTTAATAGCGCCGATATCTTGCCGGCCTATCCGGGATATCGGGGTGTCTGGGGCATCCTGATCGGTCACGGTGTGGATTGCGTGATCCGCAACTGTACAGCCTTCCTCAACGGCGGCGGCATCGCCTTGTTCACGCACTATGGCAATCGCCAACCCGGCAAGGGCAACGTAATCGAGCATTGCCGGGCCTGGGCGAACTTTTCACCGTTCATTTCGGAAGGAGCAAATATCGCGGCCTTCAGTGTGAACGACGATACCATCCGCGACTGCGAAGGCTATCACGCAGGCTGCGGGATCCGTCTCTACGGGGCCATCGGTCCCGGAACGCTCGAACGGTGCCGGGCTTGGGATGGTTATATCCAGATCAAGGGCGGGGTCTTGCACAGCTTTGATGGACCCGGCCGGGCTGTCGATTGTATCGCGCTGGGCGATCTGCATGTGCATAACTTGACAAACAGTATTGTGGGAAGCTGGAACGACTATCATCGTGGGTTTGAGACGCCCCGGAACAACATCAGTCTGCCTGCGGAAACGAATCTGGTACCCGAGGTTGAATTTGCCGATCCAGTAAACTGGGATTACCGGCTTCAGGCGACATCGCGCTTCAAGGGCGCGTTGCCCGATGGTTCGGACCGCGGCTCCTACCCCTACACCGCCAACATCTTCTATGTTCAGGCAGATGGGGACGACAAGTCGGACGGCTTGAGTCTGGCGCAGGCGTGGAAGACACCGGCGGGCGCGGCAACCCGGCTGCGGCCCGGCGACACGCTCTATCTGGCACCCGGCTCGTATGCAGGCGGGATGGACATTGCGACATCCAAAGACGCACCGGTCGTCATCCGGGGACGCGGCCATGAACCGGCGGAGCTGGCTGGATCGGTGCGCGTACGCGGATCGGGTGCTGTCGTTTTCGAGCGCATCCATTTTGCCGGGCCGGTGACGGTGACCGGTGGACGGGACGTCGCGTTTCTGAATTGCGTCTTTGCGGAAACCGTCGCGCCACTCGCGTTGAGCGGCACAGCAGGCGTACGCCTCGAACATGGGCGGTTCCCCGCACACGGACCAGTATTTAGCGGTTGTTCGGGCGTGTATTTAGCGGGTAATCTCTTCGCAGGTGCTACGCAACCAGCGGTCGCGATTGACAGGCCGGATACGATTGTTTATTCAGATTACAACCTCTATGGTGCAGCGGATAGTGTTTGGCAGGTTGGGACGCGCAAGGCCCCGATCTCCGCGCTGCAACCCACGCATGAACGGTATTCTCAGATCGGTGCCGGCGTTGATGTACCCGTCGCCGGTCCGTTCGGTAAAGGGGCTGGACCCTATCGTCCGCCCGACAAACCAGCCCTGCACGTGACGGCGCCCGTGATTCATGCAGTGACCGATACAACGGCCGACATCGAGTGGCGGACATCGCTTGCTGCGGACTGTGTGCTTTCCTGGCGCGTGAAGGATGCTGCGGAGGACGTGAAATGGACGCAAGAGCACTGGCCGCTGCGCACCTACGGATTCACCAGCTACAGTGTGCGAGGGCTGATGCCCGACACCGACTACGAGTTCCGGATGAAGTTTGAGGAACCGGCACGGTTGGCAGAGGGTGAAGGCGAAGTGAAAGAGCTGCTGCTCCCCTTCCGCACGGCCGTCGCACCGCGTACGCCGATCGCCTGGTATGTGGCGACGAACGGAAACGATACGGCCGCCGGCCAAAGCCGGGAGCAGGCGTTGCGCACGGTCAGCGCCGCATCCGCCCGTGCGCGGGCAGGAGATACGGTCTGGGTGGCAGGCGTTCTTCACGGGTCGCAATATCATCATCGACAATGTTGCACACAAGGCCGGGTCCTGTCTGCTCGAAATACCTGATCTCGAGCACATGCAGGAGAAGGACAACTGCTACTCCTTGCGTATGCCTGACGATGAGCGAAAAATGTTTCTCGCTTCCGGTGCGCGGCTGGGTTTAGCCGACTGCCAGAAAAAATACGGCGACAAAGGTTCGTTTATCGCCGATCCGCAATTCCAAGGAATGGGAACGGCCGGAAAGGCAGCCGAGGCGGCCGCCGGCAGTTCGTCTTTTCCGCCGGATCATCTGATTGGCAAGAAAGACCTCGATTTCCCGGACGTGTTCGCGACGAATCCGAAGCTGGTCGAACGCGGCATCGGGCTTCAGCCCGAGGCGTTCAAGGATTTCCATTTCAACATGAACAAACTCCAAAAAGTACAGGAGTCTAAATGAAGTATTACCTTTAGGTGCCTAGAGAATTACTGACTACTCACTATGAATATGCGAAACTTGGTGGTTATAATAAATTTGAAGTGGGGACAAATGCACTCAAGGATGCGATTCAGACACCCTGTTTCTTCTGGTTGGTTTGAGATTTTGTTTGCCTGCCTGTTGTTGTGTCCGATTGTGCAATGCGATGCCGCGCCAGTCGTTGAGGTTTCCAAAGGCATCGAACAGGCGGCCCTCGAAACATTACAAACATCCCTGACCCATGATACCGACTGGGTTCGAGTGCATGCGGCGGAGTTCATGGTGGCGTTGGGTGTTAACCCGGAAAAGGTTTGCGAACTGTTTGTATCTCAGGCGGCCACGCATGGTGATCAGGCACCCTACCGGATTGGTGTCTGGCGAGTTCTGGCGATTGGCGATTTCGACGATCTACGCCGCTCGGCGTGGCTGGACAAGATCCGGCAGGCCTTTCTTGATTCCGCTGGACCGGACCGCCTGCACGCCGTGGAAACTCTGGGAAAACTAGGCTACCAACCGACTGTGGGAGAGCGTGCCGCGCTCCAGGATTATATCCGGGAACGCCCGTCTTCCGAAGCCGTTATGGCGCAATGGGTGTTGGCCAACGGTAGAGACGAGGCTGAGATAGCGGCACTCGTAGGCTATCTGGACAATGATGATGCTCTAACGCGCCTGAGGGCGGGAGCGGCGTTGAGTTCTCTGGGTCCGCTTCCTGATCAGTATTGGCAGAGATTGTCGGTTCGGGCGCTAAGCGAACCGGAGGATTCACCGGCTCGGGTGCATCTGCTGGAAGCCGCTTGGGCGATGAATCCGAACGGCACTCAGGCAGAAGATGTCCGAGTGCTATTGGCTGGCCTGCTCCAGTCGGATGATCCGGCAGAACGAAAGTATGCCGCTGGTGCTTTTGCTAAGCACGGGGAGGTGCGGGATGTCGTCCTTTTACATCCGCTCTTGCAGGATGCCGATTCGGATGTCCGGGTTTTCTCCGCCTGTGCCATCCTGCGTATCCTGCGGCGTATCCCCAAGGTGATCGCTCCTCTGGACTGGGCGATCATCGGGTTCTACTTTTTGAGCATGCTGGGTATCGGGTTGTTTTTTTCCCGGCGCACCAACACGGCGGATGACTACCTGCTCGGCGGCCGGAACCAGCGACCCTGGGCTGTCGGCCTGTCGCTGTTCGCCACCTTGCTCAGTACACTCTCCTACATCGCTTATCCCGGTGAAATCATCAAGCACGGGCCAATGATTGTGGGCGGGTTGCTGGCTTATCCTCTGATCTTTTTGCTGGTGGGTTTCCTGTTTATTCCTGTGGTGATGCGGCTGCATGTGACCAGCGCTTACGAAATTCTGGAGCAACGTCTCGGGTTGGGTGTCCGGATGTGTGGTTCGGTAATTTTCATCTTGCTCCGGATGGCGTGGATGGCGGCGATCATCTATGTCACCACATCCGCCGTCATTATTCCAGTGCTGGGTCTGGATCCGCGATGGGCACCATGGATCGGCGTGGTCATTGGTGTCATCACGCTGGTTTATACCTCGCTCGGCGGACTGCAGGCGGTGATTTGGACGGACGTGGTGCAGACCTTTATCCTCTTTTTTGGCGCTCTGGCGACGTTGGCGCTGATTAGTATCCATTTCGGTGGGTTCGGGTGGTTCCCTGTCCACTGGGCGCCGAATTGGGATCCGCCGGTCGTGTGGTTCAATGCCGATGTGCGTGTCACGCTAGCCGGTTCGTTCATGATGATGTTGGGGTGGTTTGTTTGCACAGCCGGCTCGGATCAGATGGCCATCCAGCGCTACCTGGCCACTCGCGATGCCGGCGCGGCGCGGCGCATGCTGGCCACGTCCCTCTCAGCGTCACTGCTGGTGACCCTGCTGCTGCTGTTCATGGGTTTTGCGCTGCTCGCCTATTTTCAGGCCAACCCCCAGCTTCTGCCGGATGGGCAATCCTTGCAAAAATCCGCCGACCAGCTTTTCCCGCGCTATATCGTTTTCGGTCTGCCGCAGGGCATTTCCGGGCTGGTCGTGGCGGGTCTGCTGGCGGCAGCCATGAGCAGTCTGTCGTCCGGGGTCAATTCCGTCGCCACGGTCATCCAGATGGACTTTGTCGAGCGCTTTTCTCGTAAGCTCCCCACCGGGCGGGCGTCTGTGCGTCAAGCCAGGTGGATTTCCGCCGCCGTCGGTGTCGTCGTGATCCTGCTCAGCCTGTCCGTCGGCCAAGTGAAGGGCAACATGCTCGAGGTCGTCAACAAAGTCGGCAACCTGTTGACTGCGCCGCTCTTTTTGCTTTTCTTTATGGCTCTCTATGTGCCCTGGGCACGCAGTCTGGCGACCCTCATCGCCGTGGTCTCCAGCACCGTGGTGGCTGTGGCAATTGCCTATTTCGAAGTGTTCGGGCTTTCCTTTATCTGGATCACCCCGGTCTCCCTAGCCGTTGGCGTCCTTTTGGGATCCGGACTCAGCCTGATCCCGCTGGGGTTTACGGCTCGGCAGCGGGTGGAAATGTCGAAGTAGGGGAGAGGGTGGAAGCCCTTCGGGCAGAGAAGTGGCGAGTGGCGAGTAGTGAATGGCGAGTGGCGCAAGGTAGGGTGTCCAGCGCTATTTTTAAAAAAGTTTTTAATGCTTGCACTTATCAAGAGGAGAGGCTAGACTATGTGTTTAGTGAAATTGGGTTTTCGTAACCCGCTCAGTAACGCGTATGCGGCAAGTGGATTCCTGAGGTACTTGAAAAAAACGCCGTGAACGGTTGCGAAAAATAGCATGATGAAAAACCATAAAAACAAAAAGCCAGCAACACTATGAAAAAAGCGATTAGTCTGATTTACGGGATGTTTTTAGTCCTGACCGTTTTTGCCGCCCCCGTTTCAACGGATCCCAAACTGGGAGAGGCTCAGATGATCTGGGTGGCGAAGGGGATGCCGACGGCACCTATCTTTCTTCCGACGGAGGATCCGACCGGAGAAGTCCACAAGGCGGCGGACGACCTCGCCGACTATGTGGAAAAGATTAGCGGCAGTCGTCCTGAAGTGATCCAAGGAACTCCGGAGCCGCTGCCGGAAAGTGGCGTGTGGGTTGGCTTTCAGCCGGTGCTGGAAGACCTTTTTCCAGATATCGATTTCAAGTTCACGCAGCCGGAAGAGATTCTCGTCGCCGCCAACGCTCAGCACCTTGTCATTGTGGGGCGCGACCGTGAGCCTTTTACTATTAAACCGCCCCTCACCTACAGTCCGATAAAAGTCGGCGAGTTTGGAACAGCCAACGCCGTGTCGACGTTCATCCATGACCGGTTGGATGTGCGCTGGCTCTGGCCGGGCGAACTGGGCACGGATATTCCGCACCGGGAGCGGATTGCCTTCGCGCCTTTCACCTTCCGGTTTAACCCCCCGATCCGGTCTCGCCGCTTTCAACTCGAGCCTCGGTATCGTCACACCCAGGGTGCGGACATAACCGCCGTCAACTATTTTTGGGAGAATGCACATCGGCTGAACGGCCGCAGCTCGCACGTCCTGCCGCGCGATCACGCCTACAACGACTGGTCTGATCGTTACGGCGAGGCTCATCCGGAATATTTCGCCTTGCAACCCGACGGAACCCGGGCCCGAGGACGCGATGTGAAGTTATGCGTTTCCAATCCCGATGTCGCCCGTCAATGGGTGGACAATCAGGTTGAGTTGTTGCGCGAGAACCCCAACGTAGTATCGCTAGGTGCAACACCGAACGATGGCGGCGGCTGGTGCGTCTGCGAGAACTGCCGCGCCATGGATCATCCTGATGCCCCTCGCGGAGTCCTTACCGAGCGTTATGTCAAATACTGGAACTCTCTAGCCCGCGGATTACGCGAGCGGGTACCCGAACACGGCGTGTTCCTCGACATGCTGGCCTATGCGGCGTACCAGATGCCGCCCATCGAAACGCGGCTGGAGGACGGAATTGCCACTACGTTTGTAGGCCATTATCCGTTGAGCAACGAGGCCGATTGGAGCAAGACCCAGGAGGCGATGCGGGGATGGAAGGCGATGGGAGCCAAATCGATCGGCTATCGACCGAACATGCACTGGTACGATGGTGGTTTCTGGGGCATGCCCTCCGTAGCGATGGCGAAAACGCATGCTCTTTTCAAAATGCTCTCGGAAATGAACTGTCACGTTTTGGAGATCGATTCTGTATTTATGTTTTCGTCGACCCAGGGTCCGCAGCATTATCTCATGGCTCGGTTAACCTACGATCCGGCTGCCGATGGGCATGCGATCCTGCGCGATTTCTACACGCGCGGCTTCGGACCGGCTGCGGACGATGTGCAGGCCTACTACGAGCTGCTTGAAGCGGCTCACGCCGAACTGGTGGATAACCCGGCCTGGCGTATTTCATCCGGCGCTCGTGTTGAACACCTCGAACTGCTGCGCCGGATTCATACGCCCGATCGCCTCGAACAGGCACGCGTCATACTTGATCGTGCGCGTAAGAGTGCTGAGGCCAAGGGGGTTGATCCGGTCTATGCCGCACGCGTGGTTTTTGTTCGTGCGGGGCTGGAGTTTGTTGCCCTCAACATGGAGGCCGCCACTTACATGGAACGCGTGCGGCGCACTCAGGGAGGGGATCGGGAGGCGGTGAAGCGGGCGCAGGAGATCTGCGCCACGCGCGATAAGTTACTCGCCGAAGCACCGCCCTTCGCCATCGATACGACGTTGATTCAACAGCGTATCGTTGCGACCAACTCTCCGTTCGCACGGAAGATGGGCGACTATATCGGGCCGCCGAGCCCGCAGTTCATCGAGGCAAAAGCGGCGGTAGCGGCGGAAGCGGCACCCAAGCTTGCGGTGGTACACCTTTGGAAGGAGGATTTTAAAGACGACTTTGCACGGGAAACGCTGGGTGACGCATGGAAAGTGGTTTCGGGTGCGTGGGCGATACGGGACGGCATACTGGTCGCCTCGAGCGATCGCGATGACAACATCCTGTTGCTGGCTCGCCCCATGCCGGGATTGCAGCGGATTGAATTCGTCGTTGCGGCCACCCCTCCAGACTGGGAGAAGAACCCGGAAGGCGCAATCGTTGAAATCTGCGACCTGACCGCATTGATCCATACAAGCGCTGAGAAACCATTGGAGGGCTATACGGTTCAGTTCGGCTCCCAGTTCAATACGCTCAACGCCGTCCGTCGCCAGCGCGCGATTGTGGCGGCGGAAAACACTCTCAAAGTCGAGCCGGGTCGTTTTTATACCCTTGTGGCGGAGTTCGACGGGCAGCATGTTCGCTTAAGCATCGACGGCAAGAAGGTTCTGGAATATGAGGAAAAAGATCCTCTACTAGGACCCGGCCATGACCGGATCGGGATCTATTCCTACACGCCGGTGCAGGTGAAGTCCGTGCGCGTTTTCACAGCCGAAGCGCGAGCGACCGAATTCCACGACGATCCAGATGCGGATTAAATTAAAAAGCTTTTCATGAAGTTTCACCTGTCTGCCGTGCCGGCACAGGCAGATGTGTTTCATGGTTTAAAATCCACGCAGAGTGGCAGCCCAGCTTCTCCCATCGCAGCCCTTCTGGCGCGTCCCTCAGGCACGAAGGTAGATCGGCTCGCTGATCCGCACATCAATGCCGACACCCCTGTCGCTAACGGATTACTGATTAAGTTAAACAGGCTTATCCCACCCCACCCCCATTCCGCCGGATGCAAACCGCCATCGGACGGCCTAATACAGGGCGTCTCGTCACGTGACGCCGCCTCGCGGAGCGCCAAAAGACTTTTTTATTTTCGAAGTTTTTCCCCGTAGAGCCGTTCCGAGGAGCGTTCTTCACCGGGGGGGCGGTTCCGCGCGGTTTTTCCGCGTCCGAAACCCGTCGGATTCCCATCTGCCTGGGATAAGTTATCCCAAGCGCCCCAGCGATGGCCTCCGCCCCGTCAAAACGAGAAGAGAAGCTGCCGTTTTTCGATAGTGTCGGGTTTCCTCGGGCGGCCGCTGATGAAGGCGATTTTCTCGCACCGGAGCATTTCGCGCAGGTTGATGACGAAGGCCTGCACGCCGGTGGCTACCTTGTGGAAGCTGTCCTTCATCGCCTTCATCACGAATTTGTATTCCTCGGTCTGCGTACGTAGGTACTGCGAGGTGAACAGGTAGGCCAAAACGCAGAGTGAGAGCAGGTTCGCAAGCCTCCTGAAGGTCCTCACCCTGGCCTCCTCAATGTGGTAGTCCTGTTTCACGCGCAGGAAAAAGGTCTCGATGCCCCAGCGGTCGAAGTAGGCCTGAGCCGCCTGTTGCGCAAGCCGCTTCAAGTCCTCATGCGTCAGGCCTTCGAAGCTTTTGCGCACGACGTAGAGGAATATTTCCTTTCCGTCGAAAAAGCTGGAGACGAGCATGACGGGGAAATAGGAGGTCGTTTTGGACTTTTTATCCTCGTGGGGGAAGTTTCCGAGCTTGTACTTGAGGTGCGCGTTCTGCGTCCCGTTGGCGCGGACTAGCTTCGTGTCCCACCCCGCTTCCCTTTGGAATGCCTCCGAGATCTCAAGCCCGTCTCCGAAGACGTCCCGCTTCATGTACTGCACGCGGATGACGGCCTTGTAGCCACGGCCGAAGAGGAAGGAGAGCAGCGCGTCGCTGTCATATCCCCGGTCCAAGGCAAGCTGTCCGAGACCCTTGGTCGCCAGAAAGAGCTGATCGATGAGCCTGCGGGTCGCCTCCGGCGCCCCAGTCCTGCCCTTTTGTAGTTCGATAAGTAGAGGGATTGCGACGCCGCGGCCCACGGGGACGACGCTCGCCCCGATCACGTCGTGTCCCATCGCCGTGACGCCGCGGCTTCCGTCGTGCCCCTTCGCCATCCGCCTAGGCCGGGAAGCCGGCATGTTCCAGGCGCTAGCGTCGAGGGGGGTGGGATAAGCCTGTTAAACCCCGAGGTAGACAAACGCCTCGGTTTGTGTATAATATAATCCGTTTACAAGGTACACGATCATGCGGAAACGACATGTTAAGGAGATCAAGATGAAGACAATATTCCAAAACCAGCAAATATTAAAATCGAGATTATCCGGGAGTTGGGTTGTGACGCTCTGCGTTCTGCTCAGCGCATCAGCCTTTTCAGCGGCTGGCACGGCGACGAACCGCTTTGTTCGACAGGACAGTCCCAGCCCCGGGCTACCGTACAATACCTGGGACAACGCGGCGACCAATATTCAGGATGCAGTTGACGCGGCTGTGGCTGCCAATAATGACGCGGTGATCGTAGCACCGGGAACGTACAACAATGGCGGGACACCGACGCCATCAGCTTCTCATACGAATCGCGTAGTGGTCAATAAGGCCATCGTGGTCTGCAGCCGGGACAACGATCCGGAGACCACCATTATCGAAGGCGCGTGGGATCCCGTAACCACCAACGGTCCGGCGGCGGTGCGTGGCGTTTATCTTGCTAATGGTGCCAAACTGATCGGCTTCACCGTACGCAAGGGTGCTACCGCTTCCACTGCGGTCAACGCGGACATCTTGGGGGGCGGCGTGTACTGCACGGTCACCGCCGCGATGATCTCCAACTGCGTCGTTATCGGCAATGTCGCCCATGGGCAAGGGGGTGGCGTGAGCTCGGGAATGATCTTCGACAGCCTCATCGTGAGCAACCGCTCGGTCGACAGCTATGGCGGAGGGGCTCGCGGCAGCATCATGAACGGGTGCTCCTTGAGCTACAACCAAGCATTCCACTATGGTGGTGGTGGGACGGCAGTGACGGCCACAAACTGCATATTCGCCTACAACCGCGCCAGCGGCGGCGGGGCGGTTTCCAGCGGAACACTCTATAACTGCCTCATGTACGGCAATCTTGCTGACAGTCAAGGCGGCGGTGCCGTGTGGGACAGTGTTAATCTTTATAACTGCACGATTGTCGGCAATCAACTGAACGGCAACTCTGCGGGGATCGGGGGTGGGGGCATCTATGTCCGCAACAATAA
Organism: uncultured Lentisphaerales bacterium; assembly: GCA_964618405.1. Classification (GTDB taxonomy): domain Bacteria; phylum Verrucomicrobiota; class Kiritimatiellia; order RFP12; family UBA3636; genus JBBQIY01. Next base: position 16,763 of record CAZUAY010000004.1, read on the forward strand.
AACCGTTAACGTGATTAACTGTATCGTCTATTTCAATCAGGGGACGCCGCAAGGAGGCCCTAACATTTATAAGAATAGTGGAGGCACATTGAACATCACCAATACCTGCACTTACCCCGAGATTCCCGGCTGGACACCCGGCAACCTCACCAACGCTCCGCTTTTAATAGCCTCAGGAAGTGGGTATGGGCTGGAGCATCTGGCTGGCGACTCCCATCTCAGCCGCAGTTCGCCGTGCATCGATGCAGGCCTGAATTAGGCGTGGATGACGAGTGCCAACGATTTGGATGGGGTCGAACGCATAACGTATGGACAGGTGGACATCGGCTGTTACGAATCGTTCTACCCCAGAGGCACGACTATTCTCGTCCGCTGAGGAGCGGCGCAACGCTTGAAGAGAGGGAGAAGGGAGAAGGGAGTAGGGAGAAGGGAGTAGGGAGAAGGGAGTAGGGAGTAGGGAGAAGGGAGTAGGGAGAAGGGAGTAGGGAGTAGGGAGAAGTGAGTAGTTGAGGCTGGGGGCACCCCAGACCCCGTTGGAAGAGAGGGAGAGGGAGAAGGGAGTAGGGAGAAGTGAGTAGGGAGTAGTTTCCGCTGGGGGCACCCCAGACCCCATTTGAAGAGAAGGAAAAAACGAATGAAAACCGCTGAAGTTGACCCCAAACGGATTCGAAGGCACCTGCAACACCTGACAGAAGCGATAGGTCCCCGGCTGGCTGGATCTCCGGCGGAAGCTCAGGCAGCGGACTATATCGCCGATGAATTCCGACGCCACGGTGCCGATGTGCGCATCGAGGAGTTTCCCGTATGCGAACGCCGGGTAACCCGTCAAATGCTGCAAATCCGCTTGGATCGAACATGGAGAACGGTGCCCTGCTCGGTGATGAACGGATCGCCCAGCACTGGCGGACTGCAGATCGAGGCACCCATGACGGTGATCGAGCCACCGGAACTGCAGAAGCCATCGTATGAGGAGTATGCCGGGAAAGCGATTCTTCTCCTGGGAACTCAGATCGAGAACCCCGATCATTACCGGCGATTGCTGGCGGCAAAACCAGCCTTTATCATGTTCGTGGACGTGCGCTATCCCACCGACACCTGCAGGGCCGACGGTCTGTTTCCAGCCTACACCCACCGCTACGGCTCGGCCCCGTCGGTGACAATTCCTTTTAACCAGGCTTGGCAGAATTATACGGCAGACCGCGCCAGACTCTTGGTCGTCGGCGATGGCGTTGCTTCCACCTCCCAGAACGTCATCGCCACCCTGCCTGGCGATCCGTCCGGAGAAGGTCCGGTGATTTTCGCTGGTGGGCATCATGACACGCAGGCAGACTCGCTTGGGGCCGACGACAATGGGACGGGCGTGGTGGCCTTGCTTGAACTGGCCCGGCTGCTGGCCCCCTTGCCACGGAAACGGGAGATTCGGCTGATTTCTTTCGGTGCCGAGGAACAGCTTTCGGTAGGAAGCGCGGCCTATGTCCGTACGCATCGCAACGAGCTGGCCCGGCGCGGCGGATTCATGGCGAATTTCGATTCCTTCGGCTCGCGTCTGGGATGGTACCAATTACACGTCTGCGGGGAAACAATTCTAGCGGATTGGCTCATCAAACGCCTGGAAGCGGCCGGTCAATATGCGGAGCTTCGGACGGATGCCGTGCCCTACCAGGATGCGTTCCCGTTCCATGCCGCTGGTATCCCTGGGTTCTGGCTCTACCGGCCGAATTGCACCTCCGGCCGATTCTACCACCACCAAACCGACGACGATCTTGCCAAGTTGGATCCGACTCGCATGGCGCAGGTTCTGCAACCGCTGGTGGAAGCTTGCGGCGAATTGGCCCGTACCGACATTCTGCCGTTCCCCTTGACCCTTCCAAACCGGCTTCGAAAACCCATCCTGAAATACTGGGAGGATTGCTTCGCCGGTTGGGAGGGATTTACCGATGGGGTCTCTCAAAAAACATGAAATTAAAAGCGATCACGTTCACTGCGACACTGCTGACCTCGATGCTGATTTCAGCGCAAGGCACTGAATACTTCGTCAGCCTCCAGGGCAGTGACGCCCACAACGGGTTGTCCTCTACCACCGCGTTTCTCACAATCCAGAAAGGCGTCGACGCACTGCAGCCGGGCGATATCCTGACGATCGCCCCGGGGGAGTACTTCGAAGCTGCCAAACGGGAAAACCTGGGTAGGCCGGGCACGGAGACGATGATCCGAGCGCAGATTCCCGGGACTGTACTGTTACGCGGCGATGTGCCGGTACCGGCATTCAAGCCAGTCGAAGGTTATCGCTACGTGTATGCGACCGATTTTGCCCAGAAAGTCCAGTCGGTCAACGGGGTAGACACGCTGACGATCATGTCTCCAGTGTCGAGCGTGGTAGAAGTGGAATACAATCCGGGCACCTTTTTTTACGATGCCAGCAATAAAAAACTTTATGTTTCCACCCCGGACATGCAGCCGCCGGACTGGCAGCACTATACCGTGTCGGTGATTAGTAATTACGGTCTGTTCTTGTATCTGCCCGTCGGCGTGTCCGTCGAGGGGTTAACGGCCACGGGGTATAATTATACGGGAATTGCGCTCGTCAGTGCCCGGGATTGTGTCGTGCGGGAATGCACGGCTTTTCTCAACGGCAGTGGGATCGTGGTAGACAGCGCTCTCTTCAATCGCTATTCAACCAATGCAGTCGGCCAGCCGGTTTACAGTTCGTTCGATGAAACGGTGACCAACAGAGCCGGCGGCAATACGATCGCGCATTGCCGTGGGTACGGCAACTATTCGAGCTGGGGCGGCGGCAATATCATCGTCTATCATTCCAACGACGACTTGATCCGCAACTGCGTCTCCTTCGGAAGCACCGGATACGGAATTCGCCATTACGGAGCGTTACGCGGTCCCGCCGTTTTGCGGGAAAATTTGGAATGGGGAGATACCTTGGGCATGGATACCAAAGGGGGCGGGGACGTCGATGGCGTTGCGCACGGACTCGGTTTGGCCGAACGATGCGTGGCGTTGGGCGACCTGTTTCACGTGGCGCATGTGTCTCACAACCTTACCGCTCAGGAAAATCGCTATAACAGTAATCCCGGTCTGGATAACGTTCGGTATGACCTGGAAGCGGCGGCCACGCGCGATCTGGAATTTGCCGATCCGGACAATCATGATTTCCGCCTTCAAGCCGATTCGCAATTCCGTGGAACTGCGCCGGACGGGAGCGACCGCGGGCCGTTTCAGTACCAAACGAACATCTTTTACGTTAAACCCAGCGGAGACGACCTGGCTGACGGGCTCTCGGCGGCCAAAGCGTGGAAGACATTGGCGCGTGGATTGAAGGATCTTAAGTCGGGCGATACGCTCTATCTGGAAGGTGGGGAATACCAAGCTGGCCTCGACCTCAAAAAGGTCGGCGGTGCAGGAGAAAACATTAGCGTCCGGGGTCGGGGAATCGGAACGGTCGTCATGAAGGGTGTGCTGCGAATCGCAGAAAGCGAAGGTATCGCGTTTGAACGCTTGAACTTTACGGACGGCATCACCATTACGGAAGGCAAAAACATAGCCTTCAACAACTGCCGGCTGACGGGGACAGAAACCAGTCTTCATGCCCAGGGGGTGGACGGACTGAAGTTGACGCATTGTTTGTTTACAGGTTTTAAACGTTCCGCGCTGGAACTGAAATCCTGCAAAAACGTGTTTTTGAGCGGGAATATCTTCGACAACGCTAGGGGGGCGGCCGTCGGCCTAGACGAGATGGCGGCCGTGCTTTACAGTGATTACAACAGCTACCGGAAAGGCGATGGCGCGTGGGAGGTAGGTGGCAACACGTTACCGTTGGCTGAACTGCAGAAACAGCACGAAGTCTATTCGAGGGTTATCGTACCTGAAATCACGCGGGAAGGTGCGCTCGCGATGCTGAAAAACCAGAATCAATTTTCGACTGGCGGTCCACAGGGAACGGCTCTCGGCGTTTTCCGTAAGTTCAAGGAAAAAACAGTCCATGTCTCAAAACCGGAGGTGCATTCGGTCACACCGACCACGGCCAATCTTGAATGGATGACCTCCTTGCCGACTCGCTGCGACATCGCGTGGGGCGAGTCGCCGGATTGCACGAATCGGCTGGTATTGAATGCGCATGGGTTCGCCAGTTTAAGTCTGACCGGCCTACGGCCGGGGACAACATATCACTTTAAAATTGCAGAGGTTCGGCAATTGGCAACGACCGGCGATTTTTTTAATCCAAAAGAAATGCCGCACTCCGTGATGTCCGGATCCTCGGACGAGCGAGCGAGAGAGGATCGCGTCGGCTCGGTGGTTTTTAAAACGCCGGACACGATGGTTGCCCCTGTTGTTTTTTATGTTGCGCCGGACGGCAATAACGGGCATGACGGGCTGAGCCGGGAAACGGCGTTCCGCTCCATTACGCATGCCGCGGATCAGGTCAATGCCGGCGATACCGTGATGATCGCGGGCGGGACGTATCATGAAGTCGTGCAGATCCGTGCGACGGGTCTGCCGGATCGCCCCATCACCTTTAAATCCATGCCGGGCGAACACGTCACCCTGGAGGGGAGCAACGTGATGGCGAGGGCATTTATTGTCGGTGGCAAGCGGCATATTCATTTCGACGGGTTGTACTTTCGGAAGTACACGCCGGACAACCGCGTGAGCGGCGTTTTTCTCCTGTACCAGAGCGATGATGTTCAAATCCGACGGTGCTTTTACGATGGCCGCTTTGGATACGTGTCCAGTTTTGTCATGGCGTGGGGATGCGCCGACCTGACGGTGCGGAATTGCGCCATTATTTCGTCTTTCTATGGGAATCTGTACTTGGTTAAATGTCCCAACGCCGTGATTGAAAACAATGCGATAATCCGCAGCTTGATCCAGCAATGTATTTTCGTGAATGAGCCCGGTCAGAAGGTCTCTCTGAAAAGAAATATCATCACAGATAATGTGCCGCATAAGGTGCTGGTGGCGCTGGTAGAAGTTGCCTGCGCGACATCGCTGAATGAGGCCGATAACGCCTACTATTTCCGGATCCCAGCGGTCGAACGCAAGATGTTCATGTTCTACGATCCGCTGGCCTACAGTCGGACCGTGGAGGGGTATGGTTTGACACCCGTGGATGCCTCGCAACTGGCACCCACCTTGGAACAGATCACCCTTGCGGAGTACCAGCAGCGAAGCGGGAACATAAGTTCGTTCGCCGTCAATCCCGGGTTCGCGGCAACCGTGGCTATGCCGGAAACGGATGCGGAAGGCAAGCCAGTGTTTCTGGTGGATTCCCTGCTGAATAAAAAGGATCTTGATTTTCCGGATCTGTTCGCGACGAACCCGGAGGTGGTCAAACGCGGCATTGGGCTGCAGCCCGAGGCGTTCAAGGAGTTTCATTTCAACACGAAAGAAGGCGGTCATTAAGGAAAGGGAATAGGATGAATCGTATACACCAAATTGCACTTCTATGTTTCACGCTCATGAATTGTGGGGTCTTGCTCCAGGCAGAAGAAATTGATCCGGCCTGTGGCGTGGCAGACCCAGACGGGAAAACGGTCTGGTATGACTGTAAATTGCTTAAAGTCGAAGGTAAGGGTTGGACGAACACGGCAGCATTTTATGACCGACTTCCGGCGACTGCAGAGCGTACAGCACCGGTTAAGGTATGGAATCTCAGTCACAACTCGGCTGGACTCTGTGTGCGCTTCACAACCGATTCTACATTCATGCAAGTTCGGTGGACGCTTTTGCAGAAGAACCTTGCCATGCCCCACATGCCGGCCACGGGTGTCAGCGGAGTTGACCTTTATGGCAGAAACGAAGCAGGCAAATGGGAATTTATTGGAAATGGTAGCCCCGTGGGAGTAACCAACACGGTCTCATTCAGGTATCATTTAGCGAAAAGCGAAAACATGCTCTATCTGCCATTATACAACGGCGTAAAATCCATAGAGATCGGCATTCCCTCAGGCAAGACGATTTCAATTCCGGAAGCATCCCCTCGCGATCATCGCAAGCCTGTTGTGTTTTACGGAACTTCGATTACTCAAGGAGGATGTGCTTCCCGTCCCGGCATGGCGGCTACGGCCATCGTGAGCCGGGAACTGGATGTTCCCGTCATAAATCTGGGATTCTCCGGGTCGGGTAAGATGGAATTGGAAATGGCGATTTTATTCACAGAGCTTGATCCAGCCGTATACGTTTTGGATTGCGGTCCGAACATCCCGACAGTCGAGATGCTGAATGAACGTGTTGAGCCCTTTGTGCTCGAATTGCGACAAGCTCACCCCAAAACGCCCATCCTGCTCGTGGAAGGCTCGAACTATCGGAATCGACACGATGGCGGTGGACGCGCACTTCGTACGATCCATGAAAAACTGCTGAAAGATGGCATAGAAGGCCTTTATTTCCTGTCGAACGAGGGAATGCTGGGTGAAGATTCAGAGGGGACAGTGGATGGATGTCATCACACCGATCTCGGCATGATGCGTCAGTCAGCCGTCTTTGTGAAGGCGTTAGCTCCCCTATTATCTTCAGTGGAAAAGTAAGGACCACGCATGATGCATACCTTTCGTTACAAAACAAAGTCTCGTATTTCGATCATCTCCATCCTGATTCTTGGAGTCCTGTTATTTGCCAATTCGGTTTCTTCTGCCGTGACCTTGCCCAAGGTCTTTGGCGACCACATGGTACTCCAGCGTGAACGGGAAGTCCCGGTCTGGGGCTGGGCCAGTCCCGGCGAGAACGTGGTCGTTGAATTTGCCGACCAGCGCAAGGAAACGACCGCCGGCCCGGATGGCCGTTGGGAAATCCGTCTCGACTCCATGCCGGCGCGTAATGAGGGCATTGTTTTTCGGGTCTCAGGTTCAAACACGAACATCATCGAATTTTCAGATGTCGTCGTGGGCGAAGTCTGGGTTTGCTCTGGCCAGTCCAATATGCAAATGTGGTTGGGGGCATGCAATGTTCCGGAAGATATTGCCAACGCCGATTTCCCGGGGCTACGATATTTAAATATCCGATCAGGGATCGCTTCCTCTCCCAAACAAGAAATCAATATTCTGACAAAACCCTGGACGAAGTGTTCAACGAATACTGCCAGTAGTTGCAGCGCTGCCGCATTTTATTTTGGCCGCCGCCTGTATTCCGAATTGAAGGTTCCAATAGGATTGATCAATGCTACACAAGGAGGTTCGGGCATCGAACCGTGGACGCCGTTGGAGGCTTTTGACACCATCCCCGAGCTTGCCGACTATATTGCCGCCTTCCGCAACGAAGTGCAGGTGTATCGACAAGCATTGCCGGATACCCTGAAAATATTGGAACAATGGACTCGCGATGCCCGTCAATCCATTGCGAATCATAGGGATCTGCCGATAGAGCCTGTTTGGCCTTCTCATCCAGGCATGAATGTTATCAAGCCAGCCGGTCTCTACAATGCCATGCTGCATCCAGTGATTCCCTTTGCCATCCGGGGCGTCATCTGGTATCAGGGCGAGCATGGCTACGCCGAAGACCCTCCTTACTATCACATGATGCACGCCCTGATAGGCGGATGGCGCACGGCCTGGTCCCAGGGCGATTTCCCATTTTATTACGTACAGTTACCTAATTTACGGGTCGCCGCTAAGAACCCACCCGGAGATGGCGGATGGGCAAAAAGACGTCAGGAACAGTTTGAAGCACTGGTTATCACCAACACGGGGATGATCGTAACGATTGACATTGGCGACGCGCAAGACCTTCATCCCAAGAACAAGTTTGACGTTGGCGAGCGGCTCGCCCGCTGGGCATTAGCGCGAGATTACGACCAAACCAACCTCGTGATGTCCGGCCCGCTCTATCGCGACCTGAAGATCGAAGACAGCCGCATACGCATCTCGTTCGATCATGTTGGGGGCGGCCTCATGGTGGGTGAAAAAGCCGGGCTCGAGCCGGTTCGCGAGATCCTCAACGACAAACTTCAGCATTTTGCCATTGCCGGCGACGATCAAAAATGGGCATGGGCCGAGGCGGTCATTGATGGCGACACCGTCGTGGTCTCCAGTCCCGAGGTGCCCAAGCCGGTGGCCGTCCGTTATGGTTGGTCGTGGAATCCGTCAGGGCGTAATTTATACAATCGTGCCGGCTTGCCGGCTTCACCCTTCCGGACAGACCCGGAATAAAAAAAGGAAGAAAAGGAAAACAATGAAAACAACAATGCGAATCAAAATCAGTTTATTGGGGTGCCTCTTAGGTTTAGGCTGCGGCCTGCTTAAGGCCGAAACATTTCTCGTCGAGGCTGGCGCGCCACGGGCGGAAATTGTCATCGCTGAAGCGCCTGCGCGAATGACAACGCTGGCGGCGCAGGATTTGCAGGCGACCATTCAAAAAATATCTGGGGCGACACTGCCGATCGTGACGGAACCCACGGGCAAAGCGGCGCGAATTTATGTGGGCGTCAGCTCGCATACTGAGGCATTGGGGCTCTCCACCAATGGTCTCGCCCACGGCGCGTATCGTATGGCCTCGGGGCCGGACTGGCTGGCGCTACTGGGTCCAGACAGGGACTTCAAGGGCCAGGAGCCGTGGCCAACCACCCAAGACGAGTGGGACGCACTCAATCCCGGAGACTATTACGGCTTTCCACCTTACGGGCGGCTGGCGGGTCTCAACGGTCTGAGCGTCAACCTGCGAGATGATGGAGGAACCTACAACGCCGTCTGCGATTTCTTGCGCGAGCTGGGTGTGCGTTGGTATTTCCCGGGCGAATTGGGCGAGATCGTGCCGCAGCAAACCAACATTCTCTTGCCAGCGGTAAACCGAACCGCAACGCCGGATTTTCCTTTTCGGGATATCAGTTATTGGTCGAGGGAGCGCCAGTGGCCGGAGGTGATGCTGTGGACGCTGCGACAGGGTGGGTTTGCCGGTCAAGAACTGCAGGGAACGCTTCAGGCTTGCCACGGGCTGAAGTGGATCCTGATGCGCGACGAGACCAAGAAAGCGCACCCTGAATGGTATGCGCTCTGGAACGGGAAGCGCGCCACCGATCATTCTTATAGCGGAACGCCGTGCCTCTCCTCTGAGGGGCTGTTTGAGCAGACACTCAAGTTCGCGCGCTTTCTGTTCGACGCGCGCAATGAGGCCGTCGTCAATGTCGATCTGCCAGACGGGTCTGGGCGGCCCTGCCAGTGCTCGCTGTGCAAGGAAAAGGTCACGCTGGATCGCGGTTGGATTGGAACGATGTCAGAGTACGTATTCGGTTTCGCCAACCGCGTGGCGACCGAATTGTATAAAACGAACCCGGACCAGAAGGTTACCGCGCTTTCCTACAGTGCCTACTCTTTGGCACCCCAGCATATCGAACAATTCAGCCCAAACTTTGTGCCCTGGATTAACCAGCAGCGTGAGCAGTTTACAGATCCTGACGTTCGTGCGCAGGCGCTCGAACTACGCAAGGAATGGCTTGCTCTTCTCCCGTCCCAAGAGATTTACATCATGGATCACTATCTGAAAATGGCCCCGCGATACGGTTTTCAGGGACTGCCAGCCTATTTTCCACGCGTGATAGCCGAAGACTTGCGTTCGCTGCGTGGCATCTCCAGCGGGGAGCAGATCGAGGTCTATATGTCCTTCAGCGAGGAGGAATTTGGCTGGCATCCATTGGCGGTGACGCATTTGAACCTGTATGTGACGCTACGCCTCTTATGGGATGCCGATCAAGACATCGATGCAATGCTTGAGGAGTTCTACACGCTGTTCTACGGTCCGGCTGCGGCTCCGATGAAAGCGTTCATCGAGTATTCAGAGAGCAACTGGCCGTCGATGCGCTTGAACGTCGCGTCGGTCAATCGTGCACTCGAACTATTCGCTACGGCGAAAGCGGCGGTGGATGCTGAGTCAGTGTACGGCCAACGCATCGCGCTACTCACAATCATTAACGACACCCTACTGGCACGCAAAGAAGAACTGCTCACGTATCGCCAGGATCCCCTTATCATTCGAACCAGTGAACGCGCCGGCACGGATCTGACGATCGACGGGCGTCTGGAGGAGGGTTTCTGGGCTGGTTTGCCCTCGTATGAGTTGAACGATGTTGCAACGGGCGAACCCGTCAAAACGAAAACGTCGTTCCGTGTCGCATGGAACGCAGCAGATCGATCCTTAGTTTTCGGGATTCGATGCGACGAATCGGAGATGCAGGGCCTCATTGCCAACGCAACGAAGAACGGTGACCCCGCACTCTTCAACGAGGATGCGATCGAATTATTCATCGAAACTCCGTTCCATGCCTTCTACCAGATTGTCGTCAATTCGCGTGGTGTGGTGATGGATCTTGATCGCAAGAGCGGCATCAACTCGCTGTGGTCCTCTGATGCCGAAATTGCTACATTCAAAGGGCCGGACTTTTGGAATTTAGAGATTCGAATCCCGAGTGCTGATGAAGCAGAAGGCGGACTCGATCCGTTGAAACAGGTTAACGGTGCTAAACCGACCGCAATGGCTCCTTGGTACTTCAATGTCGGTCGTAACCGTCCACGCGACAAGGAAAGCGAATTATCAAGCTTTTCACCCACAAAGGGGATTCGGCGCTTCGCCGTTCCCGCCAAATTCGCGAGACTGATTGTGGAATAACAAGTATGAGTACATCCATGATGCAGTATCTGGCCGGTCGCACCGACCGAATGAAGACGAAGGCCTTCGAAAGTGTGGAGACGTTAGCAGACTGGGAGGCCGTGCGCGTAGAGCGCCGTCGCGAATTGCTGGCCGACCTTTCCCTGCAGAACGTGTTGCCAGCGGAGGCTCCGCGTCCGGTGGTATGGGGCGAAATTAAGGGTGACGGATACACGATGCACCGGATTGGCTTCGAAATTCTGCCGAATTGCTGGGCCTCAGCCAACGTCTACTATCCCGACCCTTTGCCGCCGAAGCCCTCGCCCGGTGTTTTGTATGTTAGCGGACACGCTACGATGGGTGTCCAGAATTACCAGTACAACGCACAGATGTGGGCACGGCGCGGCTATGTCTGCCTCCTGCTCGATACCATCGAGCAGAGTGACAATCCAGGCGAGCATCACGGCTATAACATCTGCCGGGAAGATCTGTGGATCTCGTTAGGCTATACGGCGGCTGGTGGGGAAACGTTGAACTCCCTACGGGCATTGGATGTGCTGGCTGCCGATCCAGCGGTCGATGCGGGCCGACTTGGCGTGACGGGAATCTCCGGGGGCGGTGCCTTGAGTTTCTATGTGGCGATGATCGACGACAGGATCCGGGCAGTCGCCTCGCTTTGCGGAATCAGCACACCCTACGATGCCGTTGCACGGCGACGGATGTTTAGGCACTGCGACTGCATTTACCCACTCAACCTTTATGGGCGCGACCTCAGCGAATACGCCGCGCTCATCGCACCGCGGGCTGCTCTCTTCTGTTTCGGAGATTATGATGCTCTGTTTCATCCAGAGGAGACGCGAGGCCTTGTCGACCGAGCGCGAAAGGTGTTCGACCTGTACGGAGTAGGCGATAAGTGTCGATTACTGGCCGACACCTGTGGCCATGAGAACAGCCCCGTCTTTTACCGCGCCACGCAGGAATGGTTCGATCTGCACGTGGCTGGTGATTCACGACCCCTCGTGGAGCGGAACCTTGCCCCGGAGCTGACGGAACGTGAGACCGTGGTTTTCAACGGTTCTCCCCCGCAGCCAAATTACCTGGAGTTCCTGCCAACCCTGCAGTGCCCTCGCGGAAAGCTAACACTTCCGGAGGATGCCGAGGCGTTGTCCGCCTTGCGTGCTCGGGTACTGGCCGACCTACCGCGTCCCCGTGCGCTGGCAGTCGAGCAGGCGCCGGAATTTGTTTTGACCGGCGAATGGAAGCCAGGAGGAAAGTTCAGCGCCCTGCATCAGGGGCGCCTGGAGAATCTGGAGACTTGGATTGAAACTTTCGAAGCGGATCGACCTTTCAAGCGAATGATACTCAGTCCTGCGGATTGCGGGGAATACACGCAAGATGCCCGGTCGCGTCTTGGGGGAGTGGTGCGCTACGGTGTGACGCTTGCCGCACTGGAGCCGCGCATTGCAGGTGGGAATCTCCCACCGCGCGAAGCTCCTCGTAGTCCACTCGGAAGCACCCTAGGCAGCATGCGTGGCCGACTGATGCAAGGCATGGCCCTGACGGGGCAGACGCCGGTTACCCTGACCGTGCACGACATCGGGGCGGCACTTGATTATCTACGCAGTCGGGAAGAGTACCGAGACGTCGAAATTTTCCTCCACGGTCGCGGAGAGGGCGCGGTTGCCGTTTTGCATTACGCCGTGGCGCACGAGGAGGTGGCTGGGGTCATTCTGGAGAATTTGCCTTGGACGCATGCGGACGGTGCGCCAGTCCCCGGCATCCTGAGCGTGTGCGATATTCCTGAGCTGGTCGGTCTTCTTGCGCCGCGCAAGGTGGCCTTAGTGAACCAGGGCCACGGCAACTGGACTTGGCCTGTGAGAGTCTACGGCCGGATCGGATGCAACGCAAACCTGCTCTTCTGCGAGGAGCGGACAGAGGCAATCGTGCATCTGTTTGGGGCTCTTCCGGAAAAATCGTAACAAAGGAAACAGACAAATAAACGAAGAGATTTACTCATGACCGACCGCGACACCGAGACGTATAAAAACCTCAACGATAAATCCTGGACGGAACTGCTCAGAAGAAACACCTACCGCTGGAATCCGCCCGCGACGGTTCACCTCCCGATTCATCCAGCACACGCTCCAGATTTTGTTCATGTCGACGCGGCGTTGAACGTATGTCGGCGGCGCGTACCGCCCAACCTGTCCACGCGTGATGTAAAATCTGCCGAATTGATACGAGGTTTGGAGTCCCTCTTGGTTCAGTTCGCTTTCGATGATCCCCCATTCGTCCCCGATTTTAATCTTAGTGAACTCTCGCTTGCCGAAGGGCGCTATCCCGTCGTGACGGGGTCGTATTACGCTTGGGATCTTTTGTACGAAATTCAGTACTACTGCACGCAATCGGAGGATGGCCGCACGATCTTATGGTGTGAAGTCTCTGTTCAAAACGACGACCCCCAACCGCGGGACGCAGTGGTCTGGGCCAAGGTGAACATCCAGAAGGAAGAGACTGTTTTCGACTATCATTACATCCCCTTTAATTGGGATGCCAGAAACTGGCTTCCGTGCGACCGGATTGCGCTACGCGAGGGCATTATTGACATCGACGGACGGCCTGCGGGAAGGGTTCGACCTGGCGCTTTCACGTGTCAATGGCGAGACCGCGAGTCGTTCAAAGACGAGGACTGCAATAAACGATTCTTGTGGGAGCAACCCTATTTTGTTCACCCACCTTTCCGGCTCCGAAACGTGGATGACCTCATGCGGTTTCAGGTGCAGTTGAACCCCGGCGAACGGCAAGCTTTTACCGTCGCGCTCGCGGTCGATTTCGAGCGTTGCGACGAGGATCTTCTTCGGCAGATCGTCGGCACGGATGCCGATACGGCAAGGATAACCGCGCTGCACCAGTTTAAGGCGATGCAGGGGCCAGACATGAGCAAGTTGACCTGTCCGGTGGATCGTCTGGACGATATGTTCTCGGCGTTGCAGATCGGCATCCACCAATTAACGATAGATTTTAAACAAGGCAATGGTCTGATGCCGACTCAGGGAGGATCCTCCGAACGCTTTTATATTTGGATATGGGAGGCGTTGGCCATGCTGAGCCCCATGCTCAAACTGGGGCATTTTGATTTGGTCAGAAACGCTTTGGAAATGATTTTTAGTCTGCAGGACAGCGGTTTCCCCCCAGAGGGAGAACTGACGTCGTTGGAGGGTGCGGTAGGCACCACCGGGCCGCGCTGGCTGAATTCTACAGGGTCAGCCTTGAGTCTTGCTGCGGATCATTACCTCTACAGCCGAGACCCTGCTTTCCTTGAACAATTTCTCCCCAAGATGATGCGAGCCGCCGACTGGATTATCCGCGAGATTCGCGCCTCGAGGCGCATGAACCCCGACGGATCTAGACCGGCCACGTACGGCATCATGCCTTTCGGCTGCGCTACGGATGGCGACATCGGGCACATCCTTTCCATGTCAGACGCCTACTCTTTTCTAGGCCTAGGCAAGCTCGTTGATGTTCTGGAGGCGATCAACGACCCTCGGACTCCCGACTACCGGGCCGAATTAAATCTCTATCAGGCGGATTTGAGCCGAGCCATTGATTCAATCGTGCGCGAAGATGGATTCATGGATCGCAAAATTCTAACAGGAAAAGAAAAACAGATTCAACGCAAGTTCGAGAACATAACGGGCGCGGTCAGTTACGTATACACGGGTATTGTCGATGTGTCGGAGCCTCGATGGAAGCACTTCGTTGACTATTACGAGAACAACTTGGCCGATCATTATTTCACCGGACCCATGGATCGTGAAGTCGAGTACATCGGCGCATCGGAACATTTGTGGCAGGACGCCTGGCTTCGCGCGGGCGAATGGAAGAAAGCGTTCATGGCGTGGCAGACAAATCGTCAATACGGCATGACTCAGGACACGTTCCAAGTTCAGGAACGTTTTTCAAAACGCAATCGAGCATTCACCTGTTGGCAACCCAATGGAAGCGGTTCTGGCCGTATGTTGGATATGGTGATCAAATCGCTTTGGTTCGAATATCCAGATCCCGTCCGCGGACAAGTGACGGTGGTATTAGGAGGCATGCCATGGGCCTATCTACAGGAGAATCGAACGACAAAACTGGATCGTCTCCACCTCGCCGATGGCAATACGCTCTCGCTCGCCGTCCAACCAGCGGAGAAGGGTGTGCTTCGGCTGACCCTGACTTTCGATCATGCGCAAACCTGCAAGCGAACGCTCCGGTTTCCGTCTTTTCTTGATGTTCAAACGAAAGATGGGTGCGTTAGTCCACTGGAGAATGGCTATTTTCGCTTGGCGTCTGATTGCGTACGAACAACATTTCGGCTTATGGAAAATAATGTTTAAAAAAAGGAAGGGCACTCGACCACATAAACTCCGCGCTATGGAGTGCGCCCATGGAGGAAGGGAGGAATTCTGGGGTAATCGGTCAGCCATTGGGGGGAGGGGTGAAAATATTTTGCAGGGGTGACGCCTGAGATCTGCTCTGCTGTGCTATCAACCCAGTTGTCGCAATAAG
>CAZUAY010000005.1:0-31746 GCA_964618405.1 uncultured Lentisphaerales bacterium
ATGTCTTCGGCTTGCAAACCCATCGCCTATGCGAGTCAACGGAACGGGGATGCGCACGATATGGCCCCCTTTCGGTAGATTGGCTTGACAATTCGCCGCTTCTCCTTGAAGATGATGGAAGTCGTCTGAATTTGGAGGCAAAATGAAGAGTAAAAAGAATGCACAAGTTGAAGAGAGTCTAAAAGAAGTCGCCGTGGCGCTCTCAGAAATGGAATCACCCGACGAAATTCGTCGTTTTTTAAGCGAAATTTGTACGGATTCCGAGTGCCGAGACATTGCACTTCGATGGCACCTCATGAAAATGCTCGCCGACGGAGTTCCACAACGAACGATTTCCAAGGAGTTGGGCCTCAGTCTTTGCAAAATAACGCGTGGCTCTAAATACATGAAAGATGAAACTTCAATCTTTCGACGATTTGTGACCAAGGCGATGGGTGCTACAAGTCGCTAGTCGCTAGTGTTTTTTCCACTCAGCGAACTCTTGAATGTTCCCTGATCGAGTCATACCACTATTTGTGTTGTGTTTCAGTGTGAAACTAAGCCAGTAAAACTAGCGACTAGCTAGCGACTAAAATCCTTGATGATAAATCCCGTGAATGCTACAATGGCCACAAGTTAGTAAGGAGTATTTTAAATGATTATTTCACCTTTTCCTGCACTTCGGCCTAAGGCTGATCTTGCTCACCAGATTGCTTCGCTTCCGTACGATGTGATGGACACCGCCGAAGCAGTTGCCATGGCTACTGGGAAACCAAAATCTTTCCTTCGCGTGGTTCGATCAGAAATTGATTTTCAAGCCGATATGGATCCACATGCCGATGCTGTTTACGCCAAGGCACGGGAGAACCTTGATACGCTAGTCTCCGAAGGTAGCTTGATCCGAGAGACGGCGTCTTCGCTCTATATCTATCGTCAGACGATGGGGATGCATATCCAATCTGCTGTTGTCGCATGCTGTGAAATTGACGATTATGCCAACAACATTATCCTCAAGCACGAAAAGACGCGCAAGGACAAAGAAGACGACAGGACGCGTCATATTCTTGAAACCAATGCCAACACCGGGCAAGTTTTTCTGACCTACCGTGATGTGGCCACAATCGACTGGCTCGTGACCTCGGAATGCACGGCTGCGCCGCTTTACAATTTTACGACAGAAGATGGAATTCAGCATACGGTTTGGAGGGTCGAGAAGGATTCTGCGCTCGCTCAGGCTTTCTGCACCGTGCCAAAGGCATATATTGCTGATGGACATCACCGTTCCGCCGCATCGTTCCGCGCTGGCACAGAACGTCGCAAGGCCGCGGGCGATTCCTACGACCGTTCCGCCGAGTACAATCGGTTTATGGTTTGTCTTTTTCCAGCTTCGCAGCTTAAAATTCTTCCTTACAACCGCTGCGTGAAGGATCTAAACGGACTCTCCAAAGCAGAGTTTTTGAAAGCGGTAGAAGCACGGTTCAAGGTTGAAGAGGTTGCCTCACCTGCGCTTGATAGCACCTGCTCCTGCGCGATGTACTTCGGCGGAAAATGGCGCAAGCTTTCGTGGACGTTGCCCGATTCTGTCGCAGCCGATCCTGTCTCGCAATTGGATGTCAGCCGCCTTCAAGAAGATTTGCTCGCGCGAATTCTCGGGGTTGGCGATCCGCGAACGGATTCACGGATTTTCTTCGTAGGCGGTATTCGTGGGAATGATGAACTCATTAAAAACGTGGAAAGCGGCAAGGCCGCTGTTGCCTTCGCCATGTTCCCCACGACAATTGATCAGATGATGGCGATCGCTGATGCCGGTCAGACCATGCCACCCAAAAGTACCTGGTTTGAGCCCAAGCTCCGCAGCGGTCTTCTCGTGCATACGCTCGATTAAACTGTGACTGTTCATAACGGCGAAAACTTTTAAATGAAAACTAACCTGACTCGAGCTGAAGTTGCAGCCATGATCGATCATACGGTGCTGGCTCCCACAAGCGCGCATGAGACGTTCAAGGACGCTTGCACCTTTGCTATTGCCAACCACTGTGCAAGCGTCTGTATTTGCCCATTTTTTGTGAAAGAATGTGCCCAACTCTTGAAGGGGAGTGGCGTCAAAACGTGTACCGTGATCGGATTTCCGCATGGCATGAATTCAACCGCCGCGAAAGTTGCGGAAGCAAAGCTGGCGATCGCTGACGGCGCTGAAGAACTTGACATGGTCGTTAATATCTCGAAGGTCAAAGATCACGACTGGGACTACGTCAAAGCTGACATTGCAGCCGTGACCCAAGCCGTTCACGAAGCCGGATGCAAGGTGAAGGTCATTTTCGAAAATTGCTACCTTGATGACGACGAGAAGAAAAAACTTTGCCGCATCTGTTCCGATTTACGGTGTGACTGGGTCAAGACCTCTACAGGTTTCGGAACTGGCGGAGCCACGCTTGAGGATCTTGCGCTGATGAAAGCATCGATTGGTGAAGGCATTCAGATCAAAGCCGCAGGCGGCATTCGTACGCTGGAACAGCTTCTAGCCGCTCATGCCTCAGGTGCCACCCGCATCGGTTGTTCGCGCTCGGCGGATGTGCTTGCAGCGGTAAAGGAATGAAAGAAAAAACAGATGACCAATAACGATACCTTACGACGATTACGTTATGCGCTAAATAAAGATGATTTGGCGATTGCACAGATCACCTCAAAATCCGGCCGGAGGACTTCGGTAGAGGAGGTCATGGCTTGGCTTGAGCCCGAAGATAGCCCACATTATGTCGGCCTTTCAGACTCCGACCTGTGTAGCTTTCTCGATGGGTTGATCATTGAAAAACGCGGTCCGAATCCATCAGGTAATATTCCAGTACCCCTTCGATACTTGTCTAATAATGACATCTTGAAAAAACTTCGAATTGCTTATAACTTCAAGTCCGACGACATGCTCGCCGTATTCAAAAAAACAGAATTCGATATCTCAAGTGCTGAACTCGGCTCCTTTGCGCGTCATGCTGAACATCCCAAGTACGCCAAATGCCCTGAACAGGTGTTGCGCAAATTCATCAAAGGCCTCAGTCTTTGACAGAAGGTGTTGCTCTTGCACCGCCCCGATTTTGCTAAGGCCGGCATCGTCCACGATCACGGATCGCGACTACAGGACTACGCATAGACGTTGCGCTGACTGTTGCTACGCTTCCGTTCCATACGCCTTAACAATTTTCGCGATGATGTTGGAGGTGGAGAGACCTTCGACCATGTCGGCGAGAACGACTTTTCCGCCGTTGGCTTCGACAATGTCGCGGCCACTGACGTAATGCGACCAATCTTTGCCTTTAACAAGGACGTCTGGAAGAATTTGTGCAATGAGTTCTTTAGGTTCTTCTTCATCGAAAATCACGACGTAATCGACAAAGCGAAGCGAGGCCATGAGGAGTGCGCGATCCGTTTCGCAGATGATCGGTCGTAGCGAGCCTTTGTTGCGTCTGACGGATGCATCAGAGTTTAGGCCGAGGCAAAGGGAATCACCTTGTCCACGCGCAAACTTGAGGTAGGTGATGTGGCCTGCATGCAGAATGTCAAAACAGCCATTCGTAAAGACGAGTTTTTTGCCTTGCAAGCGAAGCTTTGCTTGCTCGTCGCGCATTTCTGAAGCAGAAAGAATTTTACCGGAAAACATGGGTTTCTCCAAAAGGGGATGGGGTGAGGGGCCGGAAGGATTATGACAAAGCTCGCGACAACGTTTTTTAGCTTCCAACACATGCGACAATGTCTGCTTCGGAGATATCTCCGATGCGATAATACTGGATGCTTGTATCGGTAATGCGAACGACGGTGCTGGCGATGCCGCCTTTGACTCTGCCACCATCGACGAGGATGTCGGCATCGGGGATGGCGGCAACGGCCCTATCGGCATCAAGCGCTGGAGGTTCGCCGCTGGTGTTGGCACTGGTACACCGGATCATGCCGCCAGCCGCTAGACAGATGGCGCAGGCGGTTTCGTCATCGGGAACACGAACCCCTTCAGTTCCACCATCAGAACGGTCTAGCACAAGGGTTAATGCACCGGGCCAGAACTGCGTTGCGGCCTTTCTGGCACGAGCCGGAAAAATCATTCCGGACTCGGCTATCGCATCAACGCTTCCAGCGAGCAGTTGGGTTGGCTTGGTGGGATCACGTCCCTTCATCGAAACAATTCGATGCAAGGCATCAGGGCGATTGATATGCGCCGCAATACCATAGACGGTATCCGTCGGCAGGAGAATAATGCCACCTTCTTGAAGGCAGATTGAAATGGCTACGATTTCTTCTGGTTTTAACGGAGCTTTAAATTTTTTCATTCGCAGTCCGGTACTAGCCGAGCTGAGTTTGGATGCGTTCGTTGGCTTGGATGACTTTGTTCCGCAAGGCTTGTTTGTAGACAACAAGTGAAGCGGCGACTTTTTCGTCGGACGTGCCAATGATCTGGGCAGCGAGGACACCGGCGTTTGTTCCGCCAGCGGAGCCGAGTGCAACGGTAGCGACAGGGATGCCAGCCGGCATTTGCACCGTAGCGAGGAGTGCGTCGATGCCGTTGATGGCACCGCCCTGAACGGGAATTCCGATTACCGGAAGAATGGTGTGTGCGGCAAGCACACCGCCGAGATGGGCTGCGCCGCCAGCGGCAGCAATGAGTACGCGAAGTCCGCGGTCGCGAGCGGTTGAGGCGTAGTCAAAAGCGAGGTCTGGTGAACGATGTGCGGAGATCACGCGCACTTCGTGTTCAATGCCCAGCTCGTTCAAGATTTCGTGTGCTTTGCTAATGAGAGGCCAGTCTGAGTCACTGCCCATGACAATGCCGACAAGAGGTTTTGACATGTTGATTTACCCTTCTTTTTTGAGTGCTCGATAGGCGATGTCGGTGCGATAGCCAGCACCGTTGAATTTGATTTTGAGGATAGCCTGATAGGCACGTGCGACCGTCTCGTCGAGCGATTCACCGGTGGCGGTCACGCCTAACACACGACCACCTGCGGTTACAACTTTGTCGTTCGTCAATTTCGTTCCACCATGAAAAACTTGGACGTTTTCAATTTTAGCAGCGTCATCAAGTCCTTCGATGGGGGTTCCTTTTTCGTATTTGCCAGGATAGCCACCGGCTGCCATAACGACGCAGACGCAGGCATCGCTGCTCCAGCGAATCTCGCAGGAGGCTAGCGTTCCATTGATACAAGCTTCCATCGCTTCGATTAGCGACGACTCCAAACGCGGAAGAATGGATTGCGTTTCGGGATCGCCAAAGCGACAGTTAAATTCGAGAACGCGCGGTCCGTTTTTTGTCAACATGAGTCCAGCGTAGAGAATGCCTTTGTAGACGATGCCCCGTGCTTTGAGTTCGGCAATGACAGGTTTGAACACTTGAGCCTTGACGACGGCCAGCATGTCCTGTGTGATGCAAGGTGCCGGCGAATACGACCCCATACCACCCGTGTTTGGGCCTTGGTCATCGTTGAGCAACCTTTTATGATCCTGCGCTGAGGCAAGCGGAACAATCGTATCCCCATCGACGAATGCGAGGATGGAGGCTTCTTCTCCGACAAGGAATTCTTCAACAAGCATTTCCGTTCCTGCGTCGCCGAATACACGATCGACGAGGATCGTCTTGATCGCCGATTCGACTTCTTGTTCGTTCATGCAGACTAAAACCCCTTTGCCAGCGGCAAGGCCATTGGCCTTGAGCACAACAGGAATTCCGAATGTGGCAATGGCCTGTCTCGCTTCTGCCACGGTGTGGACTATCGAGCAGCGTGCGGTCGGCACTTGAGCGGCGTTCATGATTTCCTTGGCGAACTTCTTGCTGCCTTCCATCTGGGCTGCGGCTTTGGAAGGACCGAACGCACGAATGCCGATAGCAGTGAGCTCATCGACGAGACCAAGACAGAGCGGCATTTCTGGCCCGACGATGACGAGATCGGGCTTGTTTTGAGATGCCCACGAGACCATGCCTGCACTATCTTCTGCGTTGATGGCGATGTTCTTGCCCAATAAAGCGGTACCCGCATTACCCGGCGCAGAGAAAATTTCTGCGTGAGGATTATCCTTATGAACTTTCCATGCGATTGCGTGCTCTCGTCCGCCATTTCCAATGATTAGTATCTTCATATCTCGGCTTGCTGTTTTGTTTCGTTGCTGAGTTCAGTCTTTTCCGTCGGTGCACTCGCGTCGTTCTTGTTGCGGCGATTGCGATTCCGGCGGTGACTGTGCTTCTTAGGAGGGAACAAGCTGTCGCGTTGTTCGTCCTCGGACTCGAATGTTTCGGGCGATGGTGTGGCAGAGTCTGAACTGTGCCTCCGGGGGCGGTATTCGACAACAAAGTCATCGAATGCCTTTTCCCATGATTCTATCACACTTACGGCTGTTCTGTCATCGCGTGCTTCTGCACAGATCCTCCAGAAAACCATGGCCGTGTGAAACCAGCCTTGTCGGAAGAAGCGATTTCGTTTGATCGTGTGGCTTTTATAGTAGGAGAGCGATTCAAGAATGCTGATGGTATCTTGACACATAAAGCGTGGAATTCGCCATGAAGGGGTAGAGAAGGGGAGAACCAAAATTTCATTGACGAGCTTTTCGGCGATGCTTAACGCGTCGACGCGTCCAGTGGCTGATTCGTCTAGGCAGCGTTTAAGATAAAGCGGTGCGAGCAGGACGGCGAGTCGCAGAGGCGATTCGAGAATGGCGTAGGGAGAACCTTTGATTGCCCCATCTACGTGCGGCGTGGTTGCATCCAGAGCAGCCAAAAAATCCCACAGATCTGATTTCTTTTTCCCCGATTGATCGACGTATTGATCGAGCTGAGGCAGGAGTGCATGCATCAATTTCGTATTCCAGAGCCGGCGAAACGCCTCTTCTGATTTGTTGTAGGTAAAAAGCCGGATGAGCTCTTCGAAAAGGCGAGGTTTAGACGCTTGTACAATTTCATCTGCATGCTTTGCAATGGCTTTGGTGCTATCGGAGTGTATGGTGAAATCTAAACGAGCCGACAGGCGAACTGCACGCAACATTCTGACGGGATCTTCGCGAAAGCGGATGTTGGGATCTCCGATGCAACGGAGCGTTTTTTTAGTGATGTCGCGAAGACCACCTGTGTAGTCGATAATTTTCGAAGAGGTAACATCGTAGAACAGCGCATTGACGGTGAAGTCACGTCTTTGGGCATCTTCTTCGGGTGTCCCAAAAAGATTGTCTGCCTCTTGGTAAAGTCCGCCAAGAGCGGCGGTATCGGCGGCTTCCATGTCTTCTGATTCGGGACAGCGACGGAAGGTGGCCGTTTCAATCTGCTTGTCTCCGAAACGGATCAGGGCAAGACGAAAACGCCGGCCGATGAGAAATGAGTTTCGAAAGACTGCCTTAATCTGCCGAGGGCTGGCACTGGTGGCAATGTCGAAATCTTTGGGTTTCTTACCCAACAGAAGATCTCGGACGCTGCCGCCGACAAGGTAGGCGACGTAGCCTGACTTATTGAGACGGCGTAGTACCGACACGGCGTCGGGATCAATATCTTTGCTTGCAAGTTTGGGTTCTGGTTGTTTGCGGAGAAGGAATGACATGTGGGGAGTGTTAGATGTCCGTTGAGGGCAGGGTGGACAAAAATTTATTTTTACGTTTCAGCTTCAGGCGCTGTTGCCGAAAGTGCCTGAGCATTTTTACAAATTTTAAGGTATCGCGTACGGGGCGGATATGGCTCTTTTCATCGCCGTAGATCGTTGAAACCGGAATCTCCGTGATGCTGTACCCAGTGATCCCAAGTTGGAGGAGGATTTCTGACTCGGCGGAAAATCCTCCTGATGTGCAGTGGAGCGCAACGGGGATGGCCTTTTTCGAGATCAAGCGGAATCCGCATTGGGTGTCCGAAACTCGGTGGCCGATTTGGCGACTGAGCAGCCAACTCATGAAGCGGTTTGTCTGTCGTCGAATAAAAGGCATATCTTTTGTATTCGACATGCGAGTTCCGATGATCAGGTCGGCTTGTGTCAGCGCGAATGCATCAATAAATCGTGATATTTCGGTGGGTAGATGCTGGCCGTCACCGTCGATCATCACCACGGCATCATAGCCAAGGTCGAGCGCATGTTGAAGCCCCACGTCCACCGAGTATCCCTTGCCGCGGTTTACATCGTGGCGGAGGACGCGAGCACCTGCTGCGCGAGCGATTGCTGAAGTCTCATCTTTTGAGCCATCATCAACCACGAGTATGTCGTACCCCAGCGCAATGGCACTCTTGACAACGGAGCCGATGTGATTCTCTTCCTGATAACAAGGAATCAACACCATAACTTTTGGTGCTGGTCCTGATTGTGTCGACTTCAAACTATTGTCTGACATAAATTCGTGGTTCAATCCTTTTCGAACATTTTGCTTCCGGTCAACCTCCGATTGTAGTCGGGAATTACCTCGTTATGAATTAAAACAAAAACAGGCGTTTTCCACAAGAGAATAGTAGAAAGGGGGAGTAATCGGTCAGTCACTGGGGTGCCCCCCGCTGACTGCCCGATTACAGTCGCTAGTCGCTAGTCTCTAGTCGCTAGTGGCAAGATCCTTCCCAGATGTGATTGCTTTTCCATTTTGTTAATAGCTATTCATGACAAGCGACTGACCGATTGCAAAGAGGAGAACGAAGCAAACGGAGAACGGGTTTTCCAACCCGTTTCATTCACGGACAGGAATGTCCGTGCTCCGTTCGTTCAAGCCACTTTTAAGGAACTCGAAATTACCGACAAGAATGGGTCCCACCACCTTAGCAAAATCTACACATTTACCGAGCGATTAAACATGAGTAAGCAACGGCTTCAGATGCCGTTCGAACAGGTTGTTCGTGACGTGCTTTCCAATGATGTCGGCATGAGCGTCGAGTGCGTCGGTGTAAGTAGCGCCCATTTCGGCAGCGATTGGGAAAGCGACGTGGACTAGCTGGCGGAAGTTATCGTTAAACAGCGGATTCGCTTGATTATGCTCAAGCGCACCGACAAATTGTGCGCTCGTCCACTTATCAACTTCATCTGAGCTAGGGAGCTCCGCCTTATCGATCGAGACGACAGTGGCGTAGGGAGCGCAGAGCTTATCGAAGCGGGGAATCGCCATACGATAAATCTGCTTTGCGAGGGCCAAACCTTCACCATCTGCGGCGGCGAGTCCAATGACTTCTTCGAGCCACGTGGTGCCAGCGGTCTTGAGATGAACCCCCGCTTGGTGGCGCTTGAGTGAGGCAGCGATATGAGGATAGAGCGAGAATTTGTCGCTTCCCGAGTGAACGCTCAGTTTGAGGGTGTCTGGAAGCTTAAAGTGCTCGATGGCGTAGCGGATGACACAGACGTCTTCATCGAACTCGCGGGCAAAGACTTTGGGATCACCGATGTAATCAATTCCCTTATGGAAGGAGCCAGTAAACTTGGGAGCAATGGTTTGCAGGGGGATTTTTTCGTCCGCGAGACCTGCAAGGATAACAAGGAGTTCGACAGGGGTCTGCGGGGTAGCCGTTTCGTCCATCGACACTTCCGTTACGAAAGGTGTCCCTTTTTTGGCGGCGGCAATGTGTCGGTACAGATTACCGGCAGCACGGATGGCAGCGAGGTATTTTTCGGCAACGGCCTTGAGCGTTGCCCGATCCAGTTCTAAGGGCTGGCTGATGCCCGCGATCGTGAGTTTGCCGATGAGCCCAGCATGTTGGTTAACAAAGGCTTCACAGTCGGCAACTTCGGCTGGCTTGCCGATGAAGTCGGCGACGTCAAGTGTAAAGAAATCGCTGGTGGGGAGGAATAATTCGACGTTTTTTATATTAATGTGGTCGGCATCAAGGAAATAGCCAGAAGTCCATTTTTCGGCCGCGACGGCGGCATCTGCGGCGCGCCGCGTGTCGGCGGGATGGGTCCCGATCAGCGAGTGTTCGCGGAACGACTTGTTCCAGACAGGAACAACGGTTATTCCTTGGTTTTTCATGGCCTGGACTGCGCGGATCTGCGCCCGTGCTTGATGTCCGAAACGATCACCAACGCCTAAAGAGAATCGAGTTAATTTAATCATTTTTCGCATTTCCGTTGGGGCGACTGCATCACCTATGAGTGGTGCTTGCCCACTTTCCGCAAACATTGTGTTCACAACGCTGAGGCTGCGGCCGCCATCCGTGTGATGTTTTCTGAATCGTTGAGAGCATGGCTGTAAAGAATTGCCCTGTTCTTAAGGTGGCGATTATACCACAACAATCCATGCAGAACAATATGAACGTTACGAGTTGCGAGTGGGCGAGCCTGTAGCCGCGATCGGTAAATGAATGGTGAAGACGCCCTTGGCGAATTGAATGTGGCGAATTGAATTGATGAAATCTGTCGGTTCTAGTATGATAATAGGTAGTCTTTTAAGTTAATTGTGCTTGTAATTTGCTTGGGGCGTCGTGACGGACGTATGGATTTTACCAAGGTGACAAAAGGATTGTGCGAATGAAAGTTTTTAAATTTTTGGAGGACAAAAAATCAGGGCTTAAGTCTCTGGGCTTGGTTCTATTCGCTCTCGTTGCCTTGGCCGCAACGCATGGTGCGAATGCTTCTACAATCGGCGATGCCGTGGATACAACTGCCTTCACGTGGACGACAGGTGGGGATGCCAACTGGTTTTACCAAACTTCCACAACGAAGGATGGAATTGATGCTGCGCAGAGCGGTGATATTGACGATAATCAATCCACTTGGATGCAGACGGAGGTGACAGGGCCTGGAACGTTGTTGTTTTGGTGGAAGGTGTCGTCCGAAGATACGGGTGATTACCTTAGGTTTTATGTTGACGGGAGTGAGTTTTCCTCAGTCGTTGGCATCTCTGGTTATCTCGCTTGGAGCCAGAAATTAGTTTCGATATCGAACGGAGTTCATACGCTTAGGTGGGAGTACGCTAAGGATGGAAGTACCTCCGACCCGCCTGATTGCGGGTGGGTGGATCAGGTTATTTGGAGTTCGATTCCTTATTATATGGTTTCGGCAAATGCGAATGTAGCCTCATGGGGATCGGTAACGGGCTCAGGGGCGTACAAGAGCAATACGACCTGTACGGTGGCCGCGACAGCCTATCCGGGCTTCATGTTTGTGAATTGGCTGGAGGGAACCAACATCGTGGCCACAACGGCGAACTACGAGTTTACTGTACTAAGCAACCGAACGCTTAAGGCGAAGTTTACGCCTACGAGCTACATGATCGGCACCACCGCAAATCCACTGGAAGGTGGAACGACCAGCGGAGGAAATTCTTTCCCCTACAATTCCACTTGTACTGTTGTTGCTACGCCCAATCCGGGTTACGCATTCGTAAACTGGACGGAGAATGGCACCAACGTGTGGAACGCTTCGAGCAACTACACGTTTACGGTGTCCAGTGCGCGCACACTGGTAGCAAATTTTACGCTGGTTGATTTCTTCATTGAAACGAGTTCAAATCCGTTTACTGGCGGCACGACAAGCGGCGGCGGGGAAAAAGGCTATCAGTCTACCTGTGCGCTCATTGCCACGCCATACGTGGGCTATACGTTCACAAATTGGACCGAAGGTGGCATTGAAGTGAGTGCGTCGAGCGACTATACGTTCACCGTGGAGCGGGATCGGACACTGGTGGCGAACTTTACACCCGTGCGCTACATGATAAGCACCAGCGCTAACCCTTCTGTTGGGGGAACGATTAGCGGCGGAGGGTTGATAGACTATAATTCTTCTTGCACGATTGTCGCGACAACGAATATCGGCTATACCTTTACGAGCTGGACCGTCGATGACTCTTTTGTCAGTGCTTCGATTAGCTACACGTTCACCGTGATGAGCAACGAAACATACGTGGCCAACTTCGCGGACTTGGGAAGGATTGGCGAGGCGGTAGATGCACCCAGCCTTGCATGGACGACAGGTGGGGGCAGTCCCTGGTTCTTCCAGACCAATATAACCCATGATGCAGTTGATGCTGCGCAGAGCACGAATCAAGCTGTGTTGGGAGCGAAGAGTTGGGTTCAGACGAACGTAACGGGACCAGGAATGTTGTCGTTCTGGTGCAAAGTAGAACCCACCGGAACAGACAACGACGCCCTTTCATTTTACGACAACGCGGTTTCAAAATGGGCGGTTGAAACGGATAATGGATGGACGAATTTTGTTTATTATGTCTCGGGCGGTACACACGCTTTAAAATGGGAATTTCATAACCAAGGAAGCGCTAGCCCCGGCAACGCCTGGCTTGACGAAGTGGTTTGGACTCCGTTTGAATTTACTGTCTCAACTTCATCAAGCCCGCTTGAGGGTGGAATAGCAAATGGCGGTGGGGTGTTCCCAAGCAACACAACCTGTACAGTGACGGCAGCGGCGAACCCAGATTACGAATTTGCGAACTGGACGGTGGACGGTATAATTCTAGCCACGACCAGCAATTATACGTTCACAGTCGTCAGCGACCAGATGCTGGTGGCGAACTTTGTCTACGTGAGTACACTCGGCGATGCGGTTGATGCGCCAGAACTCGTATGGACTACGGGCGGGGATGCTGGAAACTTTACCACGGGTGCCACGACCAACTGGTACCCACAGAGAATGACGACACACGATGGCGTCGATGCGGTGCAAAGTGGCAGAATTAATGAAGCCGGCGTGAGCTGGATGCAAACGACAATGGTGGGTCCCGGAACGCTGTCGTTTTGGTGGAAAGTCTCGTCAGCGCAGGGCTTCGATTTCCTTCGCTTCACCATCGATGCAGGTTCCCCTGTGGGAGAGATTTCCGGAGAAGTCGACTGGCAGCAGAAGGTTTATTCGCTTCCTGCTGGCACTCACATCTTGAAATGGGCTTACATGAAGGGAAATTCAAACCGTGCCGGTGGTTTGGATTCCGGTTGGGTGGATCAAGTCGTATGGACTGAAGCTCCCGTTTCACTTTCTCCCGTTTATCGTTTTTGGTCGCCTGTTTTCAGCGGGCATTTCTTCACGATGAATGAGACGGAGAAGAATAATATCATCGCGGAACTTTCAAGCTATTGGACTTACGAGGGCATTGCCTACTATGCCTTTACTGAACAGGTAGCCGAAACTCTCCCCGTTTATCGATTTTGGTCGCCAGTCTTTGCTGGGCATTTTTATACGATGAACGAGGTGGAGAAGAACAACATCATTTCGGGTCTTTCGGCCTACTGGATTTACGAAGGTGTTTCCTGGTATGCCTGCCCGACGCAGGTGGTCGGCACGGTACCCGTGTATCGTTTCTGGTCGCCGGTATTTGCCCACCACTTTTTTACGATCAACGAGACAGAGAAGAACAACATCATTTCAGGTCTTTCCGCCTACTGGACCTACGAGGGCATTGCCTATTATGCGTTCGAAACGATGAGTCGGAACCGAGTGGCTGGTCTGTCTAGATCGGAAACTACCGAAGACCTTCCTGAGAAATCAGTGACGACGGTAGCGTCATCGCGACTTACGAAGAGACCTACTATGGTTTATCCAGGCAACACTGCAAGCGATTCCGGTGCGGCAAGCCTCCAATTAGGGGAAACCACCGATTTCGGCGATATTGTTTTTCCTCTGTCCTATCCGGGTTGCAATGTTGCAGCGTATGTCTATGATTCGATCGCGGATCAGTGGACTTGCGTGCTCGAGGCGACGAATTCTCCAGCCACGGCGACTTTCAGCGGAATTTTGCCTAGTAGAAGATACTTATTGGAAGTGTTCTCCGGCGATCCTGCGGATGACAAACTGGCTAGCGTTCACAGAAGCTGGGTTCAAACGCAACTTGATCCCCCCGTTCAACTCAACGAAATTTCGACGTCCACGGTCAATGAAGGTGGCGTTGGAAGTCCGATCATTTGCATGCGCGCGCCTGAGGCGGGAGGAGCCATTACCGTGAAGCTTTATTCTGCGTCGCGTGGCGTGGTACAGACCTTAACTGAGCTTTTCGAAGGGGAAGAGTTGGCACTATCGCTTCCCGAACTGAATTGCTGGTATTGGATAGGCTGCTGGAGAAACTTCGATAACGAGTTGGTGCTGTCGCTTTGGCTTCGCCATGGCACTGAGGAGTAAGCGTTGCGGAACAACTTCCAACCGCTAAAGTTTTCGCCTTACGAATGATGAATTACGAACGATAAAATAAGGCAGGGTCAATAGTTGAGTACCATTTCCATGGCAACTTGTTCCCATTCGAAGATGTTTTGGGGGTGGTTGTGGCAGGTACTGATGTCCTTGAGCGTAATGTCGCAAGAACAGCCGTTACGGTGACAGGCATCGAGAATGCGCTTGATTTCTTTGCGTAGATCATTTTTATCGAGGGTGGAGACAGCAACGGCGGCAGGATTAGTTTTGAGCGATAATACGAAACGTTTGCCGACCGCTTCTGATTCGATATCGACATCGGCCCATGGGGTGCAACCGATCTTGCGCAGGTTAGGGATTTTAGCTACGATGTCAACTTTGTTATGGAGCGGCTCACAGCAGCCGTAGTAGGCGAGTCCGCAGGAGCCAATCGTTTTGATCATGTAGTCAATGTCAAACTCTTCGTGCATCGCTTCGCTGACAGACCCGAAGATCTGTGCCATGCCGCGGCCCCAGATATTCTTTCGGGTAACCTTGTCACCCGTTTCGCCAGGAAGGTCGCTGACGAGTGCCGGAGTGCAATGCAGGCTTTCGGGATCGGCATCAAGAAGTCCCAGCGCTTCCCATTGTGCCAGCTCGTGCATTTTGATGTCGGTGATCTTGCTGGCGACAGCGTGCATGAATTCAGGTCGGTCGATAAGATCCATGAAAATATTTTCAACGCCATGATAGCGTGAAATGTCGTCCCAGGTGGCAAAATAGAGATAACCGATTCCTGTTTTTCTGATGGGAAGAATGTCGCCGATGGCATCGCCGACTTTATTCCAATTCTCATCGGTCTGTGCCGCATCGTACGTAATAGTTGGAAGGAAGAGTTTATCGAGATCCGTTTTGTCACGGAGTTGATCGACGTAGGCGTGGGAGACGATGTGGGTTTTCTCCTCAGACCTGAGCACCTCTTCTTGCGTCGTGATGCCACAACCCGTCGAGTGCGTTATTTTCGGAACGCTTACGTAGGGGCGCAAGATCATGTCACCGGGGAAGTTGCGGAATTTGAAGAGGTTTCTTCGCAAAGTCGATTCGACTTGACGCAGCACGGGATCAGTGGACTGGCAGTCGAGCGATCCGTCGAAATTCATCTGAGCCCAGGGGATTTCTTCGATGAGGACAACGGGGCGTATCATGCGCAGGTCGTTGACAGCTGTATGGAGTTTTCGGCGATCCTCGTTGCGTGGTTCGCGGGCTGCTGCTGCGTATTCTCGTGCAAGTAGGCGAAGGATTGTGATGTCGTTGTTCATACGTTATTTGTTTAAGAATGTCGTTCTGTTTTGATGATTTGATCCCAGTCACCGGTTTGCCGGATGGCTTCGCCGGGGTTTACGACAAGAAACTCGGTGTCGGGGTGTTCTCCTGCGAGTAACATGCGAATTAGCCTCAAATCGCCTGTCAGTTCTCGGAATTCACGGCCGTCTTCTTCGGCCTTTTCGCAGCAGATTTTCTTTGCCTCTGTTGAGTCGATTTCGGGTGTGGCGATAAAATAAATAGGTTGGAGTTTGCCATCGATTTTTGGGTGCATTATGTCGTAAATGTACTGGGCGTTATCCTCGCCGTATTGCTCGACAAGTGCATCCCATCCGTCGCCTAGAATTAGGTTGCCGCCATCGAAGAAGTAATCGCCGTTTTCTACAATACCCACCGAGCTAAACGGGGTGCTGGGCATTTCACGGAACACGGCTTCGAAACGTTTTCTGCTACCGAGAAGAATCCCGCCGCAGTCGTGACTACGCGGGAGGATAATTGGTTTGTCGCGTGCAATGAGACCATCCGTGGCACGTCCGCAGAGTCCATAGCAGAGCAATACGGCATCGACGTCGGTGGCTGCATCGATCTTGCCTTGGAGCTTGGCACGTAGTTCGTTTGGGCGTGCATGCTCACCCAGTTCAATGTACTCGATATCGAGGTGATGCGGCGATGCGGATGCCGTAGCTTCGATTTCGTGTTGAAACATCTTGCAGGCGATCACCTTGAATTTCATGGGAGCAACAATCCGTCGATGTAGTTATCCTCGAAGTCGGGGAGGGTGTTGAGCGAAACTTCTCGAGGGATATCGATGAGGCTGATCAAATCGTCCATGCACTCCGGAGCGCAGGCGAGCTTAGCGGCACCAGCGAGGCTGGTGTTGCCGACGATCTCATAGTCTCGATCCGGAAGCATGTTGATGGAAGTTGCATTTTTGAGATCAAGATACTGTGCGAAGCCTCCAGCGAGATAGATTTTATGAGCCGGTTTTCCGCAATAGTTTTCGAGTGTCTTGATGCCCGCCCACACGGCGGCTTTTGCCTTGAGGAGTTGTTCGATGTCGTATTCGTATAGAATGATGCCTTCGGCGATGCGAAAAAAATTCGATTTCGGTTCGTATCGACCGACTTCGTTGATGCGTCCTTGAGCATGCTGAACGGCAAGGAAGTCCACAAAACCTGAGCCGCAAATTCCCGTTGGAGAAAAATGTCCGATAGTAGAAAAACTGCCATCGACGAGATAATGATCGATGGCACCGTCTGAAGCGCGGGATCCACAGGAAAGGCCGGCCCCTTCAAATGCAGGCCCTGCTGCCGCCGCTGTGCAGAAAACGCCAGTTTCGGTGGCGTAGATAATTTCGCAGTTTGTACCGATGTCGATGAGCATCTCGCCAGGTTGGAGATCCACAATTGCCATGCCTGATGTGAGATCGCCGCCAACATAGCCGCCAATGCAGGGCACGGTCAAGACCGGGAGATCGTCAAACAGGTCATTTCGTGAAGAGAAAACACGCATCGGCGGTGTAAAAGGAATGCGGCCGATCGATTCCGGGTTGATCTTGTGGAGCAGACAGCACATCACCGTGTTTCCTGCGACGGCAATTCGCTCCACGTCGTCGAGACCGACTTCATCCAGAAGGCCTTGGATGCCCTCTAGAACCATTTGATTGAGGGTGTTGAGTTCTCCCTGCGACGCGTGTTGGATGCGAGTGATGACATTGTCCCCGAGTTGACTTTGAGGATTGTAGCAACTGGCCTTGCCAACGACGTGTCCATCCTTGATCTTGACAGCGACAAGCGTGGTTGTGCCGATGTCGATGGCGATGACGGTCTGTCGTGTTTGAGGAAGTTGTTCTGCCTCCCATTCTGCCAGTATTTTACCTGATCCTTGCGCACGTGACGCTTCGGGAATCTCAACCTCGCCCTGTTCGCTGACGAGGAAGGTTCGACAGGCGAGTGCGTCGCACGGTGCTTTCACTTCGAGTCCATCAACTTTCCAGGTTCCAGAAAGGAGGGTGACGCGGCATCTACCGCAGGTTCCATTTCCTCCGCAACGCAAATCCAGCGGCACGCCCGATCCTGCGAGATCGTGCGCTAAACTTTGCGGATGGTTCTTTATGATGACTCGTTTCAATCGAGTGAGCTCCGTCTAAGCAAATATTGTGTCCAGCAACTTCACCGCGCCATTGGCATCTTCGCTGTAGCCATCTGCGCCGATTTCTTCGCAATACGCCTGAGTAACCGGAGCACCACCGATGATGACTTTGACTCCCTTACCTTTGAAGTGCTCAACGACATCTTTCATGTAGGGCATCGTGGTGGTGAGAAGTGAGCTGCAGGCGATGACCTGAGCGCCCTGTTCGACAGCCGCATCGCATTTTGCGACATCGCAGTTGACGCCCATATCAATGACGTCGTATCCGGCACCTTTGACCATGATTGCAACGAGGTTTTTGCCAATGTCGTGCAGATCGCCTTTGACGGTACAGATGGCAATTTTCCCCTTTGACTTGCGTCCGCTCGCTATGATGAGCGGCTCGATGAGCGCAAGTCCAGACTGCATCGCCCGGGCTGCAATCAGTAATTCGGGGACGTAGGCCTCGTTGCGCGAGAACTTGTCGCCGATGTCACGCATCGCTGGGATCATCCCGAGATCCAAGATCTTATTTACATCCTCATTTTCGGAGAGTGCCGCCGTGACAATCGTCACGACGTCGTTTCGCTTTCCTTTGATAATGGCCGTTTTCAGTGCTTCGAAGTCTGTCATGTTGATCTCCTTGGTTTCGTGTGATTAAAATTGGCTGTTGTAGTCGGTGCAGGCATTGAAGAAGGCATCGATGTTTTCCAGCGGGACTCCGCATGGGATGTCGCATCCGGTCGACAAGACGTAGTTCGGAAAGCGGGCCGTTCGATTCAGCAGGGAAGTGGTCGTCGCGTAGACGGTGGCGGTATTTGCGTCTTTCATTATTCCCACGGGGTCCAGATTGCCCATGACGGGGATTTGGGAAGGAACCTGTGGTAGGATATCAAGAATGTCTACAGCATTACCGACATGCAAGGCGTCGGGCGACGTCGAGAGTAACGCTTCGATCTGCTTTTCAGTCCGCCCGCAGTTGTGCAAAATCACCATGAATGAGTCGTCCTTCACTTGTGCTATTATCTTTTTGAGGTAGTCTGCGGAAAATTCTTGACACATTTCGGGGGAGAGGAGCCCAGCGGCGGGTTCTGCGATGAGAACGCCAGCGATGCCCGTTTCCTTCATCGCCTGCAGGTAGTCCGAGAGGAAGAGGGCCGCCTTTGAAAGCAGGTGATGGGCGGTTTCGGGCTCTGATGCTGCGAGGATCATCATCTCCGTCATGTCGGCCAGACGCCCTGCGAGTGAATACGGGCCGATCATGCCCCCAAACACTGGCTTGTCGATTTTTTGTGCGCAGCGTCTCGCGCACTCAAGTGTCTGGGATGTCCGCTTTTCGCCAATGGCGGGAACAACCAGCTTTTTAATTTCCGCTTCGCTGGAAACAAGAGGACGCGAAATGGTTGGTACCTCCCTGTCTGAAAACGCGATCTCGCAACCAAACGCTTCGGCCTCAACCGAGAGATCCATGAACGTGACCCTGGCATCCAAAGGGAATTTTTTAGACAGAGCCTCAATGCATTCAAACTGCAATTTTCCGCTTTTGTAGACGTCGTCTAACTTTGCTCCAATGAGCTCAATTCCCGAAGACGTCAGGATTGGAATTGCTCTTCTTTGTCTACTAGTGAGGATTCTAGAGAGGAATGCGGATTTACTAAAACTCATGATTTGTTCTCTCTTGTCTGAAGTTTGGTTTACATATTATCATTTTTTGCGCGTAAAATCTTCCTAGACAATGGCATTTTATTGCTCTATATTATCATTTAACTTTTGGATTTGACGTGGTACTGTACTTTTCAGGACATCCAATCGAGGACGTTGAAGATGAATCGAAACAAGCAGAAGAGCGAAAACTGGTTGAATCCGGTTAGTCGATCACGGACAACCTGTCATGAAATAACGTGGACAAACGCCAATGAATTTAAAAGCATGCAGGCTGGTGGAGACTTGTACTTCCATACGATTCCGAAGACAGGAACCATGTTGCATTCTCATGACTTCATGGAAATTCTCTTCGTGAATAGCGGCGGGATGACGCATCGGGTGAACGCCGAACGGCAGCATCTGACGGCTGGCGATATCTGTTTTCTTCGCCCAGATGACCTGCACGGGTTTGCCCCTGACGGTGAATTCGAGAAGTTTGAAATTGTGATGCTCGATTTCGCCCTTGAACTGGCGCTTTCGTTGAGCGAGTATCTTGGTGACGATGAGTTTCTCAAGCAGATGACCGCGCCAGTTCTCCCTGCCTGTTTCAAGCTAGATCCATCTGCTTCCACTTCGCTCTATGCTCGTTTGTTGAAGCTGAATACGCCTTCGAACACTGTGCAGGCGAGTAGCATTAAACTGAAGGTGTTACTGGCAGAGCTCTATACCAAGTTCTTTGTGGACGAGGTCAACCTGCTCAGTGAATCGCAAGTGCCGGAGTGGTTTGAGTTGCTATGCACGGCGATGCGAAAAAAAGAAAATTTTGTGGCGGGTGTGAATCGTATGCAAAAAATGGCCTATAGGACTCCTGGACATATCTGTAAGGCCTTTCAAAAATACTTGCGAAAGACGCCGACGGATTTTGTCAACGAACTGCGTATTAATCACGCGGCGTGGATGCTTGCGGATACGAAGATCGATATTCTCGAAATCGCCAACGAACTCAATTTTCAGAGTCTCAGTCGTTTTTACACCTTGTTTCGCAGAACGTTCGGGACGAGTCCAGCCGTCTACCGACGCATGCATGCGCCAGAACGTCAGTTTTAACCTAAATGCGTAGCGTGGCATTTTCTTAACGCCCGATTTGCCCTTATTATTGCGGCAACTCTGCGCTTAGAGGCTGGATTGCAGCGCGGACAATTTCGTCGATTTCGGACCAGCGGCTGACTCGGTGGCTGGGTAGGTCTGAAGCTGGAGGGGTGAAGTTTCGGTTCCACGGTCGAGTGAAGATGGCGTAGGGGCAAAGGAGGGTTTCGGTAATCATGCGGATGGCATTGGGGGCGTCGTCGATGGCGAACCTCACATCCAAGTTGCAAAGTTCAGGAAACGGCGTGATGAGTGGGTCTTCCGAATCGTTGAACAATTTTGCGTATTTATCGACGTGCAAAACACGAATATGGCCTAGCCCGTGATTGGCAAGCCATTCGCGTGTCGCCTCATTTGAATACGTTGGGCGTCCGGTGACGATGACAGGATCGAGTCCGTCTTGATACCAACTTTGAATGACCGCGCAAGCATCGGGCGTTTCGGGGATATCGATCAGCTCGGTTGCATGGAAGGCCTTCATGTAACGTCGATAGGTTGCTTCATCGAAGTCGAAGGATTTGCGAAGGTCGTAGTCGAACATACTTTCGACCGTAACATCACGGTCGAAATGAAGACGCGCGAAATCCGCAAGTCGATCACAGGTTTCGCAGGCTACATCATCAAGGTCTACATAAATCATGGGAGAAATGGCTAGTTGCTAGTTGCGAGTTGCGAGCTTAAAACTTTTTCGCTAACTTTGTCGATAAGAGAAGTTGCTAGTCGCGAGTTGCGTGGGAGTTTTAGCGGTAAGTGTGTTCGGCGTCGGGATAGAGACCGCCTTGCACGTCCGAAATGTAGGCTGCGATGGCGGATTTGGCGATTTCGGCACCTTGCGCGTATTGCTTCACAAATTTTGGCAGAGGCCCATCGGTCAGACCCAGCAAATCGGCGAGGACAAGGATCTGGCCATCACAATGAATGCCGGATCCGATGCCAATGGTGGGGACGGAGGAAACCGAGGTCAATTCGCGTGCTGCATCTTCTCGGACGCATTCTAATACCGTACAAAAGACCCCTGCCTTCGCAACGGCGAGGACATCCTGCTTGAGGAGTGCGAGCTCTGATTCGTGCCCGCCCTTTGCTGAATATCCGCTTGTCTTCACAGATTGAGGAAGGACGCCGACGTGCGCCATGACGGGGATGCCGTTGTCGACCAGGGTGCGAATAAGGTCGGCGCGGATGACGCCGCCCTCAAGCTTGACTGCATCGGCTCCTGCTTCCTGCATAAAGCGACCTGCATTGCGAATGGCGTCTTCCATGGAGGTTTGATACGATAAGAAGGGCATGTCGGCAACGAGGACGGCGTTCTGAACGCCACGGCGTACGGCGGCGACATGATGCAGCATCATGTCAAGGGTGACGGGAATGGTTGTCTTGAACCCCAACGCGGTCGTGCCGAGAGAATCGCCAACGAGAATGAGCGGCACACCGGTGGAATCCGCGATGCGGCCGGTTATCGTGTCGTAAGCGGTCACGGTTGCCAGCGGTGTTTTACCCTTGTTCTCGGTAATTTTTTTTATTGTCCACGTTTGCATGTCACAGTCCTTTCTTTATTCACGACAAATCGAGATGAAGCCTGAGTCGTAAAAAAGTCGGTTTATCGAGATTCTCTCCGTTAACGCACGTAGCGGCAGAGTTCTGGAACTTGTCATTATAGACTTTTCTCGGCTGTTTTGTTTTCTGGTTTCTCGCGCTGGCCGAGGAGGCCGTGTAACGCTGTCCAGATTTCCGCCCACGCGCTTCGGCAGGCGACGCAGCGGTTTCGGTCTCCGCCTCCGCCTCGACATCCGATGCATAGAGCGGATTCCATTCGCGGAAGAGCAGCACGGCAAGATGGATCGATTCGGCGAAATCGTGATCGACAACGGTTCCCATCCGTATCGGTGAATCAATGGACATTGCGGATCCGATCATCGACATCGTGTCGGCGACTTCTTTAAGGCGCAGGTCAGCGCCGCCGATGATGCCCACCAGCGCGGCTTTGGCGCCGGTCAACTTGTTGCCCAGTCCCATTCCGGTGTTGCCCAGAAGCTGTTCAGATGCGAGCTTCACGCGCGTGGGTCCACTGGCCACCCCGACACCGAGGTTGCACAGGCCTCGTCCGCTCTTGACGATGGCGATGAGGGTGGCGAAGTCGAGATTGAGGTAGCCCGGACAAGTGGTCATCTTCCAGAGTAACGTAATGCCGTCGGCGAGCGTTTGCGTCGCTTGCGCGAAGGATGCTGCTAACGTGAGATTCGAGTCCGTGGGGCAGAGATCATCGTTTCGGCAGATGATTCTAAGGTCTCCGAGCTTAGCAAGGCTCTGCTCGCTTTCAGCGGCCTTGCGTCCCAGGTCTACACCCTCGAATTGGAAAGGAGCGATCATGAAAACGAGGGTGACGACATTTCTCTCGGCGGCTCGCGCAAGAATTTTCGGTAGTACGCCTGCTCCGGTTCCCTTGCTGATGCCAGCGACAACGGCGGCGACTTGGACGCCATCGAACATCGCGGAGAGGGCAGGGGTTTCATCGGCAGCCATCGCCGCGCCGCTTCGATCTCCGCCCGCGCCTAGGCCACCGAAACGCGTGGAGCCGATGCGATATTGTTGACAAGAGTTCAGCCTTGCGACCGCGTCAAAGTCCGTGTCGATGGCAACCGCCTTGATGCGCGATTTGCTTGTTTCTGCTAGGGTGTTGACGACCTTTCCGCCTGCGCCGCCAATGCCGATGAGAATAAACTGGGAGTCACTCATGCCCGACCTCCTGACCTTCTGAACCAATTCCAGATTTTAGAGACTGAAGCGCCTTCCTCTTCTTTTTCAATTTCAATTTTTGCGGCGCGCAAAATAGCACCGTAAATAGGGGCATACCGAATGTTGTAGGGATCCTCATCAATTTCGGGAAGATTGAGGAAAGGCAGGCTGCCGATGGAGCAGGGAATACCGCCAAAAATCGTTGAAACAAGATCGGTGATGTTTCGCATCAACGCTCCTCCTCCACAGAGGACGATCCCCGCCCCGAGGCTGTCGAGCAATCCATGGTCGCTGAGGTCTGCGTAGATAATGCGGAGCGTTTCATCCATTCGTGCATTCACGACAAGGGAGAGTGCTTTTAGGTTGACACTTCTTGACATGCCGATATTCTTTGGCATGTCAATGCGTGCGGTTGCGTTAATACCGTCAAGCGTGGCCTGTGCATAATCGTGTTTCAGTGCAGCCGCAGACTCATCGGTGCCCGTGTGAAAGGCACAAAGAATGTCGTTTGTCACGTGATCTCCCCCAACGGCAAGATGCCCAACTGCCGTGATGCGGTCGTCGTGACAAAGACTCCATGAAGTGGTGCCACCGCCAAGGTTGATGACGAGGACACCGTTGATTCGCTGTTCCGACGTGGTGCACCCCAGCGGAGCGCAGGAAGCCGCACTGAACACGTTCTCAACGTCGCATCCTAACTCCTCAATCGCATCCTTGATCGCACGATAGCTGTTGGTATCCACGTGCGTCCGGAGACCGTTCACTGTCAATTCGGAGGCGCTGAGGTTGCAAGGGTCTTCGACAACGCGGGTTCCGTCGAGCACAAAGTTAATCTTTATTTCTTCGACGGTTGTCCTGCCACTGATGGGCGACATTGCCTGCATATTTTCGATGGCTGCATCGATATCCTCTTCCTCCACGACTTCGCTGGGATTGTTGATGGTCGTCTTGCCCATGATTGGCATACCGTGGAGGTCGCCGCCAGAATAGACGAGGTTGATGCGGTTAATGTCGATTCGATTTTTTTTTGAAAGCTTCTGGATGACGCTTTCTGCTGTTGTCGTGACAGACTGAGCGGACTGAACTTCGCTTTTACGCATGCCCGCTGTTTTTTCGGCGCAGAAGGCTGTGATGTCGACGGTGCCATCCATTTTTGGAGAGCAAACTCCCAGCATGGCGACTGTTTGTGAGGTGCCAATTTCAATGGCGACGATGGGTTTCATGGGGTTACCTATATTCCGTAGACCAACAAGGTTGAAAGGAGGACGTCGAATCGTATCAAGGAGGCCGCCTTCGGTTGTGCAAGCGCCTCTGATGCCATTCTCAATGCCAAGCGAATGTCGTTGCTCGTCTCGAGCTCATCCCAGACGAGCCGGATTTCGCGCTGGCCGTCTGCTGTTTGGAGGATAAGATAAATTCGACCGCTGATATCAATGTTGTTAATTCGGAAGGAGATGCCGTCCATCTCGTTGTAAATGTTGACAATGGAGAGAGCCAGTAAATTTTTTCCCGTCAGCGTTTCGCCAGGCGTGGCGCTGATCTTCTCATTGCCATCCATGAGCACAGGAAGCGAAGCCCAGCGCTTGCGCTGAGACGCATCGATGGCCATGACTGTGCCTTTTCGGTCAGATGCAAAATTTGTGGCGTCGAGTCGCACGACGGGGAGTCGGTCGATGGCGACAATCTCGACGGTGTTGGGAAGTTTTTTGGTGATTTTGACGTCACCGAGATTCGGCACATTTCTCAGCAGCTCTTCACGTTTGCCCGCGGCACTAAACGAGAAGATGTTGACGCCTTCCGAAATGCCGGTGAGTTCCATGATTTTGTTTTTGGATGCGGCAAGCTGCGTCGAAATTTCGACATGACGAATCGTGTAGGTTGGATTGTCTTTGAACATAACGAAATCAAGACCACGCCAGCCGAAATAAAGTGCTGCCAGCGCGATCACGAATCCTAACGCAACAAGACCTGCCCCTAGCCGCATTTAGCATCCTCCATGATTCTGGCACAAAGTTCTGGGAATGGAATTCCAGCCTTGGCTGCAGCCTTGGGAAGAATGCTATTCTCGGTACACCCCGGAATGGAATTGAGTTCGAGAACGTAAGGGCGACCTTCTGGAGAGACTCGGAAATCAACTCGGCCGACCGACCAGGCGTCGACGGCCTTGAATGCTTGCAATGCAATGCAGCGCACCTCGGCCGCAACGGCGGCGTTGGTCTCGTCGTCTTCGGGGAAAGTATAGCCCGTCGTTCCGCCAGATTTATATTTTGCATTCCAACTGTACCAACCACCGTCCATTCTCGGTGTGATTTCGATGATCGGTAACGCATCGGTGCCGAGGACTGATACAGTCCATTCACGGCCTGGGATGAAGGCTTCTACAATCACCACTTTATCGTGTTTTCTGGCTTCGTTAACCGCCGGCTCAAATTCAGAAATTTGATTGACGATGGTGATGCCGACGCTGGAGCCTTGACAGGAGGGCTTGACGACAACGGGAAGCGGGAGTTCGAGGGGCCCAACCTCGCCTTCGTGCGGAATAATATAGCCATCCGGAATGGGAACGCCTGCGGCTACGAAGGCTTCGAGGGCCAGGACTTTATCGAATGAAATTTTAGAAGACTCCGGTCGCGAGGCCGTATACGGTACCTTCATCTGTTCAAGAACGGTCTGAATGCCGCCGTCTTCTCCGAACGTGCCATGTAAAGCAACGAACACGGCTTCCGTTCCCTCGGGAAGCGTAAACGTATCGGTTTCGGAGACGATCACAGGCGTTACTGTGTATCCCGCTTCTTCAAGCCCTTTTGCGACAGCATTGCCCGTGAGTAACGAGATCTCGTGCTCACTTGAACTTCCACCCATGAGGACGGCAACTTTTGTAAATTTTCTGGTCATGACTGATTATTTGATCGTGATCCCGCCGCCTTGTGCGACATCGTCGCCGCCGACTTTGATTACATGAGAAATGCATTCACCCCAGAACGAAGGGGAGCGGAAAAATTTGAAAAATGGAGGTTGAGCTGCGGGATCAATGTATTTCGGCACGGATCCGAGGCGCTGCGCCATCGCTGCCTTGGCGTCCTCGAGGTACCCGACTTGATCAACGAGGCCGAGATCGACTGCTTCTGTGGCCAGGAGAATACGACCGTCCGCGATGGCGCGTACCTTCGCCACATCCAAACCGCGCCCCTCGGCGACAATGTTGACAAAGCGGGTATGCAGTGAATCGACCATGTTTTGGAGCATGCGTTCCTGCTCGGGCGTCAGCTCCGTAAAGGGATTTAAAATGTCCTTGTTTCCGCCTGACTTAATGGTGACGCTTTTGAGGCCGATTCGTGCGGCGAGATCCTGTACGTTGTAGCTGTTCATGATGACACCGATTGAACCCGTGAGCGTGGTTGGATTGGCAACAATGTAGTCGGCCGCGGCCGAAATGTAATAGGCACCTGAGGCCGCCATAGACCCCATCATCACAACGATCACGCGGTTGGTGTCCGCTTTTTTGAACTCCATTAAGCTGTTCCAGACCACATCACTTGCCGTGATTCCGCCACCGCCGCTATTGATTTGAAGCAGGATGCCGTTGATCTTCTTGTTGTCTTTTGCCTTGATGATGTGCGTGAGCGCGGCTTGAGCACTGTTGTCGTTCGCATACCAAGAGGAGGAAGAGGTGTCGTCCGTGATTGTGCCTGCGATCGAGAGATTCAACACACGTTTCTTGCCATCATCTGTACCCTCGGCGGAATCATCCATGCCCTCGAAATTCTCCGTCAATAACTTTTGGAAGGAACTGGACTTGAATTCACTTTTGGTTTTATCGATGACCGAACATCCTGCACGGAAAATCAGCGAGAAGAAAAGAATGCTAGCAACCACGAAGATAAAAGACATCATCATGCAACTTTTGAGGCAAGACGAAGCCCACGAGTTGGTGGGCGTCTTGACAGGAGGTGTCTCGTAGAGGGGGGCGGTATTAAAGCTGTCAGTTTTCAAAGGGTTTTTGGGGAGCGGAGGAGGGGATGAAAATGCGGAATGGGGTGCGGCATCAGCTTCGTTTCTGTCGTAAGAAGACTCGTTCATCGTGGCTTGCCTTTATTTTTTTTGTGGAGAAGGGGGCGTCTTGCCTAAGAACTTGAGAACGGCCTTGAGGTCGTCCCACGCCTGTTTCTTGGCGGCAGGAAATCGGAGAAGATAGGCCGGATGGAATGTCGGTAGTAGCGGAATGGAACCGTATTGCTGCCAGATTCCACGATCTTTCGTAATGTTTACGCTCGGTTTTCCAGTCAGACCGCTCAGCGCTGTCGCACCGAGGGCTACGATGCATTTCGGTTTGATCAGTTGGATCTGGTTCTGTAGCCACGGCATGCAGGCCTCCACCTCGGCTGTCGTGGGTGGTTTTTTTTTGGCTACTTTGCACTTCACAACCGTGCTAATAAAAACAGATTCGCGATCAAATCCCATGGCCACTATCATCTTGGTCAAAAGCTGGCCGGCAGGGCCGACAAACGGTTCACCACAGGCGTCTTCTTCCTCGCCGGGGCCTTCGCCAATGAACATGATCTCGGGGGAGACAGCATTTCCTAGCCCCGGAACGGTGTTCGTTCGGCCTTCGCACAGTCCGCACCGTTTGCAGGTTGCGACGGCCTCGGCAATCGCTTCAATCGAGGGTAGCCTCGGGGTTTTGACAGCGGCAGGCGGTGGAACTGGACAGACCTCCGTTGCAACCCCGCTCAACACCTCGGGCGGCGTCACAGCATCCGCTTTTTGTGAATGTACGGGATCGGATTTCGACCTTGACCCGTTGCGGATAGCCAAAAACGCTGACACGGCATCCCCGTTGAGCGCAGTAAGTCTGCGCCCACCTTGTATCTCGGTCTCGACATGGAGCGTCAGACCGTCGATTATGTCTCTCGGTATTCTCAAGCCACTCATCTCCGTGCATTTAAAGAGGCTATTCTATCAAAATCGCGCCTGTAAAACAATGTTGGAAACTTCTTATTCGCCGATCACAGACACGCCGTTATTGGATGAAGCTGTTGGAAAAGTTATCTTTATTCGGAACGCAGTAGAAGGCCTTCCAGGTGCCTTCCGAATCCTGTACCAAGGCGGCAGATTGCAGGTAGCCTAACCATTCTTGAGAACTAAACTGACGTACGCCGAGTCCTTGTAGCAACCCCGCGATAAAGATATCATGACTGACAATGAGGGCATTGCGCGCACCGAAATTGCATTGCATGAGCCAGTCGAATGTGAGTGCTGTTCCTTCTTGGATCGTTTTGTAACCTTCAGCGTATCCATCTCGGAAGTATCGATCCGTACAAGCCGCACTGCCTTCTTTTTCATAGAAACTATGCAGCAGTTCGCGGTCTTCGACCCAAAGCCCTGAGACGCCAATTTCGGGCGCATCAAAGATTGAGACGTCTTCCAATCCCATCCCGGATGCGATGTGTTTTGCTGTTTCGCGTGTTCGGCGCATCGGCGATGCACCGAAACACCAGGGTTCCATTCCCGCGAGCATCGTTCCGTACTGGTGCGCCATTAGGCTACCCGATTCGGTTAGGCCGAGATGTTCTCCAAAGGTTGGATCGTTTTCTTGAATTTTG
Organism: uncultured Lentisphaerales bacterium; assembly: GCA_964618405.1. GTDB lineage: Bacteria > Verrucomicrobiota > Kiritimatiellia > RFP12 > UBA3636 > JBBQIY01. The sequence goes on from CAZUAY010000005.1 coordinate 28,583, forward strand.
GGACGTTCGGCGTGGCGAATGATCAGGATACATTTTCCTGATGATGCTGAGGCGATTTCACGAAATTCGCTAAGCGAAATTGGCGAAGAAACTGGTTTTGGAAGGCTAATTTTTTTGTAGGGCGTGTTCATGGTTATTGGACGGACTCTTTGTCGGGTTGCGTTATAAGATCTTTCGATTCCGCGGACTTAATTTCCTCTGGAGAAATTTCAAATCCCGCAACGGCTAGTTCTTTTGCCTCTTTGGCGGTGAGTTCAAAATCAATTTCTACCACTTCGCCTGCTTTAATTGCCTGAATAATTTTTCGGCGATGAAGGGTTTCTGTTGCTACCTGAAATTTGGCGGCGATTTCAGCCTGATCAGCTTCCTCTTTTGCTTGCAAGGTAGCTCGTTCCTGTTCTACTTTTGCACGGGCTTCCATTTCACGGCGTTCCTGTTCTGCCTTTTCTTTAGACTGTTGAACGCGGAGGCGGTGTAATTCGCGGAATGAAAGGCGTGCCTCGCCATTGTCGTCTATGATGGTTGCAGCCGCGATGGCTTTTGGTGTAAATGCGGCGAGCGCTTCTTTTTCCTCGCCTAGGTCATGTTCTACAGTATCGAAGGGGATTTCAGTTTCCGACAAGACATCTCGCGATGTCTGGCCATCGGGCGTTCGCACATTGAGTACGCTCAGGTAGTTCGAGTCTGCATTGAGCGTTAGATTGGTTGCCTGACCGGAAGCGTATGACAAATAGATAGGGTCAGTCTGATTCCCCTTTTTGAGCATGACGCTACTCGTCTCAAAGGAGACCGTTTCGAGCGTAAAATCTCCGAGCGTTTGTCCTTCGGTAAGAAAGAAAGATTTCCCAGATTGCTTGTCCAAAAAACCCGCCGCAGGAATGCCTCGAAAGCGAGACATTGCATTGAGGCTGATGGTGTCTGATAAGCGAGGCCGTTCTTCTGGTGGCTGATTTTGGGCGGCCTGTGCAAGCGCAGTCGCGAGCGCTTCTGCCGAGGGATTTTTCGGAAGCTGACCGAATGGAGCGCGGTCGAGGATCATCTGATATTTGTCAAAGGAAGCATGAAGATCAGCATCCGCTCCCGATACGTTTAAAGCGATGGCAAGCAGGGCAACAGCCATAACTGGAAGTGTTGAGCAGAGGTGCTCCGTCTTCATGTAGCCGCCGTATCTCGTTTGTCCGTCAAGTCTGTTTACTCGTCACTTTACTGTATAGCGAGTTGCTTTTGTGAGAACTTTCCAGAGTTCCTCTGGTGTCTTTGCTTCCAGTGCAGATTTCCGATTTGCCTCTTTGATGAACGATTCGGAAAGGCCGGAGAGAAGTCGTAGATAAAACGCGCTGACTGCCGTCGGTATTGTTGAGAAGAAAATAAAATGCGCGGGCACCTCCGAAATGCCGCCGAAAACAACTCCTTTTTTGCTCACGCCAAAGGCGAGGGAAAGACCGCCGCCTTCAATGCCGCGAACGTGTGGAAATGCCATGCCGTGCCCAATCCCAGTGCCGAGAATGTTCTCTCGTGCGATCGCAGCATCGGCTAACTTTTCTGCGTTGTCAACAAATTGAGCCTTTTGCAGGTTCGAAGTGAGCTCTGCAATGACGTCGACAGGAGTCGTGCCCTGCAAATCGGGGAGCATAAGGTCAGGAGAAGAGAACCGCGCAATACCAACTTTACGTTCTGAACTGGATCGTGCTTTTCTTTCAGCAACCCACTTTGCACCCGAAGGATCGTAGAGGGTTCGCGCACAGCTTGGGCAGGGTATTAAATTTCGGCAGAGTTTGACGGCTTGGATTTGCGATATGGCTACATGCATTCCGCACATCGAACATGAGCCGTCATTCATCGGAGCCAACACGATGTGGTCTTTCTTATAAAGTCGTGAGAAGTTCATCTTCACCTCTGGCTCTAGCGTATCCGTCATCCCATCAATGCTGGTGTTGATGGCCGACATGTCCGCTCCTGGACCGCGGATCGATCGTTGCTCATCGCGTATAAGGATGAGTTCCTGCAGCTGAATCAAATGATTTATGGTGCTGCGCATGGACTGCGGCTGCTCTTTATTCTTTGTATTATTCATCGTATGCGCCCTGTTTTATAACGTTTCTTTGGTTTCCTATTCTGTTGTTTTTTCGTCTGAAAGTCAACGGGTTTTTACAATAAATCTAAGGCACCCGAATTTCAAGGCTTAGCACTTCGCTAGCCTACTCGAGTTCAACTGGCGACACCTATAGAATTTAAATTCAAAGCTCTTTTTATGTGCCTTCAAGCTCATGCGTCCTTGTGGGGGAGGCCAGAACTTGACATCTCCGTTTCGGTGTGCTATTTTTTTCTCCATAAGCGTGCTTTTTCTGAACGGTTCCAGCGTGCAGTGCCAGTGCCGGCTGAAAAGCTATTTCTTATCACCATATTATAGGGAATGAAGTTATGGCCACAGCAGGCGTTGGTTTTGATTCAGAAGCAAGCGTTGAAACAATCCCGCAGCGAACATCGTCTCGGAGCGCTTCAAAGAAGTCGTCGGGTGGCGCATGCTTCAATCTCGGCGATACACAGACGGTTGATCTGGGTGGTGGCGTGTTGCTGGAGCTTGTCTGGTGTCCCCCGGGCACGTTTATGATGGGCAGTCCGGAGAATGAGGAGGGCCGTTCTCGTGTTTGCGATGAAACTCAGCACTCGGTCACATTGACGAAGGGATATTGGATAGGTAAATATCAAGTGATTCAACGTCAATGGGAAGCAGTGATGGGGAGCAATCCATCTCATTTCAAAAAAGCTGGGAGAGATGCGCCTGTTGAGCAGGTTTCGTGGGAGGATTGTCAGATGTTTATTGAAAATATTAACGCCTTGGTGTACGGCGGCGGGTTCCGGCTGCCGACCGAGGCGGAATGGGAATACGCCTGCCGGGCCGGGACGACGAGCGCACTGAACAGCGGCCAGGAACTGATGAGTGTGAAGGAGCGTTGTTGGAATTTAGATGATGTTGCTTGGTATAGCGAAAACAGCGATGGCACGACCCATCCGGTGGGTCAGAAGAAGCCGAACGCATGGGGACTGTACGACATGCACGGTAATGTGTTGGAATCCTGCCAGGATAGGTACGGGGAGTATCCTTCCGGGGCAGTGACCGATCCCACTGGCCCCGAATCGTGGTCGAACCGTGTCTGCCGTGG
>CAZUAY010000006.1:0-30640 GCA_964618405.1 uncultured Lentisphaerales bacterium
CAATTTGAGTAGTAGGGTTCGCGCCGCCATATCTTTTCGGCGTCCTTGCGCGTTGCCTGCCTGTGCGTGCCGCACGCAGACAGGTGCCAAGCCCAGCGATCGCAAAGTTCAACGCTGAGTCTTGACCGCCCCCAGTCTGGATTTTCATCCAGCAATGTGCGGATCAAAGCGATGTCCTCGCCTCTCAACTCCCGACCCTGCATAACTAAAATATCTGACATGGGAAGCAATATACAACATTCACGGCGCCGAGTCCAGCCCAAAAAAATTATTTTTTTTGCGCTGGACATTACTGTCGCGACTGTGCTATGCTTCAAATAAATCGGGGTTGTTTATACCCCCGTGAACGGTTACGGTTTCTATAACTGTACGATCATTCACCCTTTCATGGCAACGGACTATTCTTACAAGGTAGTGCCGCAGTCGTGCTTCAAGCAAAGAGGAGGATTCAAATGAGAGTGGCAACCTTGTGCATCGTGCTTATGCTGCAGGCCGCAACCTGCCTTGCTGACACACCAGTTATTACGAATTTGACCACCACTACTGGCGGCGAGTTCCGCAACGCCCGTTTTGGACGCCTAGAAAACCACAACGTCGTCATACGGTATGCGACCGGCGTAACCACAGTCCCTTTGGATACCATTCCAGATGACGTCTGCATCGCGTGGGGCCTTCCGACACACGAACAAGTAGCAAAAGCAGAAGCGGAAAGTCGGGCGTTCGCCGCGGCCCAACACGCCAAGGGACTCGTATGTTTTGAGGGCCAGTGGGGGACACCTGCCGAATGCATAGTCCTCGCCCACTCGCACCGGAATACGCAAGCCAAAAATGCAGCTCTCGCTGCAAGACGGCAGTACATAGTTGGTTTGGAAAAACAGCGCCAGTACCATGAAAAACTCGAGAACTCTCTCGAACTCTATCTCCAATACGCGCCGCAACGAACCCAACTGCAAACGCATTGCGAAAGTCTTCTCGCAGAATTCGCCAAATCGGTCGCCGACTGGCAGGAGTTCCTGCTGACAGACAAAACGCCTGCCACAGACGAACAACTCACCGAAGTGAACAAGGCGAAAACAGACTTGAAACGCTCAACAGAAGCCATGACCCAACGCAAGACCGCACTCAAGGAGCTGGAAGAGTCGATTCAAAAGACTGTGATACTAGCGCGTCAGGCACAGCAAGCCGCAGAGATGCTTGCTATTAAAAAAGAAAAGAATGCTATTGAAAAAGAGAAGGTGATTGCAGAACAGCGACAGGCGGTAGCACAGGAACATCAGGCGGTAGCACTGAACCGACAGGCGGTAGCACAGAACCGGCAGGCAGACGCACAGAACCGGCAGGCAGACGCACAGAACCGGCAGGCAGACGCACAGGAGCGCATCTTCAGACGAATCGAGTGGGGACGCTAACAGTCCGCCCCATCCCTGCTACCCGCCATGGGCTGATTCGCCCGGCACCCCCGCCGATGGACCGCCGGGCTGAATGATTGCAAAGACGGCACACTTCGCTTGCGCAATCGTCATCCGTCATCGTATGCCGATTCGAACCCGCAAAGACCCGAACACCCTGAGCTTGCTCAGAGCCCCGACTGTACCCCGTGAACGATTACAATTATTTGAACTTGATCTGGTGCCAGACAGGAAAGGGATACTTCCTACGAGAAAGGCGTATAATAACGCATGCCTTAAGTTGCCTGTGGAAGTTTTTGTTGGCATCCTGGCGGAAAGCCACCAATCGGAATATGAGACAAACGGCCAGCTGTTTTACGGGTATAAAGTTCTCATACCTGACGGAACAAAAATATCAATGATGCCGACAATCGAAACCGTAGAGAAATATGGTGAGGGACAAGGCCATTACGTTCAGTCCCAAGCACTTGGTTTTTTAGAGTTGTCCACAGGGTCGTTTGAGAATTTCGTTTTCGAGAACATTATGACATCTGAACGATCCATCGTACGACAACACATGGACGAAAACACCGTAAAGACCCTTTACGTATGTGATGCTGGATATAACGGAATGGCTTTTATTGCAATTTCAGAGGAAAATAATCATAAAGTGTTAATGCAACTTAAAAGCAGTGCCCTTGGAAAAAGCTTTTTAAAAACGAAAAAGCGATCCGCAATTTATGAAATCAAACTCACTCAATCACATCTGATGAATTACCCTGATCACCAGCACTACGTAGGAAAAACGCTCAAGGTGCGCCTGATAAGGACAAGGGGCACCTCTCGGCTTAAGTCGCAAGTGCTTATCACAACACTACTTGACGAGAAGAAATATAGCTGGCAAGAACTGTCGAAACTCTACTTGCAACGTTATTCAATTGAACTGGCTTTTCGTCATTTAAAAACAATACTGCGGATTGAAAAAATCAGAAAACAGAATGTCCTGAAAATAGAACAACGTCTATATGCAGCGATAATCAGTTTCAATATTGCAGTGGGAATCAGGAACAGGATCAAGCGGCCAAAACTAGATAGACCCTATCCGAAAAGGGTTTCGGATGGGGTGATCCGATGTGTTCAGTGCTCGACGTCCAGGGTTTTGGGATTCAAATGGCGCTTAGCGCAACTTCTCTACGTTCAGAAGGCCTCTATAGGTCGTTGATTGCAGAATTTTGACACACCTCTACTGAAGCCGGCGTGTGTATCGTCTTTATTCTGTGATTACCGTGTTTGTTGTTTTGGTGGGGGTATCTATGCCACTTTTTGTCGTCGTTTTTTCATTTCAATACGACGACAAAAGTTATAGGCGAGCACTTTTTCCAGCAGTTCGTCACGTACATTCTCGATGCCACGGCGGCTAAGTTCACCGAAAGCAAATCCATCCTTGATGGTGAACATCAAGGACTCCACTGCGGAGCGACAACGGCGTGCATCTCGATATGTTTCACTTTCCCAGTCCTCTTGTGCCGTTAACTTTTTCCCTTTAGCTCCGCTGATACTAACAATTTGCACGCCCATACTTCGCAGTTTATCGCGTCCGTTTTTGGAAGCATAGCCGTCATCGGTGCTGACCAGTTCAGCAACGACTCCGGTGCGCTTGATCGAGTCTAAAATCGCTGGGACTAACTTGATAGAGTCAGCCGCGTTACCTTTCGGAACGATCAAGCTGGTGACAAACCCGCGTTGGCTGCGAACCAGTTGAGGTTTGTAACCGACAACCAGTTCGCGGTTACCCTTTTTGATAAAAGCAGCCGATCCATCCGATAAACTTAAAACCTTCTCTGTGGAGGGCCTGTTTTTTTCATTAAATATACGATCCGTGGTGTATTCAATCACTCGTGTAGCATCAGAAAGATCGCTTCTGATCTGCTCAATGATGCGCTTGAGAAGCACACGCCGACTCGGTACAATCGTTTCAAGTTGCACGGCCTTCTCCAAAGCATCGAACTCGTTCTTCAACGCTGCCAGTGCTTTTTCTCCGCATCGGAGCAACTTTCGGTAATGTCGCTTGCGCAGCGTCTTTGCATTAACTTTACCACTCACCAAACAAATTTGGAAATCCTGCTTTTCCATTTCTCCGAGCCAGCGCGGGACCCACCCCTGACGGAAATTTTTCAATTCAAATAATTCCAGTTTCTGCCCTAACCGATTCACTCGCATCAACAGTCCCGTAAGAATTTTACTGTCACTTGGCCAACTGCTATTGGCTTTCACTGCTGTGCTGTCGATCGTCAGGTTCTTGAAATCATCCAACGTTTCCTGAAGAATTCGCTTAACCTGTCGGTCAAAGATCAATTCTCTTGTCTGGTAACTGACCGCGTTAATGTTTTCGCATATCGTACTTCTCCCGGGCATCTTCAATCCGCGTTGCTCCAAAAAACCGTGTAGGCTCATCGACTCACGTAAGAACATTTGTGATTCCTTCGTACTCAATGAACCGAGGAATCCGCGCAACATTAAGAACACATACACGACTTCGGCTGGCATCCGCGGTCGTCCTTCGGCAAGCTCCAGTTCCTGACTCAGAATCTCTCTTTCCTGAATATTCAAGTCGGGAATGTCTGGAGTCTGGCTTTGGAAAAACTTCCGATCCTCTAATCGAAGTTTCTTCTTGTTACGGGCGTGAGCATCCAAGTCTGACTCGATTGCCGGAATGATTTCAGGTGCAAAACGAATGAGTTTATCAACTTCGTCCAGAAAATCGCGAAAGTCGGTATCGGGCATCGGCAAGAAGAGGTTGCTAATTAAGGGCTGGTTGGGTATTTTTTCTTGTGTCGCGCATGCTGTCATATTCAATTCCTTTCATGTAGTAAGTCATTGGATACTAGCATGTTGCGGCGCTTTTGTCAAGGAATTAATTTTTCAAAACTACTCGACAATAGACGTCAAATGCTGAGCACAATTGCTCCGCTAAGACCTTTTCGGATGGGGTCTCGCTATCGCAATCACTCTGCAAGCAGAGACCGTCGTAGCCGCGAAACACCCCACGGCCAGCGAACAACAAATGCGGCTGGCCTTGCAGGCGTATATCGACCTTTTTAATAGCCACGATGGCAAAGGGCTTGCGGCGTTGTTCGCGGACAATGCTCGGATCGAGGATCCCGTGGGCGGCGAAAGGATTGTCGAAGGGCGCGCCGCGATCGATGAATTCTACCGCAGGGCTGTCACGATGGTGCATCGCCTCGAGCGGGTCGCCCCGATCCGTACGTCGTACGGAGCTTCCGCAGCCATGGCTTTCGACATCCACATGCAGGCCGACGGCCAACCCATTCTGATTCGCGTCATTGATGTGATGACCTTCGACGCCAACGGAAAGATAGTGGATATGAAGGCGTACCATGGGCCGAGCGACAGAGAGGTTGGCGGTGCGGCGACGCCTTAAACTGGCTCATCAGAGAGGTCGGCGCTCGGAAATTGTCGCCCTGATGCCGGATGATCGTAGGCGAAGCATGCACCCCTTCCTGTGGCCTTCTTTCAGCCGGAAAGGGTGGAAACAAACCGTTTTTAACCGAAAGAGAGAGGAAACGATCTGGTACCCATTCTTGCTAATAAGCACCATGATCGGCCATCGGTGTTCGAACCAGCCAACCTGTTGCGTGAGGCACGGCGGCAGAAGTCGCTTCCGATGGGTGACATACCGTCAATTTGCGTCCTGGACCCGGATGGCGACCTGTCTCGGCACCTCAAGCAATCCGGTGCGCGGCTCAACCCGTATTGGGCTTGCTATCACACAGAAATGTACGACCTCGATCTAGATGGAACGATTGTCGGTGTGCTCGGTTGCGCCGTTGGCGCCGCATTCGCGGTGCTCGTTGCCGAGGAGCTGTTCGCATCCGGTTGCCAATTCTTGATCAGCGTGACATCGGCAGGGCAAATACTCCCCGCCGGCCAGCCACCCTATTTCGTGCTTGTCGATCGCGCCTTGCGCGATGAAGGGACTAGTTACCACTACCTGCCTCCCGCGGCCTATGCGCGAATAGGCGCACAAGCGCTGGCAATCGGTCGGTGCGCGTTGCACGCCGCCGATTGTGTTGTTCAAGGCGGGGTCTGGACGACCGATGCGCCGTTCCGCGAGACGGCCGAGGCGATTGCGTTTGCCCGTTCCGAAAACCTGCTGGCGGTTGAAATGGAGGCGGCTGCGCTCTATGCGCTGGCAGAGGCCAAAGCGTATCCGATCCTTTGTTTCGCTCATGTAACCAATCAAATGGGTGTCAGCGAAAATGATTTCGAGAAGGGCGAGTCGGACGGTAATACGGCTTTCATGCGTTTGATTGCGAGCATCGCGCAGGCGTGGAGGGCCATGCCATGAAAGTACGGGAAAGCGGCATGCCGGAAGCCACCAAGATGACTTGACTCCTCACAAAGTCACTTCGAAGCAGAAACAAAACCGATTTGGCGATATCGTCCGGATCCTCGTGACGCTGCGTTAGTTCAGCCCAATGACTTTTCCGGTTGCAACATCGACATCGACGCGGCGATAGGAGGGATCGGATGCGGTTCCGGGCATTAACTTAATGTCACCGGCGACAGGGACAATGAATCCAGCACCGGAGTAGGTGAGGAAATCTTGCACAGGAAGTGTCCAGCCTTTAGGGCGGTTCCGTAGCAGGGGATCATGCGAGAGCGAGTACTGGGTTTTCACCATGCAGATGGGAAGGGAAGCAACGTCGGGGTCGGCAACAATCTGCTTGAGCTTTGCGGTGGCGAGATCAGAATAGGTAACGCCGTCGGCTCCGTAAACTTCTGTGGCGATTTTTTCGATTCTTGTTTTGACGGGTTCCTCGAGCGAATAGAGGAACTTAAAGGTGTTGGGCTTCTTGGCCGCTTCAACGACGGCTTCAGCCAGTTCAATCGCACCTTCGCCGCCCTTGAGCCAGTGGTTGGACACGGCAAAGAGGGCGCCTGTCTCATCGGCGAGTTTTTTGACAATCTGCTGCTCGGCATGGGTGTCGGTATAGAATGCATTGAGGCAAACGACCGGCGTGACACCAGCCTTTCGAACGGTTTCAATATGCGCCCGCAGATTGTCGCATCCTGCTTCCACCAGTGCGAGGTTTTCTCGGGTGTAGGCTTCGTCGAGTTTGGCTCCGGGCTTGACGGCTGGACCGCCACCGTGAGATTTCAGCGCACGGACGGTGGCGACAATGACAGCCGCATCGGGTGTCATCTGCGAGGTGCGGCACTTGATGTTCCAAAATTTTTCGAACCCAATATCCGCACCAAATCCGCTTTCGGTGACGAGGTAGTCGCCGAGGACGCTGCCTAAGCGGTCAGCAATGACGGAGCTTTGTCCGATGGCGATGTTGGCGAAGGGGCCAGCGTGCACAAGCACCGGCTGGCCTTCAAGCGTCTGCATGAGCGTTGGGTTGATGGCGCGGAGCATCCAAGCGGTCATAGCTCCATCGACTTCGAGGTCACGGGTCGTGACCGGCTTGCCAGACCGTGACCAGGCGACGACGATCTTGCCCATGCGCTGACGCATGTCGGCAAGATCGCGTGAAACAGCAAGGATGGCCATGACTTCGCTCGCGACCGTGATGTAGAATCCGGACTCCATCTCGTAGCCATCGAGTTTTCCGCCTTTGCCGATGGTGATGTTGCGAAGCGATTGCGCGCAGAAGTCGATCGCCCAGCGCATGTTGATCTGAGTCGGATCGACATCGAGACGCGTTAGCCCGCTTTTGGCGAGGCGGGCATCGTCGTAGTTCTGCTCATGCTGCATGCGTGCGGTCAGCGCCGTCATGCAGAGATTGTTGGCATTGGTGATGGCATCGATGTCGCCGGTTAGTCCGAGCGAAAGAGGGGAGAGGGGAAGGCACTGAGCGAGACCGCCGCCGGAGGCAGAGCCCTTGATGTTGAAGGTTGGGCCGCCGCTCGGCTGACGGATGGCGGCGATCGGGTTGAGCCCCAGTTTGCCGAGACCTTCGACCAGCCCCATCGTTGTCGTGGTTTTACCTTCGCCTAGCGGTGTGGGGCTGATAGCGGTTACATCGATGTATTTTGCACGACGAACACCTGGGCGATCGAGACGTCCCAAAATTTTACTCGCGTCGATCTTGCCGTAAAACGTACCGTACTGTGAGAGTTCATCGTCGTGAATTCCGAGCGCACGAGCGATTTCGACAATGGGCGTTAGATTATCTTCTGCGGCTTCGGCAATCTGCCAGTCGGACATTTTGGTGGGATCTATTTTCATAAGGCCTTTTTAGACAGGATTACAAGATTGAGTGGGAAATTACGAATTACGAATTATGAATTATGAATTACGAATTATGAATTAGGAATTACGAATTGAGATGCTTGATCGTGGAGAGTGGGTTTGAGATGCTAATCGTCCTTGTTTGTCTTTGTCTGTCCCTGTTTGTCATTGTCGTTAGCAGCTTCGGCGCTTTGCACGTTGTCGACATGGAGACGGGTGCGGTGGCCGGAGCCGAGGGTTTCGACTTCGATATCCTTAAGCACCCACCGCTTGTCGATCTTCTGCACGGCGCGAACCCACATCTTGCGCACTTCGCGGCCCTTTTCATCAACTTGAGCCGCTTGCATCACGAGTTTTTGTTCTCGGTCGATCCAGAGTCTGACTTTGGCGCAATTTTCCATCGGCGATGCTGGTTCGACTTCGAGGATGTCGCAGGGTCTGCCTTTGATTTTGCCTGTTCCGGCTAAGATAGGATTGTGCCACCAGACGAAGTCCAGCGTGATGTCGAGCCACGTGATGTCGGTTCCCCGAACGGTGGCATTGAGGGCGGGTGCTTCTGCTGCCTTCCGATTTGCGCCTTCAAAGCGCGCGAGTTCGAGCGGTTCCCCTGGCTTTCTGACCGCAACGATGGTTTCGAGTCGTTCGTTGTTGGTTGTGAGGATTTCGTAGGTCGCTCGCGGCTCTTCGGCACCCCAGTGGATGGCGACGACATAGTTAAATTTTTTAAGCTCTACTCCGTAGACTTTGCGCATGGTTAGCGTACCGGTCATCGAAAGCGGTTCAAGCGGCATCCGCGAGGCGCATTCGGCGAGAAGCCATGCCCCTGAGATGGGTTCAGTTTCCGTTGTGGCGGCGGGGGAGTCAAAGAGTGATTCGGCTTCATACTTGATGCCTTGCGATTTTGCTACAGGGACATCATTCAGCGGTACGGGTGCGATGACTGCATCTTGCGCGAAGGCAGAAATAACGAGTTGAGGAAGAAGCAAAGCGACAAAGAGTTTTTTCAAAATGGGAACGCTCCAGATTTCGACTCGGGCACACAACGTTCCCGACTGATGATTAACGTGCATTCTACCAAATGCATCTTGTCGTATAAAGACTAAAAGATCTTCAACCAGAGACTGGTTAAAGAAAGAGTGTAAAACTTGCAAAGCGATTTGCGCCTAAGCGTGGAAGGAGCCCTATCCCTTGTGCGATTCGACTCTGTCGAATCGCATTCTTTACGATGGTGGTGGCAGGGTGTCGGGATCGATGCCGGTTCTTTGGCGAATAGTTTCTAGAACGCGAGGGACGTACATCTGGGTTTCGTTAGGGAGTGCGCTGGCAATGTCGTCGAAGCGTTTGGTCTTGTGTTTTCTGCAGAGTCCGGAGACGCGCCCTTCGCCGGCGTTGTAGGCCGCCAGTGCTAGTGGCCATGAGCCGAAGCGTCTGTGCAAGGTCTTCAAATACTTTGCGGCGGCTTTCGCGTTGTGTTCGGGGACGAGACGTTGATCTTTGGGCGAGAGTTCGAGTCCGAGGGATTGGGCAGTACGCGGCATGAGCTGGAAGAGGCCGGCAGCGCCCACAGGACTCCGCGCGGCTGGATCCATGGAGGATTCAACTTCTGCCATCCACGCCAGTGCTTCGGGAAGACCTGCCGATTTGAAGGCAGGTTGAATGCGAGGGAGCATGGCATCGGCATTGGCGGGGCGTCGATGCTTGGCAACGGCTTTCTGCCAGTAGGCTCGGCCTCGCATGGCATCGGGTTGCTTATCATCGACTTTACTCTTGGGAGGGGAGGGTGCTGTTGATTTTACTGTCTTCTTGGTTGGTAAAGTTGATATTGATCGGTAGGTGGGCGGAAGGACGGGGAGCGAGTTGATGTCGAAAGGCTCATTTTCAATCACAACAACGGTGGTGACGTGAGATGATTGCTTCGATTCTGGCCGCTGCGGCGCTGGCCGGATGATGGGGGGATGTGCCTTTGCGTGTTGAGCCGCTTTGAGTTCTGCCTCGGCGGCGTGTTTGGCATCTTCAGCCGCCTCGAAGTACGCCATTCTAGAATCGAGCCAGGATGCGTATTCCTGAATTCCCGGCAAACTCGGAGCGTTTTGTTTGACGGCGAGGATGCATCCCTGAAGGCGTTCGAGGTCGTTCGGGTCATTACTATGCAAGGCGTTGAATTCTTTCATGGCGAATTCACGCAGGGCGGTCCTGTCATGGTTGATGATCCGACTCCTCAAATCGTCGACAAGCGCTGTGCCAGAAGAAAAATCTGGAGGATCGAAAAACATGTTTCCATTTTCATCAAAAGAAATGCATCCACATAATCCCAACATGAACGGTAGTGTCAGAGCCAGGAAAAAGCGTTGTGATTTTTTTAGTGCAGGACGCATCTAGTCTGCACCTTTTTTTACGGCCGTTCGGATAGCCTCGGCCAGCGGACAGTCTGCGCACTCCGATTTAGTCGAGAGACAAAAGCCGTTCCAAATTTCTAAAAGACCTTGCATCCGCAGTCCGCTTGATCGGTAAATTGCGGGATTATGGTCACGCCCGAGCAATCGGAATGCGGCTTCGGTCGTCTGTTCGTTTGCTGCCTCGCCGGGAAGAGCATTGTAGAGATCTGGGTCGAGCCGGTTTTCTGCAGACAGAAGTGGGATCACGACGTTCGTAAGGATCGTGTTGATTCTTTGCTCACCAATTTTTAAGTAGTCTTTAAATGGAGCTCCAAGGCTTGTCCGTGCGGCTTCGAGAGGGGATTGGATAGCCTCGGTGGCTGCTTTAACCCACGCCTTACCCTCGTTCTGAGGAATCGCTGACAGGCGGTCGAGAAGCGCAGTTGGGCTATCGAAAAGAACGGCGGTCGTGGCGAGTCGTTGCCGCGGATGGTTGACAGGTCGCGTACCGCCGAGACTCCAACACGGTCGGTCAGGAGAATCCGCAACGCCCAGCTTCCACGCGAGATCCCACAGCTTACGAGTTTCATCGGCGTGGCGACCATTTTTTTTGGAGGTTTGTTGCGGAAGCATGCCGGCAATACCCAGAAGGGTGGCGTAGCGTGACATGAAGTCGGCGGATTCGCAAAGTTGCTCAACCGGCATGAGTTCGGCGACGGCTCTCATGCCATCGGCATTAGGTTTGTACCCAAGTGCCGCCATGAACTCTTCGTAGAAAACTTGGTAACGGCTTCCCGAGACCTGTAGACGCAAGGCCATACGAAGGGCTTTGCGACGCAGGCGGCTCATGCCTGCGCTTTCCAAAAGCGACCGAATTTCAGCGGGTGATGCTTCCGAAAGATGCTCTCCGCACGGGCGGGGTGTTGCAGGGAGGGTTGCATGGGGATACGCGGACAAGTCAATTGAATCAAACGAAAAGCGGCGCATGGACACCACGGTATCGCGCAAGGCGACCGTGGGAATGTGTGGTGGCAGGAGGTTCGTTTGGGATGGGAACCACGTCACGTGCAGCATGACGTTTGCATAGCGCGGATCGTTGGTATGATGGTGGGCATTCCAGTCTGCGGCCCTGATATGAATTTCGATGTCGCCCTTGAGCGTTCGATTTCCAACGACAATGACGGCATTGAGGAAGTCAGGGCCAGCTTCCAAGTTCCACCGTCCAGCGTCGACTACTTTGACTTGTTCGCCTTTTGCGGTGAGAAGTTTTTCGGGACGAAGCTTGTCGTCGGACCATAAACAATGCAGATGGCGCTCTGTCCAGTGCCATTCGTGCGTGTTGGGTATGCTGCCCGGCTCTGCGACCCTCATCTTATCGAGCCTAGGAAACCAGACCGCGTCGAGTTCAGATAGATCGATCATGAGACATCTCCGCTAAGAAACCCCATGCGTCTTGCTCGGGTTTCATGAACGAATAGTAGCACAAAAGCAGCCTGTTGTGTAGAGCAAGATTTTCAAATTTTGTTACTTGACATGAAGCGGTGAGATTTTATAAAATAAGGGGCTCATACAGAGCATCCGCGCGGGCGTAATTCAATGGCAGAATGGAAGCTTCCCAAGCTTCATACGTGGGTTCGATTCCCATCGCCCGCTCCAAGCTTTTCCAGCCGTGGTTGCAGACTCGGGTGTTTGCTTCAGGATGTTTTCAAAACCTAGGCCACACGGCCTCTCAAAGGAGATTTAGAAAATGGAAGAGAAAATTAGAGCAAAGGTTGAATTTCTACGTCAGATGCTTCAAAGCGATGGTGGCGATTGTGAAATCGTCGAGATTGCAGGCAAGACCGTTATGCTAAGGCTTCGCGGCGCCTGTGGTTCTTGTCCTCATTCGATGTCAACGCTCAAAGGCTACATTGAAGAGTCGCTGAAGACAGAAATTGATCCGGAAATCACCGTCGAACGCGTGGGTTAACCTGCCGCTCCATCAGGATTGCTTCGGCATGAAAGTATGAAACATCGGACCGCGTGCAAAGCACGCGTTCCTTAAGCTTTACAAAAATGAACAAAATTCTACAAAAAAAACAACTTTCTAACGAAGTATGGCAGATGGAGCTCTCCGTTCCTCACATTGCTGAGGAACGCAAGGCAGGCCAGTTCATTATCCTCCAAGTTGATGAAAATTATGGAGAAAGGATTCCTCTGACCATTGCCAATGCGGATAAAAAAGCCGGAACGATTACGATCGTTTTTCAGACTGTGGGTGCCACAACGCATAAGCTTGCCGCCCTCAATGTGGGTGAGCATGTGGCGGCCGTTCTTGGGCCGCTGGGTCGTCCCACGCATATTGCAAAAATCGGGCGTGTCGTTGCGGTTGGTGGGGGCATCGGTGTGGCGCCTCTCTTTCCGATTGTCGAAGCCCATAAGGCTGCTGGTAATCACGTGACCGTGATCATCGGTGCTCGCAACAAGGATCTGGTCATCTTCGAAAAAGAAATGCGAGCGATAGCAGACGAGGTTGTGGTTTGTACAGATGACGGGTCGTATGGGCGTAAGGATCTCGTGACGGTTCCGCTCAGGGAGATGTGCGCTTCCAGCACGCCTCCGGACGAGGTGACGGCGATTGGGCCTCCTATCATGATGAAGTTTTGTGCGGAGACGACGAGACCCTTCGGCATTTCGACCGTGGTTTCGCTGAATACCATCATGGTGGATGGGACCGGGATGTGCGGTGGGTGTCGCGTAACCGTTGGTGACGAGACGAAGTTTGTTTGCGTTGATGGTCCTGAGTTCGATGGACATAAGGTCGATTTCGATAACATGATGAAGCGGATGAGGGCCTACAAGGGTGCAGAGACGAAGGCGCACGAGACCTTCCACGCGCCTCATGCTTGCAACCTCGAAAAGGCAGCTCAGGAGCTGGAGAATAAGTAATGATTTCAAAAGAAGCACTCAATGCGAAGGCAGTCGAAATTCTCTCCGAGGTGACGGCTAAGGAAAAGCTCATGCCGAAGGATCGAATTGCTCTTCCACAGCAAGATATGCCCACGCAAAGCGCTGCGGCTCGTGTGTGCAATACGAACGAAGTGGCGCTGGGTTACACACAGGCTATGGCTCGCGTTGAGGCGCTACGGTGCCTGCAGTGTGCGAACCAGCCCTGCGTGGCAGGGTGTCCGGTGGCGATCGATATTCCAGGCTTTATCAAGGCCATTGCGGAGGCACGCGATGCTGATGCGATTGCCATTATCAAAAAGAATAGTTTGCTGCCGGCCGTCTGCGGACGTGTCTGCCCGCAGGAGGTGCAGTGTATGTTGCACTGTACGCTGGGCAAGATCAAGAAGAACGTGGAGGATGGCGTCGCCATCGGCCGTCTCGAGCGTTATGCTGCAGATCTTGAGCGTGAATCCGGAACGGTCGTTCCGCTTGCCGTGAAGCCGGCAACGGGTAAGAAAGTTGCTGTTGTCGGTGGGGGACCCGCCTCAATCACCTTCGCTGTAGATGTACGTCGCGAAGGGCATGAGGTAACCTTATTCGAAGCCTTCCAGAAGCCAGGCGGTGTTTTGATGTACGGCATTCCTGAGTTTCGTTTGCCGAAGGACATTGTGGAAGCAGAAATTGACACGCTCCGTGAAATGGGCGTTGAGATTCGTACGAATTTCGTCGTCGGCCGTTCCCGTCCCTTGAAAAAACTTTTGGAGACGGATGGTTATTCGGCCATGTTTATTGGTACTGGCGCAGGGCTTCCCACGTTCATGAACATCCCTGGCGAAAGTTTTGTTGGCGTGTTCTCTGCCAACGAGTATCTGACGCGCGCGAACCTGATGAAGGCGTATGACACGGAACGTGCCGACACCCCGATTTACCGCGGTAAGCGTGTTGCTGTCCTCGGGGGTGGCAACGTGGCCATGGACGCCGCTCGCACGGCACGCCGTCTCGGCGCAGAGAAGGTTTATCTCATTTATCGTCGTACGGAGGCCGAGATGCCCGCCCGTTTGGAAGAAGTCCATCACGCTAAGGAAGAAGGCGTTGAGTTCAGATTGCTCCAGAATGCGATCAAGATTTTAGGCGACGATCAGGACGTGGTTACGGGGATCGAATGCATCCGCTACGAGCTCGGTGAGCCCGATGCCAGCGGACGTCGTCGTCCCGTTGCGATTAAGGGCAGCGAGTTCATGATCGAGGTCGACAGCGTCATCGTCGCGATCGGCAACGAATCGAATCCGCTCATTGCGACCACGACCCCCGAAATCAAAGTAGACAAATGGGGCCGCATTCTTGTGGATGATAAGAACGAGACCTCGATGCCGGGCGTTTTTGCCGGTGGCGACATCGTCCTTGGTGCGGCGACGGTTATTCTTGCGATGGGCGAGGGACGTCGGGCGGCCGCCGCTGTGAACGCGAGGTTGGCAGCTAAAAACGATTAATTCTGCTGCGAATTATATTTTGGGCTTGCTTCATTCATGGGAATATAAGATCCTACTCTCATTGCGCAGCGAAGAGGTTTCAGTTTTGGATTGCGCAAGCGTTTTGCATTACCCACCTTCTTTACCGAGATATGATCCCCATAAATGATGAACTGAGCGCGTCTAAACATGTTTCTTTTGGGCATAGATTAGCCGTAGGCCTTTTGTTTTTAGTTGGATCGACGGGTTCATTTGCTTTGCCTGTTGTTGTTCCTACCGCATTTGATCCTGTTTTTGCAACGCATGTTGTCAACGCAGTCGAATTGCATCCATCCGTTATGGCTGCCAAGATGCGGGAGCAAGCGTCAATTTACCGAGCTGATGGCCTCGGATATGCTTTCAATTCGCCCCTGCTCAGCGCCTCTGCTGGCTATGCAAAGGGGCCTGACGATATTCAAGGTGTTTCGCTTTCGCGCGTCTCGCCTGCGGATGCAGTGACGTTCAGTGGCGGTGTTGAGGCGCCGGTCGGCGGGGGAATTTATGCAGGTGCGGGTGCAGCCGAGCGAGTGTTGACCGAGTCCGATTTCGGGAACGGATCCGATCTCCGCCAAACCGCGGTCGGAGCCAGAGCTCGACTGCCCCTCTTGCGCGATTTTAAATATGGTCTCCATCGCCACGAATTCTCAAAACTTCACGCGATGGCTCTGATTGATTCTGCTGAACGAGAAAAGATGCAGTGTGTTGTTGGGCGCGATGCTCTTTTGGCTTGGATCAGCTACCTGCGAGGCATCTCCGACAAGCAGGCCGTCGAGAGTGCCGTCAGCCGCGCCGAAAAGCTCTACGAACAGACGTCTGAACGGGCCGAGCTGAAAGACGTTGCTGGGTATCAGGTTTTCCCGACGAGGTATGAAGTTGCTTTGCGCAAAGAAGAATTGCAGGAAGCGCAACAGAATGTCGAATCGGGACTCGAGACGCTCAGAGAGCGGTTGGGCCTCCAAGCGGCTGGCAGCGCGGTTGTGCTGACCTCCGCGACCGTAACGAATGCGATTCTTTCGCTGGCGTCGGCCATCGCTGAGTTCAGAGACCTTACCTTTACAGTGGATGAAGTGTTGCAATGTCATCCCACTTGCCTTTCCGCTCTGGCAACAGTGGAGGCCGCAAGAACGGAGTTGTCCCTGGCGATAGAAAAAGCAAAGGATTCGCTCGATGTTACGGCAGGACTTGGGTGGCGTGGTGAGACCGATTCAGGACTCATTGGCAGTGACGCGATCACATCACGCAACAATGAAGTGCTTGAAGTTGGGATTCTCTGGACGCGATCATTGGATAAGCGCGGCGTCCGTTCCGATGTCGCGGTGGCGAAGGCACGCCTGGAAGCGGCTTTTGCAGAGTTGCAGCGTGTTGAAAACGAAGTAGCCGCTTCGCTGGCGCGCGCGCAGATCGTATTTGCGAGTGCTTGTGGAAGGCTTGAACTTGCATCCTCTGCTATTGGAGAGGCGCGTCTGACACTCGCCGCCGAAGAATCGCGCTTCAACCTCGGAGAGGGCACGAGCCGAAACGTGCTCGACGCTCAGAAAGATTTAACATCCGCAACCCGCCGTGGCACTTCCGTTGCCGGAACGGTTGCCGATGCGCTGGTGCAGTTGGTTTATGCCGCTGGGCAAAATCCGGTTGGCATCATCGCTTCGCAGGATGTGCGCCGTGAGGAAATGTCGGCAGAAAAGGGAGGAGAGTGAACCATGGCTTTTGAAGCACTTAAAAAATTATTTACGAAAGAAAGCCCACAGCTTGCAATGCCAACGGAGACGCTGTCGGGTATTCCATCCGATATTCTTTTTCAGGATCAGGATCAAGAAAGACTCGAGGAGGATCTGCGCGTTATCAGCGAAGAAAACATGGTCGAGCGTTCTCAAAAGACGGCAGCTAAAGAAGTTCGATCGGCAGCCGAGCACTCGCTCAAACGGCTTCATATTCTGCAGCGAGGACGCTGTCCACAGTGCGGCGATGCCTTGCGGCAACACCTCTTTGTATCGGTTTGTGATTCCTGCGGGTGGAGCTCGTGGTCAACCCCCCGGACTGGCGGCGTGAAAGTACACCTCGTGGGTCGGGAGAAGCCCGTGGAGGGTGACTCGGCTTATACCGTCAAAGACGGCGTCACCATTTTGTTGCGTGGAGAAACGGTTTTTGCCCGATTCCCCGCCCATGCTGTACTTTGGATTGAATATGTCTGGAGCGAAACAGAAATAAAGGAACGCGAACGGAGCCTTCGTGATCGCATGAGCGTCGCCTGCGGCTGGTGCGGCAAGGACACCGATTCTGAAAGCGATGGATTCCATCTTGTGCAAGCGGCTTTCGGAACGACTCAGGAGCGCTATTGCTTGTGCAGCGATGACTGCTATGAGGCGTTTCGAAAAATGTATCCTTCACGAACACATCGCAACTGCTATGAACGCGATTGCGAAACGTGCAATTTGTGCGTGAAGCGCTACCGCGGCGAAACAACTGGCATGCGCGCGCTGCCCAAAGATTTTTTGAAGGTTAAGAAATAGGAAACGGATCGGCTTATGGGAGACATTAGAACGACAACAGGACAGAAACCGCCTGAAACCGCTTCCAGTAGGAAGAGTAAGCGCAGGCGTATTTTTAAAGGAGTGATGCTCATATTGACCGTGATCGGTCTGATCGGCCATTTCATTCAGCTTCCGAAGTATACCTATGCGAATGGCTATTCAACGACGACTGGTTATGCTGAGGTGCGCTCGACCATAGAAGGACGTGTGGCTGAAATTGTGCATTCCTCTGGCGATGAGGTGCAGGCTGGTGACGTTTTGATGAGAATGGACGACAGGACGGAGAAGGCGGTGTACGATGAAGCCAAGGCCAAGGTGGCTGAAGCTGAGGCGGAAATTGCCTATCGAGAAGTTGAAGCTGTTGATGCGTTGGTTCGGCATCAGAATTCAGTCAAGGCTGCTGAAATGGACCTCGAACAATCTCGCAAAAATCTTGAGATGACACGCCAGCTTTTCGAGAAATCCTTGACCTCGGGGCGTCAGCTTTCCAACGATGAATTTGCCGTGAGTAAAAGTGAAGAGGCGCTACGGGCACTCAAGGAAATTGACATGACGGTTGTGCAAAAGCAACTGTTGATGCTCCGCCAGAAGGTTGAATCACTACGCGAAGTTGCCGAACGGACGCGGGTGGCGATGGAACAGCGCACCATCCTTGCGCCGATAGCGGGTCGTGTGATGCGTTACACGTTCTATCCAGGCGAAGTGATCCGCCCAGACATGGTTCTTTTTGAGATCTTCGTTGGCGAAGTCAATACGATGAAGATTCGTGTCTCCGAACGCTATGCCGCTCGCGTGAAGGTGGGACAAGTTGTGCAGGCGCGTCTTGGCACTCACAAGACCATCATTCCCCGCCGCTTTCCTGGCAAGGTCGCCTTCATGCGTCCCGTTGTCGAAGGCGATGGCGGAAACAACTATCGTGTTGTCTATTGCGACCTCGATCTCCAAGGTGAAATCATCCCGCCGGGAACAAGCGTTGAAGTGCGGATTCTCTTGGGAAAAGCTTCCCTCTGGATGCATATTCTGGAACCCTGAGTCGATGAAGCCCTTCAATGCCGTTGCCATAGACTTCGAGACAACTGGGTCTGTGTCAGGCTACCGAAATGAAGCATGGCAGATCGGGTTGGCACCGATTGCTCAAGGGGAGATTGGTGGGGAACTCTTCGATAGTCTCATCAATGTGGGCGATCGACCCTTCAACCGATACGCCCCAGGGCGTCATGCTCAACTTCGATCTAAAATTGCGATCGCTCCGACAATGCAAGAGCTTTGGCGCGTGATTACGCCCAAGCTCGCGGGTGCTGTGCTGGTCGCGCACAACATCGGGACGGAACGCTCGGTTCTCGGCACCGCGTCGCCCCTGCATGTGCTAGGTCCGTGGGTGGATACGCTCACGCTGTCTCGTGCCGCCTGGCCAGGTCTGCCCTCATACGCGCTTGAGGATTTGATTGGCGTCTTTAAGCTCGCTGAGGCCGTGTCGTCACGCTGCCCCGGTCGTGCCGCACACGACGCACTCTACGATGCCGTTGCGTGCGCAACGCTACTCCTGCATCTGCTGAACCAACCCGGCTGGGATTGCACGGACTTGGCGGATCTTGTTGCCCTGTGCAATTGACTTCGCTACCTAATTTGAGTATTATTTACGCATGACTAAAAAACAATTTAAAATCGCTTTTATGGGTTTCCGCCACGGTCACATCTATTCGTTGTACAACAAGGCAGCCCAACATCCATCCGTTCAGATTGTCGCTGCTTGTGAAGAAGATGCTACGGCACGCGCGGCAGTTCAGCCCTCGGTAAACATGACCCACACGTCCTGGACGGATATGCTAGCCACGGTTCCGTGTGATATCGTTGCGATTGGGGACTATTACGGGAAAAGAGGAAAACTTGCGATTGATGCGCTGGCTCATGGCAAGCATGTGATTTTGGATAAGCCCATCTGCACGTCATTGGAAGAACTCGACGAGATGGAGGCACTGGCCGCACGTCTTGATCTTCGCATCGGCTGTATGCTCGACTTGCGCACGTCGCCCGCCTTTGTTTCTGCTCGCCAAGCGATTCGAGATGGCCTCATTGGTCGTGTGACGCAAATACAATTTGGCGGACAGCATCCGCTGTTGCGTGAAACGCGTCCAGGCTGGTATTTCGAGGCAGGTAAGCACGGCGGAACCATCAACGACATTGGGATTCATGCCGTCGATATGTTGGGCTTTTTAACAGGGGAGTCGGTTAAACGTATCGTGGCAGCCCGTACTTGGCAGGCGTTTGATGTACGCAGCGAGAGTTTCAACGACGCGGCACAATTTATGCTTGAACTTGAGAGTGGGTGCGGTGTAATGGGCGACGTTTCCTATTCTGCTCCTGACTCGCAGGGTTATTCCCTACCAACCTATTGGCGGTTTACCGTTTGGGGAACTCAGGGACTCTTGGAGTTCAGTGCTACTGAGTCACAGGTAAAGGCCTATCTTAACGCTGAAAAAAGCGTTAAAATTCTCACGGCACCGACGGACGTGGGCACGGATTTTCTTGATTCTTTTTTAGCCGATATCCAAGGAATCCCAGCCGAGTTGAATACAGAAACCGTGGTTGCAGTTTCCCGTAAGACGCTCGAAATACAAGCTCAGGCTTACCGATAATTTGATTTTGTTGAAAAGACTGGTTTTAGTTCCAAAACGGCGATTCCGAACTTAAAATTATGGTCAATTTGTTATTAGTCATTGGCAGTTAGCGCGGCGGCGTTCGTCAATGGCCATTGGCTGGTTACTAATGACCACTAACTCATGACGAATGCTACTGACAAATGACTGACCTCCAAAATCCAATGCCTACTTTTCAACATCCAACCGGTTTGCGTCGTTTTCTCTGGCTCCCAATCCCGCTTTTTTTGGCGGTGATTTTTGCCTTGTGGGCCGCGAATCTGCCAACGGTGTACGAATCACGTGCCTTACTCGTCACGTTGAATGTGCTGTTCACCATGCTCACGTTGCTGTTCGTCGTCTATCTCTTCGCACGGAGCTTTTTGGTGAGCGCCGAACCCGCACTCGTCGTGCTCGGTTGTGGGCTTTTGGCGTTGGGAACCACCAGCGGCTTGGCCGCCGTGGCGGTCAAATACGACAGCAACACGGCTGTGACCATCTACAACTTGGGTCTTTGGATCTTCGGTCTCTGCAGTTTTTTGGGGGCAGTCGTGTCTAGCGGGAGGCGCTGGAGGGTGCGGGTACCGATGCTCTGGCTCGTCGGTGGCTTTTCCACGGTTTTGACAGTGATAGTACTGATTAGCGTGGCAACCCATGAAAAGTGGCTCCCCGTCTTCTTTGTCCAAGGTCAAGGGGGAAGCCCGATCCGGCAATTCATATTGGGATCCGCTATCGTCATGCTTGGTGCTACGTCTTTCGTCATGTGGCGCACACAGGTGCTGACTCCGTCGCCGTTTCTTCGATGGTACGCGCCGGGGCTGGCTCTGTTGGCGACGGGGCTGGCAGGCTTGATGCTTCACATGGCCGTGGGTAGCCTGCTCGGCTGGGTGAGTCGGTTTTCGCAGTATTTGGGTGGCGTCTATCTCCTGATCGCGGGCCTCGTCGCGGTACGCGACACCAAGGGCGGAGCTATCTCGCTGGCGGCAGCGCTGCGCGATAGCGAAGCGTTGAACCAACGAACCCTTCAGGCGTTACCCGCACACATTGCGGTTTTGGATCGGCAGGGGCGTATCCTCGTTGTGAACCAGGCCTGGACCGAGTTTGCGGACACCAATCTCGTCAAGGGTGCACCTGCTGTTGGGGTTGGAAGCAACTATCTCGAGGTCTGCCGACGTACCGTGGCAAACGGGGAAACGGATGCGTTGGGAGTAGTGGCTGGAATAGAGGCGGCTCTTGGTGGGACAGACACCCCCTTCACCTTGGAATATCCCTGCCACAGCCCAAGTGAGAAAAGATGGTTTTTGATGACCGTCGTCCCGCTCGGGGCGGAAGGCGGAGCCGTCATTACGCATCTTAACATCACCGAACAGAAGCAAGCGCAGGAGCGCTTGAAGACGATCTTGCAGGAGAAAGACGTGCTGCTGAAGGAAGTTCACCATCGGGTGAAGAACAACATGCAGATCATTTCCAGCCTCGTCAACATGCACGCCAATACACTGAAAGACCCAGCCTTGCTCGCGGTATTCGCCAGCGTACGCGACCAGATTCGGGCCATGGCGCTGGTGCATGAGAAGCTTTACAACTCCGATGACCTCGGCCGTGTCGACTTCGCCGCCTACGCGCGAAGCCTGCTTGACTACCTATGGCGCGCTCATGGCGAAGGGGCTGCTCATGTGAAGCTGACGCTCGACATGGATCCGATCATGCTGTCACTCGAGACCGCTGTGCCCTGCGGCTTGATGCTCAACGAATTGGCTTCCAACGCACTCAAACACGCCTTCCAAGGCCGGGCAGACGGTGAAATCTCCGTGACCTTACACAGCACTTCGGACGGAAGTTTCTGTCTGAGCGTCAAAGATGACGGCATCGGACTACCCACCGGACTCGATTGGCGACAGTCCAGTTCTCTGGGTTTGAAACTCGTGCAGCTTCTGGCAGGACAGTTAGATGGTGCCGTGACGGTGCGCACGAACAGTGGCACCGGCACGGAATTCGAAGTCGCTTTCGGTAGGATGCCTGATTAATCCCCATTACCTTTTGCCGCATGCCCATTTTCGAATGCCCGTGATGAACGCAATAACGCATGACCCCTGACGCCGCGCTAGCGGCCAATGAACACTGACCACTATCTCATGACGAAAGACAAAATCCCCATGAATGAAACCTCCATTTTAATTGTCGAAGACGAAGCCATTGTGGCTGCTGATCTTGCACAACGCGTGGCGCAGTTCGGATATAAAGTCGTTGGCACAGCCGCGCGTGGGGCCGTCGCCGTGACGTTGACGCGAGAATTGCGCCCCGATCTCATCCTGATGGATATCCATCTCACGGGCTCCCTGGACGGTATCGAAACGGCGGAACAGATTCGACTCGAGTTCGACGTGCCGATCATTTTCCTCACCGCTCATTCGGACAACGCAACGCTTGAGCGGGCCAAGCTTAGTGGACCGTCCGGTTACATCCTCAAGCCGTTTCAAACGCGAGAGCTGGAAATTAGCATTCAGATGGGACTCCACAAACACAAAACCGAGGAGGCGTTGCGTAAAAGTGAGGAACGGCACCGTCTGCTTTCTGAAACGATGTTGCAAGGTGTGCTTCACCAAGATGCCACGGGCAGAATCATTGCGATGAACCCAGCCGCAGAACGCATCCTCGGTAAAACCTGCGAACAGTTGCGCGGGAGCCGTTCGCCTCATGAGGCGCAGAACACGCTGCGAGAGGACGGCACACCGTTTCTGGGCGCCGACCATCCTTCTATGGTGGCTCTGCGCACGGGGCAATCGTCGCGCAATACGATCATGAGGATATTTAATCCCCAACGAAACGAAGGCCGCTGGATCAGCATCGATTCGGTACCCGTCTGTCCTCCAGGCCATGCCAAGCCCACAGAGGTGTACACCGTGTTTGAAGACATCACAGAGCGCAAGCAGGCGGAAGAACAAATTGCACGGTTGACAAGGCTCTACGCCGTACTGAGCCGAGTTAATGAGGCCATCGTGCGAATTCAAGAAGAAACTGAGCTTTACGCCGAAATCTGCCGGATTATTACGGAAGAATGTCAATATCCGCTGGTTTGGATCGGGGAAGTGCGAGGACGGCATATCCGGCCGATCGCGACGTCAGGCTCGGCTCGTGGGTACGTTGATGAGATAAAGGTAGAGATCGACGGACCGCTCGGGCAGGGTCCAGGGGGTACCGCGATTCGCGAAGGAAAGGCAGTCATTAACGACGATTTCTCGGTCAATCCCATGACGTGGTCTTGGCGCGAACTTGCCCTTAAATGGGGCTTTCGGGCGTGTGCTGCTTTTCCCCTGTTCCGGCAGGGTCAACCGGTAGGTGTACTTGCGCTGTACGCCACGTTACCGTGCGCATTTGATGCCGAACAGGTTCGGTTACTCGAAGCGCTGAGCGCAGACGTCAGCTTTGCCTTAGATCGTATGGCGCTCGAACGATCTCGCGCCGATAGCGTGCTTGCTCTGCGTAAGGCGCATGATCAGGCGTTATGGCTGGGGCGGCTCCCGAGCGAGAACCCTGATCCGATTTTGCGCGTCGCGTTTGACGGTGAGGTGCTTTATCGCAACGCGGCTACGGGCAGGCGGGCTGGATGGCAGTACGAAGAGGGCGAAGGGCTGTCGGCATCGCCACTACGCTCGCTCTTCCAGCAAGCCGTTTTGCAGAACCAAAACATTGAGCAGTACATTGAACTCGGCGGAAGATTTTATGCCGTTACCGTTGCCCTGTTTCCCGAGGAAGCCTACGCAAATCTGTATGGTCGAGACGTCACGGAACAAAGACTTGCCGAGCAAAGAGAACGAGAGGCTGCGGCGCTGACCGCTGCTTCACGAACGGCGGTAAACATTCTCAACGCGATGGGTGAAGGCGTCTTGCTACTCGACATGCAAGGGCGCGTTGTTTCGGCGAACCCCGCCATCGAGAAGATGATACCCATACCGGCCGGAGAAGTCATCGGTCGCGATATCCGGACGCTGCTGCCCAGAATGATTTCGCCAGAAGATCTCGCCGTTGTTGAAAATGGCATGGTAGCAGCCCTGAAGGGGCGACCTCGCACGCTACCGCCTTTTACCTTAGTGAATTCAGAAGGTAGCGCTTTGCCCGTAAGCGCGTCGGTAGCGTTTGTGCCCGATCTGAACAACCAGCCGAGACAAATCGTGGCAACGCTGCGCGATATCTCTGAGCTGCAGGCTATGTCGGATTCGCTTGCGGAGAGTGAGCGGAAATATCGCGAGCTGGTCGAGAATGCCAACAGCATTATCATGCGGGTAACGCCGGATCGTACCATCGCTTTTTTCAATGAGTACGCCCAAACATTCTTCGGCTATTCGGAAGACGACGTGCTCGGGAAAAACGTCGTCGGTACCATCGTCCCAGAAATTGATTCCGAAGGGCACGACATGCGGAACATGGTGGACGAAGTCATGAACCGTCTTGAGCGTGACGGCAGCAACGACAACGAAAACATCTGCAAAGATGGTCGCCGTGTGTGGGTTCACTGGTCAAGCCGAGCCGTGCGCGACGAAACAGGCAGACTTGTCGAGATCCTCTGTGTGGGCACCGACTTAACCCAACGAAAGCAACTCGAAGCGGATGCTGCCCGCTATCAAAAGCGACTCCGAGAACTGGCGGAGCGGCTTGCCGCAAGCGAGGAAGAGGATCGGTGGCGAATCTCTCGCTATATCCACGACACGGTTATCCAGAATCTTTCGCTGTCGAGCATCAAGCTGGGCGGGCTTCGGAATTCGTTAGAGAAGGCAGGCATGAGCGATGAGTTGTCCAAACTCAATACAACTCGCACACTCATTGAAAAGGCCGCTGCCGAATGCCGTTCTGTCATGTCGGACCTCACCCCAGCGTTGCTCTACGATCTCGGTCTAATTCCCGCGCTCAGAGAACTCGCTGACAAGGTTTACGCGCAACACAATGTTCATATCCACTTGGACGAGGGAGGCGAAAATATTCCCATGAATGCCCCACTCCGCGGGCTACTCTTTCAATCAATTCGCGAGCTCGTGATGAATGCGCTGAAACATTCTGGAGAAAGCGACATGCGCATTTCCGTCGAGCAATTGGACAGCCAGATTGTCGTCCAAGTTCAAGACAAAGGCAAAGGCTTCGATCCAACGAACCTCAATCGGCGCCGAGAGGGTAAAGGCGGTTTTGGCCTCTTCAGCGTGCGCGAGCGCGTGGAGGGCCTCGGTGGCCGACTGGAGATCGAATCGATTCCTGGACAAGGCACAACGGCAAGGATTGTGGTGCCACATACAGGGGGACATTAGGCATTACTAGCAACTCGCGACTCGCAACTCGCGACTATCCACGAACGCCTGCTACGCTATTTCGTGACCTATACTTCTGTTTTACCTGATAGATTATAACCAAGCGATACTCAAGAATAGGGTTACAGAAAAGGTGTTCACGAAAAAAGCTGAAGACCAACAGGAAAAAAAGGAGATTCGTATGAAAAATAAGAAAAAAAGCATTGGGCGGAAGTCTGACCGGAGCAGTTGGGGGTGGTGTTGTCGGCGGAGTCGTCGGCTCCTTATTAGGACCGCTCGGAGCTGGAATTGGCGTTGCAATGGGAACCGCCTTGGGTGTTTCTCTTAGCGATAAGGAAGGTTCTGCAGAAACCCCGAAACGCAAAGGAGGAAAGTCCAAAACAGCAGACGTAACGGCAGCTCCCGAGACGAAACCGAAAAGCGTCGCAGCGGCTCCCAAGGCCAAAGTGACCAGCAAAGCAAAGCCCAAGGCCAAAGTGAAAAGCGTAACTGCAGCTCCTGAGACCAAACCCGCAAGCACAGCAAAGCCCAAGGCCAAAGCGGCAAGCGCACCTGCCGCTCCTGAGCCCAAACCCGCAAGCACAGCAAAGCCCAAGGCTAAGGCCAAACCTGCAAGTGTACCTGCGACCCCTGAGACCAAACCCGCAAGTAAAGTAAAGCCCAAGGCCAAAGCGGCAAACGAACCTGCGGCCCCCATAGCAACCAGCAAAGCAACGCCTAAGGCCAAAGTGAAAAGCGTAACTGCAGCTCCTGAGACCAAACCAGCAAGCACAGCGGCCTCCAAAACGGCAAGTAAAGCAAAGCCCAAGGCAAAGGCCAAACCGACAAGAGCGAGTATAAAAAAGTGAAAGAACAACGACGTGGGGTATTGTATTTGCACGAACCGCGTTAATCTTCCCACGTGTTATAGGGATGGGATTGTCGTCGTATCCACCGGATGTGGATGCGACGTTAATACATTTACGCTATGAATAAATTAAGAATCCTGTGGATCAATGTGCTATCGAGCTTTTGGTTTATCCCCTCGCTGATTGTCTTGGGAAGCATCACCCTCGCGGTGGTTTTAATCGATGTAGATTCCGCCGTAAACGAACCATGGCTGGCGCAATGGCCGCGTTTGTTTGGAGCTGGAGCCGAAGGCGCACGAGAGATGATGTCCACCATTGCAGGCTCCATGATGACCGTGGTGGGGGTGGCCTTCTCCATCGTCTTGATGGTCCTGGCATTGGCGTCAAGCCAATACACCTCACGTATCTTGCGAAATTTCACTCGCAGCCGTGTTACGCAGGTCGTGCTGGGGATCTTCGCCGGCA
Source organism: uncultured Lentisphaerales bacterium (assembly GCA_964618405.1). Taxonomy (GTDB): domain Bacteria; phylum Verrucomicrobiota; class Kiritimatiellia; order RFP12; family UBA3636; genus JBBQIY01. The sequence continues at coordinate 26,233 of CAZUAY010000006.1, forward strand.
TTTTCACCTATTGTTTGATCGTGCTGCGCACCATTCGCAGTGGTTCCGATGATGCCTTTATTCCAAACCTGGCGGTTTCCCTCGGCTTCATTTTAGCCCTCGGGGGTGTCGTCGCGTTAATCTTTTTTATTCATCACATCGCCTCTTCAATTCAGGCCTCCAACATCATCGCGTAGGTCGCTGAGGAAACGATCAAGTCGATCGACGAACTCTTTCCGGAAGACCTCGGACAAGGGCCGCGCGACGGCGCTGATAATGAAGACCTCCTGCATACGCTGTCCGATCAGAAGTGGCGAGCCGTCATGGCCGATAAAAGTGGCTATATCCAGAGCGTGGATAGCGAAGCACTCATCCGCTTGGCGCGAGAAAGTAAAACACTCGTGAAAATGGAACGAGGCATCGGCGAGTTTGTTGTTCAGAACACCCCGCTGGCCTCATTCGCTATGGACGCACCGCCTGATCAAGCGAGGGTCGATGACCTGCAGGCGACGTTCAGTATTGCCCGTCACCGCACCGTGGATCTGGACGCGGCTTTCGGCATCCGACAGATCGTGGACATGGCACTCAAAGCACTCTCCCCTGGTATCAACGACACCACGACAGCCGTAATGTGTGTTGATTATTTGACGATGCTTCTGGCGCGAATCGTGTCGCGAGAAATTCCCTCGCCCTATCGTTATGAAGACGGAAAACTGCGTGTGATCGCGAAAGGGCCGAGCTTTGAAAGCTTGTTGAACGAATCGTTCGACCAAATTCGAGAAAACGCGAAAGGCAATATCGCGATCTTATCGCGGATGCTTGATGCCTTTGAAACGCTTTCCAGTTTAACGGTCTGCGCACGCCGTCGGCGCGCACTTAGCGAACAGGTTCAGTGGCTCTCTGAGATGACCGCACGGTCCGTCGAGTCCGTCCATGACCGTGCGAGCCTCGACATACGGCTGTCGCGCTTGCACAAAGCGCTCCACGCCGAGCCGGTTTTAGAAAAAAATGAGAAGGGGTAAGCATTGCTGAAGTGAAAATCAAATCGACTCAACCCTGCCACGTGGCGGATAACCCGAATCAATCCGCAGACAACGCAGAGATGGTAAACACGATACAGCGAGATGCCTTCAGCTACTTCCTAAATGAAACCAACCCGGCGAATGGCTTGGTAGCCGACAAGACGCAACGGGACGCCCCCGCCAGCATCGCGGCTGTTGGGTTTGCCCTTGCGGTTTATCCGGTTGGCGTCGAGCGCGCATGGATGACGCGCGCCGAAGCCATCGCGCGAACCCTGACGGTGTTAAGATTCTTTTGGTCGAGTCCGCAAGGGACGGACCCGGAGGCAACGGGCTACAAAGGATTCTACTACCACTTTCTTGACATGAAGACCGGTCAACGAGCCGGGCCGTGTGAACTTTCCACCATCGACACGGCTTTTCTGCTGGCTGGCATGCTCACCGCCGCCACCTATTTTGATCAGGATGCTGAGGATGAGCAGGAGATCCGCACCTTGGCTGATGCGCTCTACCGCCGAGCCGATTGGCAATGGGCGCAAAACCGCGACGCGACAATCACCCACGGATGGAAACCCGAACGTGGCTTTTTAAGATTCCGATGGAAAGGATACGACGAAGCTCTGTTGCTGTACGTGCTCGGTCTCGGCTCGCCCACATTTCCACTGCCAGAGGAAAGCTATGCGGCGTGGGCCTCTACTTACGAATGGAGAGAAATTTATGGCCACGCGTTCTTGTATGGAGGCCCGTTGTTCGTTCATCAATACTCGCATCTGTGGATTGATTTTCGAGGAATTCAGGATGCCTTCATGCACGACAAAGGCAGCGATTATTTTGAAAACAGCCGTCGCGCGACCTACGTACAGCAGCAATACGCGATTCATAATCCGCACGGTTTCGTCGGCTACGGTCCTCACTTCTGGGGGCTGACGGCGAGCGATGGCCCTGGTCGGGCAGTGCGCCAGATTGCGGGCGTCAAGCGTCGCTTTTTTGATTATAGGGCTCGTGGTGTTCCGTACGGTCCGGACGACGGGACCGTCGCCCCGTGGGCGGTGGCCGCCTCATTGCCCTTCGCTCCAGAGATTGTGATACCGACGCTATGGAACTTTAAGAAGGTTTACCCAGAGGTTGGGGGTGAGCATTGCTTAAAGTGTAGCTACAACTTAACGTTTCCACAGGGGGCAGACGGCAAGTCCGGTTGGATTTCAGCGTATCAGTACGGAATCAATCTGGGCCCAGTCGTGTTGGCGTGCGAAAATTACCGATCAGGCTTGCCTTGGAAATTGACGCGACGTTGCCCCTACTTCGTCACGGGGTTACGCCGTGCTGGCTTTACGAATGGCTGGCTCTGAGGGGTCATGGGGCATTCGCCATTCGTCACTGGGCATTCGTCATTGGGTTACTGACCCTTGACTTGTCTAGTTGAAAAGTAGGGATATTACTCCTAGGATATGAGGTATTGCCTTATCGCTCGGACGCTAGGTTTTGTATACTATGAAGACGTGGAGCACAAACCGATTCAACGGAAATCGAAAACCGAATTTAAAAAAATGAAAGGACAAACAATATGGGTGTTTTATTTGCACTAAGCGCGTTGATCTTGCCACGCGTCATGATGGTCATTGCCTTCTTAATGACGGACTGGTTCGGACGCTCGTTCGAGACTCGACTATGGCCGATTCTTGGGTTTTTGTTCATGCCGTATTCCACGCTGGCCTACATGGCCGCGATGCTCAAGAACAATCACGTGTTGACGGGGGGGGGCTTGCGCTACTGATCGTCGCCATTATTGTTGACGTGATGCATTGGGGTGGGAGTGGTCGCACCTACCGTAAGAGATTGCGCCGTTGAGAAACCGCCGCTGTCCCTAGGGTTATCGAATGGCTTGATTTAATTAGGGGCGTTCCGGCTCTCATCGGCTCATTGCGCTGTTTAGGTGCCCATGACTTAACGGAGGACGAAATGAGCCATGAATAAACTCAAGAGGAAGCAGTTCAAACAACAGTCTACTATCGGGTGCTTGCATCTACTGGAGCGGCGAAAGCAGTTTCGGCGTGTTCGAGTTTTGGTTGCGGCATTCGTATGCTGCTTCCTGTCGATCGCGCTGACGTGGCCGGTCATGGCACAGGAAAAAGTAGCGGACCAGCAGACGCTACCGACTCCTGAGAGAGGGGAGCTTTCTCTCGCCCCTGCTAAGGTAGCTGTGGAGCCACTCGCCCAAGACGAGCAGATTCGCGAACGTCTCCAGAGCGTCATGGATACTACAGGGTGGTTCATCAAACCCCATGTCGAGGTTGTCGATGGCGTGGTGGTCCTGTCACCTTGCTTAACGAGACGCAAGAGGCTGCGCAGGGAGCTAGCTCACTTAACCCCTCGGACGGATCTTCACTTCAAACAGGACTGGAGACGGTGTCCAACCAAGCAGAAGCTGGGCTATCCAACGAGGTTGCTATTCTTGAAGAACAAGTTCGTCAAGCCAAGCCCGTAGACGAAGGGGAGAACCTGTTGGGTGTCACCCCTTGCGTTCGACCCAGTAAGACCACTTTATCAACGAAAATGGTCACACCCAATGACAAATGACCCCTGACGATCCGACAAGGGTATTACCCCTCGCAAGTAAGGTATTCCCTCATAGCTAAAACCGCCGCTTTGCCTCATACTCAATACCAAAAGAGCATCCGAATCGTAAGCACTTTGGAGATGAATCCAGACAACAATGACTTATTAGGGGGTAAAACATGAATATTTCACCTAAAACTTGGTTTTCACAAAAGACACCGCCTCGCAGTGGACTGGCAGAAAACACCCGAGCGGCGGACGTGCCACGGAATGACCCACAAGGGAGCCAACAGCGTGCTCTTCCGCGCACGATGAGCCAACACCGTACTCAGTCTAAACGTATTCCCGTAGGTAGGAATGTACAACCAAACCTTATGAATTCACAGCTCGGCTGACTGAGGCCGATTGAGTATGCAGACTGTTAAATAGAAGCAAGCACTCCACGCGGCTGTGCGGCGAAAAAACGATGAGACAACTTTTAGCATGAATCGAGGACGAGCGAAGCAAACGGAGAACGGGTTTTCCAACCCATTTTCGTACACGGGTTAGAAAACCCGTGCTCCGTTCGTTACGACCACTTCCTTTACAAGCTCGAAGTTATGGGGAAGAGACAGGCGTCTATAAATTGCGGCCAATCTCCTGATTGGCTCTCCTAGTCCTGTCCGATATTGACAAAAATCAAAAGTTCAAAAATTTGGCTTGTTCCTATTTTGGGAACATGCTATGGTATTCCCAATTGGAGCAAGAAGTACGTCATGAAAGGAATCTGCGGAATGCCCGGAGGAAGAGTCTCGAATAAGTGCGGATGCGAGTGCGAAACACCGATGCCTGAGAACGGATCTCTCGAGGATCTG
>CAZUAY010000007.1:0-23220 GCA_964618405.1 uncultured Lentisphaerales bacterium
GTCACATCAACCTATTGCGCATTAAAAGTCCGTAAAAAATCGCTGGAACTTCGGCTTAAAAACACTTTTGAGTTCATGCGTGACCACAATGAAGGTCGTACCCAGTTCAACACGAAGCTGAAGAATCAAATCGTCCAGCTCGTTGGAGGTGATCGGATCAAGTCCCGCTGAAGGTTCATCGAGAAACACGACATCCGGATCCAAAGCCATGGCGCGCGCAATAGCCGCGCGCTTCTGCATGCCCCCGCTGAGTGCGGCCGGCATGTATTCTGCGAATGCGACAAGACCGACTTGTTTCAGCTTCATCAACGCAATTTGATTCATCACGTCCATCGGCAAATCCGTAAATTCTTCGAGCGGAAGCCGGACGTTTTCTAACAGATCCATCGACCCAAAAAGTGCACCAGACTGATACAGGACGCCCATGCGCTGTAGGAGCAATTTGCGGCGTGCTTCCGGAATACGCTGCCGTGCCGATGCGAACAGTTCGCCACACAAAAACACGTCCCCTGCCATCGGTGGATTCAGTCCGATCATGTGTCGCATCAGGGTTGATTTACCGCATCCAGATGCGCCAAGAATCACGAAGATTTCCCCCTCTCCTATCGTGAGATTCACGTCGTGAAGCAGGGGTGTAGCCTCAAAACCCACATCGAGATGCTCCAGAACGACGATAGCTTTAGTTTGAGTTAGGGTTGGCATGGTGGTTAGATTCCGAGAACATAAAAGAGAACCGCGAAAATACCATCAGCAACGGAAATCGCGATAATTGAACTGACCACGGCACTCGTCGTGGCGCAACCGACGGAATCCGCATTTTGTCCCGTCTGAAGTCCACGCAAACATCCGGTTCCACCGATCAGAATTCCAAAGACGAAAGCCTTAAACAAGCTGACAAAGAAGTCCGCTGACGTCACAAAACTGATTGCGTGCGTATAAAAAGCATGGAAGGAGTACCCGAGCGAATGAAGCACGACATAGCCGCCAGCCAATCCCGCAAGATCCGCAAATAAAGACAGCAAGGGCAACGCGACAGCTGCGGCCAAAACGCGGGGGAGCGTCAGAAAACGAATCGGTTCGACACCCATCGTCCGGAGTGCGCTGATCTCCTCATTGACCGTCATGGTGCCAATTTCTGCGGCAAAGGCCGATGCCGTTCTGCCGGCGAGCACAATCGCGGCCACCAGCGTTCCTAATTCTCGGATAACGGATAGTCCGATCAAATTGGCAACATAAATTTCAGCGCCGAACATCTTAAGCGGAATGACCGACTCGAAGGCAAGAATCAATCCCAGCAGGAAGGAAATGAGCATGACGACTGGAACGGCGTCGACGCCAGTTCGCTCCAGAATCCTCGCCCAGTCCGCCCAGCGAAATTTGCCAGGACGTTTCAGCGCCTGCCATGAGAAGACCGTAAGCTCGCCAATGAAAGCTAGAATCTCAAGTGAATTGCGCAATCCTGAAACAACGGTGCGCCCCAGAGAATCAAAGAAGGGAGGGCAGCACCGGCGAGGTGACGGCGCGGGAGGGAGCCCGTTCATCCGCTCATAAACCACCTGCATTTCTGCCGACATCCCCCTCACGTCGAAACCCAGTCCTCGGGCGGCGGCCTTGTGCTTAGCGGCGACAAGCATGGCGACGCCAGCACTGTCGAATTCCGACACACCTGAGGTATCGATGTGGAGTTGTCCCTCTCCTACCGCCGTGGCAGAGTCGACACGCTGCCACAGACTTGGAACCGTCGTACGGGTCAAAGAACCCGAAAGCACAAGATGTCCTAGCTTTTTCGAGCAACTTTCTGTCTGAGTCTTCGAAATCGAGTCAGAGGGATTCGACATTACCGTTGCTCCACGACGTTTGTTGTGAGGTTACATAAAAATGACACAAAAGGCCGTACTGATATGCCTTTTGTGTCAGGAAGCAAGTCGCGGCGTCTGAGATTAGTCGTCGGAGCGCTTACCAAGGGTCTTGTCGGCCATAAAGAGCGCACCCTTCGAACCCGCACTCATTTCCAACATCCAAATCACGTCGGAAACGCTCGCCTCTTCTTCAACCTGCTCATTGATGAACCACTGAAGCATGTTCTGCGTAGCAAAATCCTTTTCTGCTAAAGCCAGTTCAGCGATCTTGTTGATCGATGCGGTGACCTTCTTCTCGTGGTCAAGGGCCTCCTTGAACATGGCAAGCAAGTCCGGCCATTCGAGGCGTGGGGCTTCCAGAGCAGCAAATTCAACCTTGGCACCTTGATCTTCAAGATACTTGGCAAACTTGAATGCATGCTCTTGCTCTTCCTTGAATTGGGCAGAGAACCATTTTGCGGCTCCTTTAAAACCCTTGCTCATCGCGTCATTAGCCATTGCCTGGTAGAGGAATGCGGCAAAGAACTCGCGGTTAATTTGCTCGTTGATCGCCTTAGCACTTTTTTTACTGATCATAAATACGGCTCCTTATTTTCGATTTTAGAACGCGACAACGTTGCGCGTTACCTACTTTAGTTGAGGGGTATTGTAGCAAACTTTATTAGTTTTTTCCAATCAAAAATAAAAAGGTGGACGGTATAGCTCAAAAAGTCAGAGCGCTGCGGAAAACCGCAAAAGATGGATTAACCATGACCTGACGCTTCGGAATAGTGACTTAACCCGATACTTGGTCTGGAGCTTATACCGCCCACCCAACGAATATCATCGCTGAAAGAGCCCTGTTTTGTCAACCCAAAATTTTCTGGACAACATCCTCTGCCGTAAAATCGAGATTTTCTTTTGTGCAGAATCGTCCAATATTGACATAGTCGTCACCCAGCGTAACAATGCCAGGCTCGCGGGAACCATTGGGGAGAACCTGTGCGAGCCCGATATCGCCAAAAAGTCCGTTGCAAATGCACTTTCTTCCGACCGTGTCTTCTCGTTTTCCACCCTTTGCAACGTAGGCTTCAATAGGTTCAGCACCACACCGATAGCGGATTGAGCCGTTCTCTGCGAGATAAGCCTCGCGCAAGAAGCCCATATCGCAAACTCGACGACGCGCTTCATAAACCGACTGCTCGGAGAGGGTTCCCTCAAGCTGAGCAACTTTGAATGGAAATCCGGTTGGAGAGGCAAGGGGATCCGTAAAAATCTTCCCCTTCCCTTCTCGTGCTTTCAAGATCAACGCGTGACGAATGTGCGGCAGGATACCGGAATCCGAGCAAAGCGCGAAAGGCGTTCCAACTTGAACACCAGCAGCACCGCTGGCAAGAGCACGTTGATAGGCTTCAGGAGAACCGTAGGCACCCGCTAGCCAAAAAGGAAGCCCCAACTTTCTGATCGCCTCGAGATTGGCGCTATCTCGGGGACCGTAAATCGGCTGTCCGTCGGCGGTCATCTCATGGTGGCCCCGTGGCGGTGCATTATGCCCACCAGCCGTTGCCCCTTCAACAATAAAGCCTTCAAAACTCCCTGTTGCTTTGCGGAGCAGAATGTTCGCCAAAGCGTCGGTCGAAATAATCGGCAGAAAGTCAGGTCGGAGCAGTTCCGGAAGATCGACAAATTCTTCAATATAATCTGCAGGGTCAAAACTGGCAAAACTTACGGTGTCGGGCTGCGCTCCGTCGACATGAACGGGATATTTTGCTGATTGGTGTTTTGAAAGAACATCAAGGACGTGGGGGACATCGATGGGAATGCCTGCGCCCATCACAACAACGGCAACGCCTGCCAGCATGGCGCCATACATCGATGGAAGATGCGGAAAACGGATTTTCTCTAAATAATTGATTCCGACAGGATTCGTATGCCCTTGGCGAGCGAGAAAAACCTCCACAAAATTCGAGACAATACAAAGCTCGTCAAACCAGCGCGACCCTTTAATAGAAGGCTTTTCTGGGATTTTGTAGGGTTTCTTCTCGTCTTTACCGCCTGACACGAAAAGCTCGCCGAGCACGCGTTGCGCCATTTTGGGGAAAGGAAAATGAGAAAGAGCGAACCGCACCTCGCCGCCCTTATCACCATCTTGCAGTCTACGAGCAAAAACTTGATCGAGTCCTGTCCCTGACACCACGCCAAGCTGACCAATGGACGAGACCATGCGAGCCAAGTGCCAGTTTGACACTCCGACCCCCATTCCGCCTTGTATAATTTTTGGTAATTTAATCTTCATGGAACACTTCTCCACTGCCACAATCACATTTGCACTGTAGCTGTCTCTAAGCGAAAATCCTCATGACTCGACGACACAAAAAACCGCTCTCAAATAAATGTAACACATGCCGCAGAAGACCACAACAAATGAAATGACTGTTTTCACGCTTTTTGTCGATTTTTTAAACCTTTCTCTAATTTTTCGACTTTCGTGATTGATTTCAGGCATTCATTATTATAAGATGATGCGGTTTTCAAAATGGGTGAGTAACTCAGTTGGTTAGAGTACCTGGTTTACACCCAGGCTGTCATGGGTTCGAGTCCCGTCTCACCCACCATTTTGAAACGTCTAGAAACCTCGTAAGCCGATGCCATGGTGGAAGCCCGGCGTTTGGTGGGGGGAGTGGAAATTGAAAAGGGTCTCTAAATGATTGATCTCTATCTGCACGAAAAGGGGCGGGACTCTTTTCTAGGCACTCGGAAAAACCCTCTGCGCAGCCTGAAAGGTGCGAGGGACAGGATTCGAAAAATCCGGCAGGGCTCAGAGCACAGGGAACCCGTCACCGTCCATGTTGCCAAGGGCCACTATCCCTTGAGTGAGATACTCCGCTTTAAACCGATGGACAGTCATGTCACTTATCGCGGGGCAGAAGGGGCCGTCATTGACGGCGGCACCAGAATCAGCAATTGGAAGATTGGCGAAGTTCATGGCAAGAAAGCTTGGGTCGCTTATCTGCCCAAGGTTAAGAACAAGCATTGGGATTTTCGTGAACTCTTCGTCAACGGTGAACGCAGACCAAGGGCACGATACCCAAAGTTCGGGATTGAAGGTAAGGCCAACGAAAATTTCTTTCGAATCGGGGAGCTGCGCACCCAGGAAGACGGTTCTTTGAAGAACCTTCTGGAAGGGGATTTCATATTCAAGCCCAAAGCGGGCGATATAAAAAATTGGCAACATCTGCAGGAAGCAGAGGTGGTGGTGCTGCACACTTGGGTCGAGGATCGCCTTCCCAACCCCCAATACAACCCGAAGACGGGCTGGATGGAGTGCTCCCGACAATCCATTTTCAGATTGACGGAAACCATCAATCCGGCCAAGACGGCTCGTTATTACATTGACAACCTCTTTGATGAACTGACGGAACCTGGGGAATGGTTTTTGGATCGTCATGATGGCAAACTTTATTACCTGCCAAAAACCGGGGAAACCCCGAGCAACACCACCGTCATGGCTCCACACCTTTGTCAATTCATTGAAATTGAAGGCCGAGCCTTCAACCGTGACAAACAATACGGCGACCTCTACGGTGGAGAGCCCGTTCGCAGTCTGAACTTTGAGGGTTTGACCTTTCGACACGCCGACTGGATCCAACCCTCCGCTCAATCTCTTTTTCACGATAATTTGGAAACGCCCCAAAAACCGCTAGCCAGTTCTCCCCAGGGTGCGATCAATATCCCGGGAAGCATTCGCATGATGCTGGCCGAGGATTGCTCTCTGATCGACTGCACCATTGAACATACAGGTTTTACCGGTATTGAGGTGGACGCCGGTTGTCGAAAAATCGAAATCAGTGGAAATCGACTTTATGACATTGGCGCCGGGGGCATTCGGATCCACGGCGGTGAGTTGGATGAGGCGGGATGGAGAAGAACCGGACATTGTTCTATCTGTGACAATACCATTGAAAAGGGTGGGCAAGTTTTTATTTCTGGCACGGGTATATTGCTGGGCAACACCTTTGAAAACATCGTCGCCCACAACAAAATACACGACTTCACATACAGCGGTATTTCCGTAGGATGGTGCTGGGGGTATCGGGAATCCGTCAGTCGCGACAACATGATCCTCTGCAACCATGTCAGCAAAATTGGCCAGGGTGTCACCAGCGACATCGGCATGATCTACTGTCTTGGAGTACAGCCCGGAACTGTCATTGCCGGCAATCATCTCCATGACCTTTGGGGGCATGCATATGGTGCTTACGGCATATACCTCGATGAGGGGTCTTCCCATATTGTGGTGGAGCAGAATCTAGTATACGATCTGGCCGGCCCCAATTTCACCCATCACTTTGGCCGAGAAAATATCATTCGCCGGAATGTCTTTTTAAGCAACCAACAATGCGTGGCCTCCATCGGTCTATACGACGAGGAGTGTTCGGATACTTTCAGCCACAACCTGATGGTCAGCGAAAACGGTTTTATTTACCGGGGTGGATACGGTGCCTGTCCTGAGGATTGTTTTGACAGCGATACCAACTGGTTCGTCCTGAAAAAGGGCATAAAGCCCTATACCGAAAACGTTGAAATAAATGGTCGCTCAGGCAACACCTGGAAGCAATGGAAAGACAAGGGCCTCGATATCCACAGTACCGTCGAATATGTGCCAGCCGAAAAGGTTCCCGTGAACCAGAAGTCCGCCCTAGAATTCATCAAGAAGAACAAATTATCCAAGATTTTCGGCTTGGAAAATCCCATGTGGGTAAAAGCCGGTCCTCGACCCGCTAAACAGCGAAAAGCGCTTTGGCAACCCCTCAAACGCTGCTGCGTGAACGTCAATATTATCTAGAGCGATTTGCAGTCGCTAGTTGCTAGTGGCTAGTCGCTAGTAGTGGTATTCGACAAAGTTAGCGACAAAACTCACGACAAAGTTTTCCCAGCTCGCAACTCGCAACTCGCGACTGTACTCGGGCAGTCAACGGGGGGCCCCGTCACTGACCGAGTACAGATTTATTAACTTCGGGCATTGCCTGAGTGCTTACCTTTTGATAGACTATGTCTATATGAGCACCAACAAACAAATGGACTTCCACTACGCCGTGGACAATACTGAAATCGTTGTACCCCCATCGGGGCACCTTGAAACGTTTGGCAATACCTTGGTGAACTATTTTTTGGTTAGCGAATCGATGGACGCCATCAATCAAACGCGCATTCGAACGGGACGTATGCAGCTTCTTCGGCCACAGATCATTGCTCCGTCGGATTATTCCAAGATGCTGCTAGAAGGTTTCGGAGAAGAGGCGCAGAAATATGTTGACTGGCTTCAAGAGAACTATAACGATATCCACATCCTCCGCTATGGATACACGTTGAAGCAGGAAGCGTTCTCTGAGGAAATTGTGACCTCGCCGATTGAAGAGGTGCTGGAGAACGTCGTTAAGGATTCTTCCACTCGCAACGATCCTTTTCAAGCTGTTCTGAGAGGCGTCGACTCCCCTTGGGATGTCTGTCTCATCAAGTTGTTCTGGACTATCGTGCGTCGCTCGGCACGCAAGAACATCATGGACTTGGCGAAACAACACCTCTTTGACAAGAAAGACGGACTTCCGTATGCCGTTCATCAAGAGGTTGAAAAAGCGTTTGCCGCCGCCGAAAAGGACTCCAGCCTCGTCAAAGAACTTGGGATTCTACTTCAGAAGCGGAACGTATTCCCGATATATGAGGACAGGTTTTTTAGCCTTGTCGGACGTCGCGCTAACGATAAAAGAAATTAACGGATCGTATGCGATCTGGACGAAAGATGAACATGACACTAACCGAAAAAATCCTTGCCCGTGCTGCAGGGTTGGAATCCGTGAGGCCTGGTGACAATGTCTGGGTCAACATCGATATCCTGCTGACCCATGATGTGTGCGGTCCTGGAACGATTGGGATCTTTGAACGCGAATTCGGCAAAGACGCCAAGGTCTTCGACCGTGAGAAAATCGTCATCATTCCCGATCATTACATTTTTACAGCAGACGAAAAGGCTCATCGAAACATCGACATCCTGAGAACCTTCGTCAAAGCGCATCATCTCCCTCACTTCTACGATCCTGGTACAAACTCGTATTGTGGCGTCTGCCACCTTGGCCTTCCCCAGCACGGTCACGTTCGCCCCGGGGAAGTCATTTTCGGAACGGATTCCCACACCTGTAGTCACGGTGCACTCGGGGCTTTCTCTACGGGTATCGGCAATACCGACGCGGGATTTGCGTTGGGCACCGGCAAGATGCTCGTTAAGATCCCTGAAACGATTCGTTTCGTTATGAATGGAAAAAAGCCTGACTATGTTACTGCCAAAGATATGATCCTTCGCATCATCGGTGACATCGGTATTGATGGTGCAACGTACTGCGCGATGGAATTCGTTGGAGAAGCCATCGAAGCACTGTCAATCGATGAGCGGATGACTATCTGCAACATGGCCATCGAGGCTGGAGCCAAGAATGGCATTATCGCACCCGACACGAAAACACTCGAGTACGTCAAGGCGCGCACGTCGAGGCCGTTCACGCCAATCTATGGCGATGCTGATGCGCCAGTAATGAAAACCTACACCTACGATGTCTCGACCTTTGTTCCCTGCGTAGCGAAACCCCATCTCCCCAGCAACTATGCAGCAGCGCGTGATATCGCTTCAGTCAAGCTCGACCGGGCTTATATCGGCTCCTGCACGGGTGGCAAGCTTGAAGACTTTAGAATGGCCGCCGAAATTCTCAAGGGACGCAAAGTCGCCATTGAGACGTGTCTCGTTCCTGCCACGGTTGAAATCGCAGAACAATTGTTGCGTACGTCGATTGACGGCGTGTCGCTCGTCGAAATCTTCGCCAATGCTGGCTGCGTGCCGATGGCGCCCCCGTCGTGCGCTGCATGTCTCGGTGGGCCGGTGGATACATTCGGTCGCGCAAATGCCGCCGAAGTCGTGATCTCGACCACCAACCGAAACTTCATCGGGCGTATGGGGTCGAAGGATGCGCGCATCTATTTGGCATCGCCCATGACAGCGGCAGCATCGGCTGTCACGGGACATATTAGCGATCCACGCGACCTCTAATCGATGTGGGTGGACTTTTAATACCCCTCACGTTTATAACGCTTTTCAATTTCTGAAAGAAGGAAATTCTCATGACCAAAGACAACATGATCCGCGGATCGGTCTATGTGCTGGGTAGCAACATCGATACTGACCAGATCATCCCCGCTCAATTTCTCAACCTCGTCCCAACCATTCCAGAAGAGTACATCAAACTTGGTTCGTACGCCATGGCTGGTTTACCCGAATCTGAACTTCCCTTTATTGACACTGCCACGGGCCGTTCACCTTACGGCATCATCATCGCGAGCAGGAATTTCGGTTGTGGTTCTTCACGCGAACATGCGCCCGTTGCTCTCGGAGCTTCAGGCTGCAAAGCCGTCGTGGCAGAGTCCTACGCTCGAATCTTTTTCCGTAACAGTGTTGCCACAGGCGAAGTCTATCCCTTCGAGGCCACAGCACCGCTGAACACCGAGTTCAAGACAGGCGATGAAGCCGAAATTAATATCGAAAAAGGCACGATCACACGCCTTTCCGATGGCAAAGTTTTTTCGCTGAAGAACCTTGGCGCGGTCGCACCCGTTGTCGCTGCCGGTGGCATGTTCGGCTATGCCCGCCAAGTCGGAATGATCAAGCGTTAAGTAGTTTTTTATGGCACAATTGTTTGCTAATCCGGATTTGAGTTGAACGAATGAAGACATTTTTATTGCGTATCCGTTTAACCTTTTTAACAACACCCCTTTCGAGAGAAAAAATATGTCATACGTAATAGCCGTAGCAAACCAAAAGGGCGGCGTCGGTAAAACGACGACTGTCGTTAACCTTGCCGCCGTGCTTGCCTTGCATGGCAAAACGGTTTTAGTCATCGATCTTGACCCACAAGCAAACGCAACATCAGGGCTTGGCGTGGAGCCGAAAAGCGGCGTGAGCCTATACCCTGCCCTCATCGATACCGCCAACGTCGATGATGTGATCGTCGGCACCGCCATCGAAAACGTCAACATCATCCCCGCTGAGGTGAACCTCGCTGGAGCTGAAATTGAAATCGCGCGCATGTCCAATCACCTGCATGGACTGAAAAAAGTGCTGGATCCGATCAAGCAAGCCAGCGTTTTCGACTTCATTATTATCGACTGCCCCCCCTCCCTCGGGATTTTGATGTCGAATGCCCTAGCGGCTGCCGACTGCGTCTTAATTCCGATGCAGTGCGAATACTATGCAATGGAAGGTCTCAGTGTCATTACAGGCCTAGTCGAGCGAATGCGATCCAGTGGCGCCAACCCGAATCTCAGGATCAACGGAATCCTCATGACGATGTATGGCCACACCCGTTTGGCCGATGATGTTGTAGAACAAGTCCAGAACCATTACGGCGATGCCGTTTATAAATCCGTTATCCCTCGTAGCATTCGAGCAGGTGAAGCTCCCAGCTTTGGTCTCCCAGTTGTAGCCTACGCGCCCTCGTCGACCGTATCCGAAGGTTACTTCAAATTTGGCAAAGAATTCTTAGCCCGAAACAAGGCTCGTGTTACGGCAGAAATGAAAGTAGATCTTCCACCGCAACCCGCCTCATCTGGCCTGGCCTAGCACCTGCGCCTACTTGACGTCTAGCTGGAAAGGCCCACACGGAAGGTCTTCGGCATTGACGAGGTTACAGGCTTCTCTGGAGGCATTATGCCATAAGCCATAATCTCAAACTTGAAATTCTTGTATTTTTTTGTAAACGAGCTATATTCCGCTCTTTTAATTGCGCCACACTGCCCCGTTCCCGGCTTCCTAGAAGCAATCACAAAACCTATACTTGCAAAGATGAATCGTTTTTCCTCTATTCGCTATTTCGCCTCAAAACCTGTCTTTATCCTTTTAATCGTCCTGGCGCTTCTTCCGCAAGTGACGCCTGCCCTCGCGCTATTCGCTGGTCTCGCCTTTGCCTTCCTCTTCGGCAAGGTCTATCCAACGTTTGCTAAGAAAACATCGAAATACCTGCTCCAAGCTTCCGTCGTCGGTCTCGGCTTCGGCATGAACTTGCACAGTGCGATTGAATCGGGAAGCAAGGGCATGACCTTCACCATCGTCTCGGTCATCGGTGTGATGGTACTCGGCACACTCCTCGGTCGCCTTCTTAAAATTGAACGCAAAACTTCGTATCTGATTTCTGTCGGCACAGCCATCTGCGGCGGAAGCGCCATCGCCGCCGTCGGACCCGTCATCAAAGCGGACGAAGATGAGATGTCGGTTTCTCTCGGTACTATCTTCGTGCTCAACGCCATCGCTCTATTTATTTTTCCGCCCATCGGACATTATTTCGGCCTCACCGAAATCCAATTCGGCGAATGGGCAGCGATCGCCATCCACGACACCAGCTCGGTGGTCGGAGCCGGTATGGCTTATGGACTTGAGGCTGAGAAAATTGCGACTCTGATCAAACTCACCCGGGCACTTTGGATCATACCGCTCCTGTTTGTGACCGCCCTGATCTTCAGCGAAAAGAACAGCAAGTTCAGCCTCCCCTGGTTCATTCTTTTCTTCATCCTCGCCATGGTGGCGAACACGTATCTCGATCTGCCGAAAAACCTCACGGATGGACTTGTCCTTGCCGCCAAAAAAGGACTTGCCGTCACCCTCTTTCTCATCGGCTCAAGCCTCTCCCCTGCTGTGTTGAAAAAGGTTGGCATTCGACCGCTGGTGCAGGGCGTAGTCCTCTGGATGCTTATCGCCGTAACAAGTCTGATCGTCGTCCAAAAGCTCTAATTTTACCTACCAGCAGCAGGAATCCGAAGCAACCGAGGATAAGCAGTATGCCGGGTGCATCGCCTGAGATCGGTGGCTCGTCAAAATCAAGCTCCTTGCCACCCAATAGCGCCTGCGCTTGTTTCTCTTTTAGCATTTTTTCCTGCGCTGTGTTCTCCACAACAATGTAAGCTCCTGACTTGCTCAGGACACCACTGGCTCGAGAAGCCTTGAGAATATCCTTGCGAAGATCGAGAGAAGTATTGCGTTCCATTTCAAACTGCATGCGCCAGACAGACGCACCGTCTGTCCAGATGGCGTTGTTCGGCGTTACTAATTCGCCGAGCACAGCTTCCGGGCGCTTCCCATTCGAAAACACAACAAGCGAACGGCCTGCGAGAGGAGCAAGCTGAATCTCATCTTCGGATTTAAAAGCAAAAATAGCCGGTGTTTCAGTAGAACCTGGAATTTCGAACCGAGTCGCAGGGCCTTTGGACGACTCTGTAAAGTAAGCCGCAAGATCCTTCGCTGCGATTGTGAAATGCATCAACCCTGGCGCTTCATCGAGAACCATCCGCCACGCGTCGTTGCTAACCTTCTCAAAAGCAGGCTCCCATTTTCGTCCAACAAAGACAATCTGTGGATACGCACCTCGGGCTAAGTCTCCGCGCAGTGCTGACTGCCTCACAATTCGACAAAGTGCACCCATGGCATCGAGCCCCGTTTGGCGCGGAAGCAAAGCATCAGGCAGATTTTCACGCAAGTTTTTCAGCAAGATCTCGCTTGTCTTTGTCTCTGCATTGACGGCCATCAGCATGAAGTTCGTCGTGCTTCCTAACTCGACTTCCGTTAAGCGAATTGCCGCTTCAATATCCTCAGCCTTGATCGTGTCCGAGGTAGCGGAACAATCGACAACCACCCACACGCTTCCGCCCTTAATCGCAACACTTTCATCCGCATGAGCCAGTTTCCAAGCTTCGTTAAGAACAAGCACTCCGTTTGCGTAAACAGCAGTGGCGTTGCTTGGAACAATGTCTGGCGACACAGTAATTTCTCGTTCGCCTATTTTTAAAATACAAGCGTCTAGGCAAGCCGAAGGCATGACCACATCAATTTCGATCTCACGTCCCTCCTTCTCGACTGGAAAGATCCGTAGATTCCCGTGTGTCGGTGTGTCGAGTGTCAAGAGTGCAGGATCGCGCCGTTCGACGACGACAATCTTGTTATAAACCCACTCCGCAGCCTTACGCTCAATCACGGCGGCTGGCTTCCACGCCTCGCCAATCTTGAGTCGCATGCCCGCAATCCAGGCACCAGCAGGAAGGTCTAGCGTTGATTTAAATTCGGCCTGCGGGAGATCCGTCTTGACCTTTAGCTTAACGGTATATTTCACAACATCGTCAAGGACGGTATCTTGTACAGAAGTCTCTGCGAGGCGAGCGGTGTTGCTAGGAGACCCCCGACGGTTGCGCCCCCGAGAAGATCGACCGGAGGAACTGAACGAAAACATCGACGACATGCCGAAGGATTGCTTGCTGACCTTAACGTCGTTCCCCAGCAATTTATCGGAAAGATCCTGAAGGACAGAATCTCGCAAATATAGGCCATCGTAAACGCGAGCAATATACCAAGCCGAGATCACAGGAAGATCGCGACCTTGATTGAAGTCCACGGCTCGCTGAATCACATGAGCCGCTCGCCCTGCCGGAATGGGCAGCTTAGCATCGACGTTGTAGTCCGAGTTTAATGCAAACGCCATCACGCGCTTGAGATCCGAACGGTGGAGTTCGATGACGCTGCCGATGATAATCGGAATGACGAGAAATCCCAACGCCGCAATCGCGATTGCACGAGCCTTTCCGAACTCATTGAAAACGGCTGGTGCCGTTCTGGACAGAATCCTCACATGGGACCAAAGCAAAAGCGTTGGCGCAAGAATAAGCGTTCCAGCACCAAAGAACAATAATGCCGGGAATGCAAAGGGCAAGAACGGCACAAAGACGAGAAAGAAGTAAAGCGTGAACGCCATGAAGACCCAACGCGAGAACCACTGCGCAGCCATCCCATTCCGTGATTTGCGGTCTGGGTAAAGCAAGGCCAGAGCCGTCAGCGCCGTTGCGGCATAAAACGCAGGCGTCTGGAAATCTGCAGGGAACGGGATCATTGAATTCAAGGCGAGACCCGAGAACGGGAGAATGACCATGATCACAAAGTCTTCAGCGAAAGCGACAAATTTGTTTTTTTTGAACTTCGCAATGAACGAAAGCACCTGCCCCACCAATCGGACGGCAAGCA
Organism: uncultured Lentisphaerales bacterium; assembly: GCA_964618405.1. Taxonomy (GTDB): domain Bacteria; phylum Verrucomicrobiota; class Kiritimatiellia; order RFP12; family UBA3636; genus JBBQIY01. The sequence continues at coordinate 13,939 of CAZUAY010000007.1, forward strand.
AAAGCACGAACATTACAGCAATTCCAAAAACAATTGGCAAAACAAATTTCGTTGCGCTCGTTGAAAGATTTTCGACGATCGTAACGAAAATGAAGGTTGCCGCTGGAACACAGATGCACCCAAATATTGTCAACGCAACATCGGTAACCTTGCCGATCTTGAGCTGAATGGTTCCCACACGCCAAAGCGAACTAAACCCTGCGATCATCATTCCCGAGAACGCGAGCAAGATACTGGCATCGCCAACCATCCATTGTGGCAGCGTTGCCTGAATGAGATCCATCCCCATGAGCAAGCCGACACAGAACACAAGCGACAGCAGAATGGTACTAAGGGCGGCCCATATCGGTTGCGGACGAGCACGACGAACCAGCAGAAGTAGAAGCGACACAGTAGCGCACGCCAACGGCACCACCGCAAGCGCAAGCACCATCGTGAGCACCCAACCACTAAACTCACTCCAACCTAACCAAGCTATGCGCCCAAGCGACAGCAACGAGAGCAGTGGGGCCAGGACATGCGTAAACAAAACGATCACTGGTTTTGAAAGCAGGACGGAGGGCGTGGTCTCCATCTGAACAAAGTCATGATTAACATCACTCATTTTCGCTCCTTTTTAAAAGCACCTTCTCAGATAGAAACCAAAGTATCACAAAAGCACTCATAAAGACAAGCATTCCAGAGGCCATGTGAATCGATGCCCCGAAACGCTCAGGAAGCAAGCCGAAAACGGCTGTCACCGGCACGATCAAGATGAGCCGTGCCGAATTCACAAGAATCGTCAGCAACCAAGCCGCAACGACAAACAACCCTGAGAAAAAAATTCCCTTTGCTTTCTTACAATTTTGAATTTTCTGAAAAATGCTTGTAACGAACGGGGCACGGACTTTTCTGTCCGTGAATGAAACGGGTTGGAAAACCCGTTCTCCGTTTGCTTCGCTCCTCTGCCACAAGCGGACGAGCAGTAGAGACGCACACATACTAAAGAAAGTGACGGCACCACAACTTCTTGAAACTTGTATCGCGATGCCGTGAGAGGAGAAAATAAGCGTCGGGTGTAAAAGCTCTGCATTGTAATATCCCGATGCGATGTGCGCCGGAATGCGACAGAATAGCGGCAGGAAAATAGCATCAGGAAGCAGGTTCGCGACAAACCCGATAAAGCAGGCCCCAACCGCCACGACACATGCCACAACCTCGTTGGAATCTAACCTTTTTTTCACTTCAACGCATCAGCAATCGCCATTTCAAGGAGGGCTTTGGTATCCACGCTGACGCTGACCATCCGTTCGTGAGCGGTGATCATGACTTTGCGCGCACGTTTTAATTCGACTGTCTTCCATTTCTTCGCGTGAGAGATCATCTTGCTCAGCGCCCATGGCGACTTTGAAGTAACATCGAACTTGCCGAGCTGCCCAACCGCTTCAGCATCTTCTTCCGAAAGCGCGCGAGACCAGACTCCGGAGTCGGAAAGCCTTTTTGAAGCGAGACTGTCGCAGAGGAGGTACAGCTCGTTGAGGCGTGCCTCCAATTGCATCACGAGAAAAATGGGCTCGACCTTCATTTCGTACAAGTTACGGAGCACCTTGATCGTCTTGGCGAGATCATGCGAACCGAATGCATCCGTCAAATCCCAAAACTCGCCGCCTGCATTGAACGTGCAGATGGCCTCGACATCCTCGAATGTTGGTTCGACACCATTTGTGAAGAGAAAAAGCTTCTCAATCTCCATTGCCAAATCACGTGGCGCATAGCCGACGCGTGCGACAACCTCATCTGCAACGTGAGAAGAGATCTTAAATCCAAGCTTCTTTGCCGTCGCCATGACAGCGGACGAGGCGTCTTTGACAGAAGGTGGCGGGAGCGCAAGAATCTCCGCGCGCCCCTTCTTCGCCATCGCCGTAAGCGTCTTAAAAAACTTACCCGTCTTCGGAACTGAAGTGCTCGTAACGAGTAGCGTAAACCCCTCGGGAATACCGGGCTCGACAAGCCAATTACAAAAATCTTCTATTGTCGAAGCAAACGCCTCCGACTTTCCGAGCCGATTCGAATCAAAAAAAGCGACATCCCGTAACCAGACTGTTTTGCCTTCGCTAAAGAAACCCTGTTGCACCAGTGCATTGCGCGTCTGCCGAAGCGCTGCGGTCGCCGTATCAATGGTCTCGACTGTTCCATCAACCGTTTCGAGCCCGAACATCCTCTCCGATTCCGGAACAAGCGCATCCAGTACTTCCTTAACTTTTGTCGACAGCACAAAGTCGTCGGAACACGTAATAAGCGTCAGATTCGGTCCTGCCATGTTATGGGTTCCCACGTGTCTGACCGCTTCCAAACACGATATACTTGGTGCTCGTCAAATCTTCAAGGCCAATCGGCCCGCGTGCATTGAGCTTGTCGGTGCTCAGTCCAACCTCAGCTCCCATGCCATACTCCCCGCCATCGGTGAAGCACGTCGCGGCATTAGCATAGACCGCTGCAGAATCAACCTCACGCATAAAAATGGTCTGAGTGGCATCATCATCCGAGATGATCGTATCGGAGAGATGCGAACCGCATTTGTTGATGCGCGTAATCGCCTGCTCGACGCTGTCGACCATACCCAGGGTCAAAACAATCTCTTTCCGTGGGGTGCACCAATCTTCGGGTTCTGCGGGTTTCGCAGAGGAAAGCAATTTCAGGATTTCTTCATCTCCGTGTAACTCAATTTGAGCTGCTGCTGCGCGTTCTTGAAGCGCGGGGAGAAGTTTTTTAGCGATATCCTTGTGGATGAGCACGACATTGGCAGCATTGCAGGCATAGGGTTCGAAGCAACGCGAGTTGACAATGATGTCGACCGCCATTTTGATGTCGATCATGTTATGAGTTGTGGCATCAACAGGAGCATTTTCATCAGCTCCGGCTTTAAGGCGATCACAATCCACATAAACGTGGCAGAGTCCACCACTGTGCCTCAAAACTGGAATTTTAGCATGTTCGACGAGGTCGTTAACAAATGAGAGGCTGCCGCGGAGAATTGCAACATCGACAAGACCTTCCAGCGACGTTAGAATACGGCAATCATGCAGGTTATCGTCGCTACAAAACACTTGCAAAGCATCGGGAGGCAGACCGAAGGCGGCACCACCATCGCGAATCGACTTCGTTAAAATTTCATTCGTCTTTCTTGCCTCATCATCGCTCACCACCATGACAGCATTATTGACTTTAAAGCAGGTCGCCGTGGCAAGAGCAATCACGTGGGGACGCGATTCAAGTGCAATGCCAATCAGACCAATGGGAACACGTTTTCTGACGATCTCAAGTCCATTGGGCCGTATCCAGCGGCTGATCAGTTCACCAATCGGATCTTTTGAATCGGCGATGACGCGAAAGGCGCGAACGATGTTACCGTAGCGATGCTCGGTCAACGTCAGTCGGTCGAGAAAGCCTGGTGAACGTCCTCGAGCAATGGCGTCAGCGACATCCGTTGCGTTGACTGCAAGAACTTCATCACGATTCTTCTCAAGCTCATCGGCGATGGCATAGAGAATGTCGCGCTTCTTGCGGCTTGAGAAGCCGAGCATGATGCGCTGTGCGGCCGATGCTTTTTCGGCGAGTTCTGTGAGGTGCTCTTTTTGCATAAATCGTGAGGTTGGCTTAGACCGGCGAGGCGATGAACAGCGTTCCTACGTCCTTCCCGGAAATGACATGAGTGAGAACGTCTTTTTTCGTACCGTCAGCGATGACGACATTGCATCCAGCTTTCATGCAGGCTGCAGCGGCTCGCAGTTTGGAGTCCATACCGCCTTTCGAGACGCCACCCGCCACAGGAGGCTGCACCAGTTTTTGTATGGCTTTGTTGACAGCCTCAACATAGGGGACGCGGTGGCTGCGGCCATTTTCAGCATGAGCACGTAGACCATCTACCGTTGAGAGCAAAATTAAAAGGTCGGCGCGGATCTGTCGCACCACAAGTGAGGCAAGGTTGTCGTTATCACCCAGCGACATATCGGCCTTGACCTCCTCATCCGCCACAGCATCATTTTCGTTAATGATCGGGATCACCTGTGCGCGGAGCATGTGATCCATCGTGCGGCGCATATTCGTCAAACGAATCTTCCGCGTAAAATCATCATGCGTCAGCAACATCTGTCCCACAACGATCTTCTCCTTGCCAAAAAGCTCTGAATAGCACGCCATAAGACGTCCCTGCCCCACGGCAGCGCACATCTGCAGATCAGGAACCGATTCAGGGCGCTTCTCAATGTTGAGCGCCTCCATCCCAGCCGCAATAGCACCCGAGCTGACAATCACAACCTCGTATCCACTCCGTTCCATCTTGCAAATTTGCTCAACGAGATGTCGAATTTTTACGATGTCGGGTCTTCCAGATTTTCTCACAATCACGCGACTCCCGATCTTAATCACGATCCGCCTGGATTCGGGTAGGGTCTGGCGAAACTTTTCTCCACTGTTCATATCTAGTTGGCTCCGGATTTCAAAAAAGAAACATCAGTATTAAACCATTTTGCCGTAAAAAAGGCAACTCTTCTGATTTTACATTTGCGCATTTCACAGCGTCAACTACAATTCAAATAGGTCGATCGCAATCATAGCGTCAAGAGCGGAGTCTACAAAATTGAATCGCCCCACCCTCTACAAAAGCAAACGTAAGACACCGACACCCTATCAACAGGGTCTAGCTTGCAGAAACCAGCAGCAAAGAGGAGGGGTCACGACCTAGGCGTTCGACAATAACTTCAACACGACGCTTAAGGTCGCTATCGGTCTCCATGCGTCCGGGAATCGTCTTACAGGCGTGAACGATAGTGGCATGGGTCTTTTCAAAAGCGGCCGCAATTTCAGGCAGCGAGCCGTTCGTCAGTGTACGACAGAGGAACATTGCGATCTGGCGAGGCAACGCGACGTTTTGCGGGCGTTCCTTGCTGGTCATGTCCGTCATCCGAAGGTCATAGTCATCCGCCACGACGCGCTGAATATCAAGAAACGACAGTTCGGGGCGCTTCTCGCGATCGATCATGTCCTTGAGCAAATTGCGCAGAATGTCGACCGAGAGTTCTTGTTTTGAAAGCGACGCGTACGAGACGGCGCGAATAATGGCTCCTTCAAGCTGGCGCACGTTGGAGTTGATATTCTCTGCGATGAACGTGAGCAGTGGATCGGGGAGTTGAATCGTCGAGTTGCGTTGCTTGTAACGCAAAATAGCGACGCGCGTCTCGAAGTCAGGCCGCTCGATAGAGGTAATCAGTCCCTGCTGGAAACGCGACACAAGGCGTGCTTCGAGCCCCTCAATCTTATTCAGCGGACGATCGCTCGTCATGATGATTTGTTTATGTGCGTTTTGAAGCGTGTTGAACGTGTGGAAGAACTCCTCTTGAAGGGCAGTCTTTTGAGCTAAAAAATGAATGTCGTCGATGAGGAGGACATCGGCATTTCGGTAACGTTTTCTAAAATCGCCACCTGTGTTGTTTCGAATCGACTCAATAAAGTCGTTCAAAAGTACTTCGGAGGTCACGAAGCACACAACGGCCTTGGGATTCTGTGACTGCACCCCATGGGCGACGGCTTGCATCAGATGCGTTTTACCTAACCCAGTGTCGCCATAGATAAAAAGTGGATTGTAAGCATTGCCTGGATTCGATGCTACGGCAACCGAAGCGGCATGGGCGAAACTATTCGAAGGGCCAATGACGAAATCCGCGAAAGTATAGTTCGGGTCGAGATTCAAGCCGAACTGGCAGCGACTCACCTGCGGACGCACTTCAACCCGCTGCGGCCTCGGCATCGGCGTGTCGTAACGAGAATCGAAGGCAGCAGACGTTTTCTCCGAATCCACAACAATATCAACCTCCTGAACTTTTTCAGCAGAGTCGATGCGCAACGAATCAACGATATACGGCATGTAGTTATTATCAACCCACATCTTTAGCATCTCATTGTCGACTGCCAACGTCAGAACCCCCTCGTTTAACGACACGGGCGCGATGACAGCAATCCAACGAGAAAACACGTCACCGTCAAGCGAGGACTTAAGCCGTTCGAGAGCGAACCCCCATACAACTTCATGCATTTACACTTCAATCTCCAGAGTCAAAATAAAATTTTCGTAATCGAGCAACCGAGCCGATTCAACGTTTTTCAAAGTGATGAATTGGGAGCCCAAGCCCTCAACCCTTGTTCCTGTCTCTCGAAATGAGTCAGACAGTATCCCTTTGCGCTACCCATAATCACACAAGCACGCCTCTTCAGGCAAGACAAAAGAATTTACGGGTTATGAACAGGTTATGAACACCCCCTTCGTAGCTTGTTTCGGAGCCGTTGCGACTGAAGCGCTTACAGCCATTTAGCCCCCTCATAATCCAGAAATTTCGGGTTCACCCAACTTTGAACTCATTGGATTCTAAATGCTTAGCGCGCAAGTGACTCGAAAATAAAAAACAGATTTTAAACATTAAAAACATAATAAGTACTTGTATTGCATATACTTATAAAAACATCAACCTCAAGTAAAACAGAATGAACTTTCCAACTGTAGGGGCTAAGAAAAAAGATGTCAGGATAAAAACTTTGATAAACTGGGCACAATTGAGAGCGGTTCTGAAAAGCGCTCTAGACGAATTTGTTTGCCTTTATTTGTGCAATAGAAAATACTCTGTCACATGAAGAAGTTAACAGCCTCATTTTTAATCGCAGGAACAGCCTCAAACAGCCCCGACATACGATATGCAACGGGATTCGTGGCTCCTGATTCAGTGGTTGCGATCTGCCAACCTCACCAAACGATCTTAGTCGTCTCAACGATGGAATACGGACGCGCACGAAAGCAATCCAAGAACTGCACCGTCGAAAGTCCCGATACGCTGGGTCTTACGGCGGAACAACGACGCAGCTTTGCAGAGTGGACGCTCGCTGCACTGGCTAAGCACAAAATATCAACCGTTGATGTCGATGTATCCTTCCCCCTTGGACTTGCCCGAGAGCTTGAGGAAGGAGGGATCTCGCTGACAATCTCTGGATCCAGCTTTTTGAAACAGGCACGCCAAGTGAAGTCCGAAGACGAAATTCGCCACATTGCGCGATCACAAAAAGCGGCACGTGCGGCCATGAAGGCCGTGGGCAAAGTCATTGCAGAGGCAACATCTGGGCGTGGTGGCGTGCTACACTGGGAAGGCAAAACGCTAACCTCTGAATTCGTCCGTAAAATTGTGCGGCGCACGGTTCTCGAATTCAACTGCATCGACGAAGACACCATCATCGCAGGTGGCCTACAAGCCGCAGACCCGCACGAAAGTGGTTCGGGGCCATTGAGAACTGGCGAATGGATTGTCTGCGACATCTTTCCACGCAGTCTCGACTCTGGATACTGGGGCGATATGACACGCACCTTTATGAACGGCAAGCCAAGTGCAGAGCAGAAGCGCCTCTACCATGCCGTCAAAACAGCGCACGACTCAGCGATGGCGATGCTGATTCCTGGCGTACTGGGCTCTGCCGTTCATGCGAAAGCAGCGACAAGCCTCACCGAATCTGGCTTCAACACCTTTACTAAAAATGGTGTTCCCCATGGATTTATCCATAGCACAGGACATGGTGTTGGGCTCGCAATACACGAAGAACCTCGACTCTCACCAAGCGGTGGCAAGTTGCTCGAAAACATGGTCGTGACGATAGAACCTGGACTCTATTATCCAGACCTCGGCGGCGTGCGGATTGAAGATCTCGTGGTCATTCGCAAGACGGGTCCGCAGGTGCTATAGCGAGTTGTCTCACCGACGACTTTTCATGACGAGCAGGGAGCTCCCGCTCTCCTGGGGGATCGCACAAGCAAGTGCCACATGATCTCCTTTTTCAAAAAGAAGAGACGAGACTTTATCCTTCGCAGGCGTTACGGTCACCCACCCATCCCGCTCCAAGATCCCTCGCATCCCGCTGAGAGCAGCAGATGCCGGCATCCCCGAGTGTCCGCAACACATCACGAACCGCGATTCTTTATCCACCGCTGTCAACTCCGCGATAAATCCCGGCGGTTGTGGCAGTTCGGGAAATACCCACTCCGGCGCCCCCGACGCAAACCCTTCGCTCGACTCAATGAGAATAGCCGACGACACATCCCCCGTCATGCCAGGAAGCACAAAAAGCCACGATGCACCAAAACGCTTGGGAAGCTTGATCATCGCACCTTCGAGCATAGCGGCGGCGTCGAGACCGAAACCCTTGAGCAAATGAGTGCCCACCGTCTCGGAACCCTCCTTGAAGCCGTACACGCGCAGAGTGGCTAATCTACCATTGACCTCGATATCAGATTCGTAAATTTTTGCTCCACCACCGGAATTCATGACGACATCTGAATCGCCGCGGATTTTCATAAACACCCGCCCGTTGACGGGCAAGGTCAGAAGGACAAGTGTAACCCCGAAAACAAAGACAGCGCACACCCCTTTACGCATCAGTACAAGCCTCCGAGGGCTGGCATCCAGACCTCATTGCGAACGGTAATCTCAGCTGGCACGCCTATCAACGACTGCAAGACGGGAAGCGTCTCAACCGTTGCCTCTTCCCTCGCACGCATGAATTGCAACGCTGATGAAAGTAACGCGCCATCGTTGAACAGCACGATGTCATTATAATGCACCGAGGAACCGTCAGCCCGCCGCATTCCCGACCGATCACCTTCTGGCGCGGTATAAGACGTGACACGGTTCCTGATCCTGCCAAAGTTGCCTGTCTGTGCACGATCGTCCTTCGTGTGTCGCATGCCATCACGCCCCTCATCCCAGTCCTCAATAGGTGAAAAAGATGAGGCTATCGACAGCGACATCGCATCCGAGATCGCTGATCCCGTTGCCGTCACGAGCGTCTCGGTATCGGAGCGAGTCAGGTCAGCCACAAGCAAAAGCCCTGCAGCAACAATCAAAATCCCAACGAGGCAAATCACAAATTCTACCATCGCTTGTCCCTCGCGGGACATACGAGAAACGCTCTGGAGTCCCAATTCGTAATTCATAATTCGTAATTCGTAATTTTCTCTTTAGAAAGCGATGTGAACCGCGACTGGATCCGGAAAAGCTTCGCGAACTCGCTTCTGTTCTTCTGGCGGAATTTTGCATTGATTCAAAATGAGATTCTTCAGCCCCTTCATACCGCCGATTCCGTCCGGAAGCTTCTCCAAAGGATTGCCATCGAGGTCGAGCCGGCGCAACGCGGTGAGCGCAACAATTCCATCTGGCAATTGCGTGATTTTATTTTTTCCGAGGTCGAGCTCTTCAAGTGAAGTCATCTTTA
>CAZUAY010000007.1:23230-28261 GCA_964618405.1 uncultured Lentisphaerales bacterium
AAACGATTGCCGCGCAAATAAAGCTTCCGAATCTGCTTCCATTCGGCGGCACCCTCTGGAAGCGCCTGCAAGTTATTGTAGTTCAGCCGTACCCATTTCACGGCGGCGAGGCCTCGGACTTCCTCAGGCAACGACGTCACGGCATTCCGATCAAAATTCAAGTACGTCAGCCCCTGCAACGCGCATGCCGACACTGGAAAGTTCGTCATCCCATTATTCGCTAAATACAAGTGGCGGAGTCCTGACAGTGCCCCGAACGAATCAGGAAGGGATGACACCCCAGTTTCCGATAGATCCAAAAACGTGAGGTTCGTAAGCTGACCGATTCCCTCGGGAACGCTCGCACAGCCTTTTTGCCCACGAACGGAAAGTTTCGATAACTTCGGAAATGTTTCGAGGTCAACTGGAAACGATACCGGATCGCTGATGCGCGCTAGGTTGATAAACTCCACCGTTTCCCGAAGATTGGAAGCCTCGGCCATGCTGAACGCTTCCACATCCCGCTTCGGCGCAACCTGCTGAAAGCAGCCCGTTATGAGCCCAATTACGGTCATGGATGAAATAACAACTGTTTTTATTCGATTATTCAAAATAAATTCCTTGAGTTTCTACAGAAATCAGTTAGCATATAACGTGTTTTTTTGGCGCAATGGTTTTCAGAGCGCTAGTATAGACCAACACGACCTTCTTAATCAACACCTAAGGATGCAAAACAAATGAGTAAGACGACCCTAATCGCATGCGTAGCCGTGGCAACAGCACTCACCTCTTCGACATTCGCCGTTACACCAGCGAGTCGTGACACAGGTAGCATCAACTTCGCAAGTATCGGCAACGATCTCAGCGGATGGCATCTCGCGATGTTCGCTGGTTCAGCAACGAAGTATATGGACAACGACCGCAACATCGAAACCGAAATCGACTTAACGCGCTTTAACGTGATTGTAGGCTACGATCTTACGCGTTGGCTAACCGTCTATGGCCTCGTAGGCGCTATCAAGGAAGAAACGGGTATTTACTCGAAAGAAAACGACACACAAGGTCTCTTCGGAGTCGGCGTCTGGGCGAACCTCCTCGAATCCGACCAATTGTCGCGCCTCTCGGACGTTTCAAGCTATCGGTTGACAACGGGTGCAGAATATTCATTTGCCAATTTCGATGATTTCACATGGTCGCAATTCGACGCCTTCCTTACTTTCGAGCTTGTCAATGAACTCCACAGAACTTCGTTCATTATGCCAGAAACCATTGGATTGTTCTTCGGCCCTGTCGTTTCTTACGTCTTATCCGATGAATACGACTCCTGTGATAACATTGGCATGACCGTTGGTCTCAACATCACGATGACGGACGATACCTACATAACGGTTGCGGGCGACTTCTACTCCGATGATAATGCCGTCTACGGCATGGTGGGCGTTCGCTTCTAATGCGCCCTCGGCCAACTCGCATCTCCGCACAATAGCTTCACAGCAGATAGACGACAATACATGGACAAGCATTTCGACCCTAAAGCCCTCGAGGCTAAATGGTATCATTGGTGGGAAAAGACAGGGCAATTTAGGGGCGATGCTTCAAAAGGTGGCGAGCCTTACTGCATTGTCATTCCGCCTCCCAACGTTACCGGCATCCTGCACATGGGCCACGCGCTCAACAACACCGTGCAGGATGTTCTTGTCCGCTGGAGGCGTATGCAGGGTCGCAACGTTTTGTGGGTTCCAGGAACGGACCATGCCGGCATCGCGACTCAGAACGTCGTTGAAAAAGCTTTAAAGAAGGAAGGCAAGACGCGCCGCGACCTCGGTCGCGAGGCTTTTATCGAGCGTGTTTGGGAATGGCGCAAACTCTACGGCAGCACCATTGTCAACCAACTTCGAAAGCTCGGCTGTAGTTGCGATTGGGAACACGAACGCTTTACCATGGACGAGGGTCTCAGCGACGCCGTCTCTGAGGTCTTCTGCCGACTCTACGAAGAAAATCTCGTCTACCGCGGGAACTACATCGTCAACTGGTGCCCGCGTTGCGGAACCGCGCTGGCCGATGACGAAAGTGAGCATCAGCCGAACGATGGTTTTCTCTGGCACGTCCGCTACCCTGTGGTCGGTCGCCCAGGCGAGTTTATCGAAGTCGCCACCACGCGCCCCGAAACGATCCCGGGTGATACGGCCGTTGCCGTCAACCCCAAGGACGAACGTTACACGCATCTGCACGGCGCCAAAGTCTTGCTCCCGCTCTCGAATCGAGAAATCCCCGTCGTCGTTGACGACTATGTGGAACGCGAATTCGGAACTGGCGTCGTTAAAATCACACCCGCGCACGATGCAAACGACTTCGGCGTCGGGCAACGTCATGATCTCCCCGCGATCAATATCATGAACGGCGATGGCACGATGAATGAGCTTTCCGGCTACGAAGGCCTCGACCGTTTTGAATGCCGCAAGCAGATTGTCGCCGACCTTGAAAAGGGCGGATTCCTCGTTCGCGTTGAAGACTACAAGAACTCCATCGGCCATTGCTACCGCTGCGAAACCGTTGTCGAATCACGCCTTTCAAAACAATGGTTCGTGCGCATGAAGCCGCTGGCTGGTCCAGCCATAGAGGCCGTCCGTTCTGGTAAGATTACGTTCACGCCGCAACGTTACGAAAACACATTTTTCACTTGGATGGAAAACATCCGCGATTGGTGCATTTCTCGGCAAATCTGGTGGGGACATCGCATCCCCGTCTATACCTGCGAATGTGGCCACGAATGGGCTGCTGCAAAGAAGCCCACATCCTGCCCAGCCTGCGCCGCTAGTAGCGAGGCCATCAAGCAAGACGAAGACGTTCTCGATACGTGGTTTTCTTCTTGGCTCTGGCCTTTCAGTACCCTCGGCTGGCCCAATCACGACAGCGCGGATCTTAAGAAGTACTACCCCACTGCCGATTTGGTGACCGCCCCAGATATCATCTTCTTCTGGGTCGCCCGAATGGTCATGGCTGGCTGCAAGTTCATGGAGGCACCACCGTTTTCCAATGTGGTGATCCACGGCGTCGTCCGCGATGACCAAGGACGAAAGATGTCGAAGTCGCTCGGCAATTCAATCGACCCGCTCGACATCATTGAGAAGTTCAGCACCGATGCGCTCCGCTTCAGCCTGATGCAGATTACCTCGCCGGGCACGGACGTTTATGTCAATATGGACAAATTTGAAATTGGCCGCAACTTCGCGACCAAGATCTGGAACGCAGCACGCTTCATGAAGATGCATGCGGAGAAGGCGCCTGACCTCGATTTCCGTTCCATCGCAACGAACGGAATCCAGCTTGATCCTGCGCTACTCTGCGATGACGATAGACACATGCTTGCTTCTTGTCAACGTGCCATCGCCTCCGTAACAGAAGCGTTGGAAAAGTATCGCTTCCAAGATGCCGCACTCACACTCTATGATTTTATCTGGACTCAATTCTGCGACTGGTATCTCGAATACGCCAAGACCGATCTCTATGGCACTGACGAAGCCCGTCGTCGCCAAATCTTGACCATCATGTACGATGTGCTTGGGAAGGCAATCCGTCTCTTGCACCCCTTCATGCCCTTCATTACGGAAGAACTCTGGCACGAGATGGGCTATGCTTCAGACACCGAATCGATCATGCAAGCCGCTTGGCCAGCCGCCTACTCCGATGCTGAGAACACAACGTGGAATCTCTCCGAAGAAGTCCGGAAATACGTCGAGAGTAAACGCGAAATGATCACCGCGGGTCGCGCCTTACGCGCTGACTGCAATATCCCGCCTTCTCAAAGTGTCTCGTACGTCATTAACTCCATCGATAAAACTACGGCAGATTTGATTTTGCGCGATGCGGATTCAATCAAGGTGGCGGTGCGCGCCGAAACGCTCGACGTGCGTATTGACGACCCTATCGTCGGCATGCCTTTCGCCACCTGTGCGCTCGGCATGATAGGCATCCCGCTTGAAGGAGTTATCGACGTCGGTGCTGAGAAGAAGCGGATTGTCGACGAGATCGGGAAACTCCAGGGATTCCTAAAGACCGTCAACGCGAAGCTTTCCAACGAAGCTTTTGTCTCACGGGCACCTGCGGCAATTCTCGAACAACAGAAGGCACGCCGCGATGAACTCGTTACGGAAATCGGCCGCCACACCAAGACGCTCGAATCCTTCGGCGCATAAAGAATTCGTTGCCTGTCGGACTTGTCAGACCTGCCCCGACAGACTATCCGCTGTAGTAGCAGATGTGGCTTAGGTTCAGCTTCGGTATGCCATGTTGGCGTGTGTGCTCTTCGGCGTCATCACGATGTCGAATCCGCAGACATCGAGGCAGCGCATGAAGTTTTTGATCGTGGCGTTGCCGCGTTCCATGCGTGAGAACGCGGACTGGCTGATGCCCATCTCGCGAGCGACGTCTGTCTGCGTCTTGTTCGCAAGCCGCCGTGCTTCGTAGAGCATGGTGGCGATGCTGTTCTCGCAGTCCACTTCCTCGGCCGCACCGGCGTATCCAGGAAGCGACTCCGTCTTTTTGCGCCAGGCGTGGGTGGCAGCGAGCCGTTTTTCAGCCCAAGTGTCACGTTCCTTTTTTTTCATTGCCGTTTTCATAGTCCAAGTCCTTTCTTGATTGCCAAGGCGCGGTTGAGTTCCGTTTTCGGAATCTTCGCTGTTTTCTTCGTGTATCCGGAGAGCACGTAGACGGTGATGCCGTCGTCGTAGCAATAGAAGAAGCGTTCGTTGGCCGCCGTCATGATCCGCATCGCGAAGAGATTTTCAGAAATCTTTTCGGCCATCGGAGCTCGCAGAAACCCCTGATCTTGCTTGTTATCGCTTTTTACTCGTTTTAGAATCCACCAAAAGACAAAATAAAATCTGTGTAATCTGCGAAATCTGCGGACAGAAGTTTTAGCAGTCTACGCCAGCGGTGCTTAACAAAATCAGCCCCCATGGACGCTCCCAATTGAAATAGACCCGTTCTTGTTATCCCCCCCGTTGACTTCCCGATTACAGTTGCGAGTCGCGAGTCATCAGTGGCGAGTGG
>CAZUAY010000008.1:0-27852 GCA_964618405.1 uncultured Lentisphaerales bacterium
CACCTTCCTTGCGGACTTTGCGTAAACTTAGCGATCTTTGCGTTTAAGATTCTATCACCATAGCCAACAAGGAGTGTCCAATGTCCAAATGAATGATCGCTCGCGAAATCTACGATAATAATCTAAGATCGTAGACGGTCTGACCGAAGTTTCTCACTTGGAAATTGGATTTGAGTGTTGGCTGTTGGAAGCTGAGAGTGCACAGAACTCAGAAACCTTTTCGGATAACGTTTAGCGTAGCGAAAAAACGTTATTCAAGGGTCGCCGGCTGTGCTAAACTCTAGGAAAAATTATGCAAAGGATTCCAAATGAAGCATGAAATTATTGTGGCACTGGACGTACCCTCGGCAGTCGAAGCGGCTTCGGCGGTTCGCGAGATTGGTGATGCCGTGTCGTTCTACAAGGTTGGACTTGAGTTATTCATTTCGGATGGTGCTCAGGTGCTGGATATGCTGACAGGGGAGGGGAAGCGAATTTTTCTCGATCTCAAGCTCCACGACATCCCGAGGACAGTCGAACGTGCGGTGGCGTCCTGTATGAAATTTGGTGTTGAACTTCTCACGCTCCATGCGACAGGGTCGAAGGCAATGATTGAGGGTGCTGCGAAGGCCGTGAAGGAGGCGAATACGACCACGAAGCTCCTTGCTGTCACCGTGCTGACCAGTATGGATCAGAGCGATTTAGATAATCTCGGTGTCACGCGTTCGATGAAAGAGCAGGTGGTTTCGCTGGGCTCGATGGCGATCGCCGCCGGTGCGCATGGGCTGGTTTGTTCCCCCCAAGAGGTTGTGGCACTTCGTAAGGCTATCGGTGTTGAGCCTTGGCTGGTTACACCAGGCGTGCGCCCCGTTGGCGGCGATGTTGGCGACCAGAAACGGGTGGCGACGCCGGGGCAGGCGATACGGGATGGGGCGACGCACCTCGTCATTGGCAGGCCGATTCTTGATGCCGCTGATAAGCGTGCTACGTCGCTTGCCATTCGTGCCGAGATGGATGCCGCTTGTACTAAAGTTTATTCGGTTTAGAAAGGTATTGAAGTGGTCATTCCAGATAGTGTTATCTTAGCAATTTTAATTTTCTTAGCTCGTGTGATGGATGTGTCTCTAGGCACGTTTCGTCATGTGATGATCATCCGTGGCAAGCGGGTTCACGCATTCTGTTTGGCTTTTGTGGAATCGCTGATTTGGGTCTATGCCGTTTCCAAGGTTCTTACCACCATCAGCGGCCCAATGACGGCACTTGCTTTCGCGGGCGGCTTCGCTACGGGAACTTACGTCGGCATCACGATTGAAAAGTTCTTCAAAATTGGGGAACAGATTGTCCGTGTGTTCAGTGTACGCGGAGATGAGATCGCTGGTGCCCTCCGGGAAACTGGATTTCGGGTTACTGTTACGGATGGGCGAGGTCGAGACGGTCCGGTCAACATTCTTTTTGTTCAGGTCAGACGAAAGCAGACGGCTCGAGTCCTTAAAACAGCGAGAACAGTTGATCCCTCCTGCTATGCAGTTGTAGACGACATCAGCGAGGCAACGTACGGCGGAAATTTATTGGTTCGAAAGTAAGTAGGCGCCCACCCGATCATGAAGAGGGTAAACGGTGTTGAGTACCTCCGATTATTCATGTACAATAGTGCTCTTTACACAGGAAAACATCATGCGAAAATTTAGCAATCTTTTGGTTACGGGCGGTTCTGGATTTATTGGGTCAAATTTCATCCGATATGTATTGACTCAAACGGACTTCAAAGGTAGGATCATCAATCTCGATACCCTCACGTACGCAGGAAATCCTCTCAGCCTTGACGATATTAGCAAGACCTTTGGTGATCGTTATGTCTTCGTTCATGCCGACATCCGCGATAAAGCACGCCTAACTGAAATCTTTACTGAATTTGACATTGATTCCGTTTGTCATTTTGCGGCCGAGTCTCATGTTGACCGTTCCATTGTTGCCCCCGACGATTTTATCCAAACCAATATTGTCGGTACCTTCAATCTCGTGCAAACAGCAAAAGAGCGCCTCGGCAAGATGGTGCTTTTTCATCATGTTAGCACGGACGAAGTTTTTGGCAGCCTAGGCGACACAGGCTTTTTCACAGAGCAAACGCCTTATATGCCTCACAGCCCGTATTCTGCTTCTAAAGCATCATCTGACCACATCGTGCGCGCTTACCACGATACCTACGGCTTGCCGATCACCATTTCGAATTGCTCCAATAACTATGGTGCCTATCAATTCCCTGAGAAGCTCGTTCCGTTGGTGATCCTCAACGCCTTCGAAGGCAAACCGCTACCGGTCTATGGAGAAGGCATCAACGTGCGCGATTGGTTGCACGTAGACGATCACTGTTCCGCCATTTGGCAGATCATGCAACAAGCGGCATCGGGCGAAACCTACGCGGTGGGTGGACGGTGTGAGCTTAGAAATATCGATGTCGTCAAACGTCTCTGCGCAGTTGTTGATCGCCTTGCGCCACCGCTCGCCTCTGGTAAGCCACGCGAAAGCCTCATCACTTACGTTAAGGACCGTCCTGGCCACGATCATCGTTATGCCATTGACTGCTCACGACTGGAGAAAGATCTCGGATGGCGTCAGACGGAAACGGCCGATTCCGGTTTTGAGAAGACCGTTCGCTGGTATCTTGAGAATAAAGACTGGGTCGAGTCGGTTCGAACCGGAGCCTATCGCCAGTGGCTCGATAAAAACTACGGCGATCGGCAGTCGTAACCTCAGCGAAGCGATTCTGAAGCGCCGTAACCGGGTCGAATCGGGTGGAAGGGTGGTTCTACAGGCGGCATGTGCGGATGTCGGTGATGACGATGCCTTTTGCGCCTAGGTCTGAAAGCTCGTCAATAATCGCATTGATGCCCTTCTTCTTAATCATCGCTTTCACAGCAACCCAGGTGGGGTCGTTCAAGGGGGCGATGGTCGGTGCTTCGATTCCGGGTGTCAGCACGATGGCTTTCTTCAGCAAGGAGCGGCAGACATCGTATTCAATCATCTCGTATTCGCGTGCGAGCACGATGCCTTGGAGGCGGCGAAGAAAGACCGCAACCTGTGGAAGCGCCGCTGTTTCAGCGGAGCGTGAGATCACGATCGCCTCGGATTCCATAACGGGATCGCCAACGGTTTTGAGTCCCGCTTCGCGGAGTGTCTGGCCGGAATCGACAACGTCGGCAATCGCATCGGCAACGCCAAGGCGTATCGAAACTTCGACCGCCCCATCTACGGGTATGATCGTCGCGTGAACGCCACGGTTTTCTAAATCGCGCTTCACGATGTTAGCGTAGGAACACGCAACCCGAAGTCCGTTCAATCGATCTGGAACGAGATCGCTCTCTTTCGGTACCGCATAACGGAAGGTCGATTTACCGAAGCCGAGGGCCATGACTTCAACCGCAGGGACGTTGGCATCCAGGTTGAGATCGCGCCCAGTAATGCCAATTTCAACAACGCCTTGTGAGACGTAAACCGCAATGTCTCGCGGACGAAGAAAAACGAACTCGATATCGTTTTCAGTGTCGATGAGACAAAGTTCACGACCGGATCGCGCGCAGCGATAGCCGGCCTCTTTAACAATGACGATGGCCGCTTCGGAAAGGGACCCTTTATTTGGAAGTGCAATTCTTATCATGGTAGTCGACTGTGTTTCAGAGGTGCTTGTAGACATCTTCAAGGCTGATGCCCTTGGCGATCATCATCACCTGAGCATGATAGAGTAGCTGCGAAATTTCTTCGGCTGTGCGTTCGTTCCCCTCATATTTCGCAGCAATCCAAACCTCGCCGGCTTCTTCATTGATTTTCTTTCCGATGAAATGAATGCCCTTTTCGAGTTCCTTGACGGTCCCAGAATCGGGGTCGCCGCTATCGGCTTTGATTTTCAGTTCAGCGAAGAGTTGTTCAAAAGATTTCATGGTTCTGGCGAGGTTTAGAGGTGAGGAATGAAAGGGACTAGAAAATCCCCTGGGCGGCTTCTTTGATGAGAGCCTTGCCGATGACATCGCGCTGAATTTGGTTCGTGCCTTCATAGATCTGGGTAATCTTGGCATCGCGCATCATCTTCTCGACAGGGTATTCCTTCATGTAGCCATACCCACCGAGGATCTGTACCGCATCCGTCGTGACGGACATTGCCACATCGGAGGCGTAGCATTTGGCCATTGCAGAAATCTTGCTAACATCCTTGGCTCCGCTATCCATGTAAGCTGCGCAACGGTACACGAGGGCGCGGGCGGATTCTACTTTCATCGCCATATCGGAGAGCATGAACAGAAGGCCTTGATTGGCGCTGATTGGCTGACCAAACTGGCGGCGTTCGCGAGAATATTTGATCGCGATTTCGAGTGCGCCAGCGGCAATACCAAGCGCCTGTCCTGCAACGCTTGGGCGCGAAGCATCGAGGGTTTTCATGGCGACGATGAATCCACGGCCTTCACCCATGATGAGGTTGTCCTTGTGGACGCGGCAATCCTGGAAGATCAGTTCGCGTGTGGTGGAGGCACGGATGCCCATCTTGTTCTCTTTCTTACCAAAGGTGAAGCCTTCTGTGCCTTTGTCGACGATGAAGAAGCTTGCGCCACGAGCGCCCTTCTTCTTGTCGGTCATGGCGCAGACGGTGTAGATCTCGGCTTCGCCGCCGTTGGTGATCCACTGCTTGGTGCCATTCAAAATATAATAGTCGCCATCCTTCGTGGCGGTTGTCTGGATTGCTGCTGCATCGGAGCCAGCGTTTGCTTCTGTCAATCCGAAGGCGGCGACGGTTCCTTCTGCCACGCGGGGGAGATACTTTTGCTTTTGTTCTTCGTTTGCGCAGAGGATGATGGGCAATGTGCCGAGGCCGGTGCCAAAGAGGGCGAGAGCGATACCGGCGTCATACTTACAAAGTTCTTCTACGGCAACGGCGAAATCCATGGTTGAACCGCCCATACCGCCATAAACTTCGGGAATGAAAATACCAAAGAGACCGGAGTCGGCGAAAGCTTTAACGATTTCGTGAGGCCAGTCTCCTGTTTCGTCGTAGTGTTCGCGAACGGGGACGATTTTCTCAAGGCCAATGCGGCGGCAGAGGCTTTTGATTTCTATTTGCATTTCAGTTAAGCCGAAGTC
Source organism: uncultured Lentisphaerales bacterium (assembly GCA_964618405.1). Taxonomy (GTDB): domain Bacteria; phylum Verrucomicrobiota; class Kiritimatiellia; order RFP12; family UBA3636; genus JBBQIY01. The sequence goes on from CAZUAY010000008.1 coordinate 5,107, forward strand.
AGCGAGGGATTCCATGCGATTTTCTCCTGTTAATGGTGGTGTGAGGTAAGTGTAGGGTTTGATTCTAACATATCTACTATTTTTTTTAAACGGGAAAAACGGGGACCTCGGTAATCGGTCAGGCACAGGGGGCTGTGCCTGACCGATTACAGTGGCTAGTCGCTAGTGGCTAGTCGCTAGTACTGATCGCGGACGATTCCGGCCTCACCGAGGCCAGCCACAGGGGAGAAGTAGCGAGTTGCGAGTGGGCGAACCACAGGGGAGAAAAACCTGTAGCCGTTGATGACCGGTCAATGAATCGTGAATGCATTCCCCGGTCGCTAACCGATTAGACATTATCCGAATAGAGTAGTTGACTGGAGTAAGGCTCCGTGCTACATTTAGTTCTGTCTTCATGCGACAGAATACGCAAAAAAGAGATGACAAGGTGGATCGGCATGTGCCCTTGGGTGGGTCGGGATCTCTTCAACTTATTAAAGCACCCTGCAGCGCAAGGCGTAGGCGTAGCATTGAAGGTTTTTTCATGAGTCTCAAACGTGAGGAGCAAAATTGACCCCAACACATAAAACCCGTGCCGTACCGCGAAGTCAAATGCTGGCAACGCCCCTGCCTATGATCATGGGGTGCCATTACACGCCCATGTTCAGCCGCCGGACGCGGGTTCAGGTGTTGGGGCTTGTCGATCAGTCGACTGACGCTTGGCTTGATTGGTATCGCCGTGTACACGAACGTGATTCCGTGCATGACATCGCTGAGGCGGGCTATCGCCTCGCGGAACTTCACTTTCTTTATGGCTTTGGTTTGAAAGCGGAGCATGAGGATGTGGAGCTAACTCGTCAATTTGTGCAGCACGCGCATGAATTCGGGTTGTTGGTGATGGGTTACTTCCAGTTTTTTTCAATTCAAGAAGAGCTTTTCTTTCTAGAGAACCCGTGGGCACGCGATTGTTTGCAGAGAGACAGCAAAGGAGGAATCCGTCGGTATGATTATGATCGGCCGGCTCTATGTTTCAGTCATCCGCACGTTCGTCAATACTATTTAGACGGTATCGAGCTTGGTATCAAGCATTGCGATTTGGATGGAATCCGGCTCGACAACGATTACTACCGGGGGTGTTATTGCGAAATCTGTCAGGTCGCCTTTAAGGAATATCTTCGCACAACCTATCCGCCGGAGCGGGCACGGTCTGTATTCGGACTGCCTACCTTGGAAGGTGTTTCGCTATTGCCGGCGGACGAGAACAATCTTTACAGGAAGTCGCGCGATCCTTTGTGGGGTGCAATGGTTCGATTCCGCCAAGAACAACGGCAGAATATGATGCGTGAACTTTCCAGTCACATTCGCAGCCTGAAGTCTGGTGCTATCCTCGGCGGGAATCCGGCCATCGCCAGAAAGCTCCCGGAGTCAACTAGAATTCATGTTTATCCACCCGATCTCGGTGAGACGCACGATTTGGTATGTGCCGAAAATGGGCGCTTCCCCGCGCGGGTAGGCGATGAGGTGCGACATCAAGTTTTAGCCTACAAATGGGGACAGTCGGGCGGCTACAAGATTTTTGCTTCGCACCATATCACGGATCCAGGGGCAGACCGATCGCGTTGGCCCAACTCGAAAGAATGCGCCTTGTCGATGTGTGAGGCGCTCTGCTTCGGCGGGCATGTGCCTGCAACAACGTGGGGCTTGCGGATGGACGGTGCTGACGGCAGCATGCTCTATCGGCGGCCTGAGTTTCTTCAGGCGTTGCGCACCGTAACAGAATTTCTCGATCGCTATGGTTCTCTCTATCGTGAGGCAACGTGCAATGCCGAGCTGGGCGTCTATTATAACAGAGAATCGTTAATCTCGGATGAGTCTCTTTGCGCAACGGCGCGCGATGCGGTTGTTCAAATCCTCCTTCAGAATCAGATTCCTTTTCAGTTTGTAGACCGTGATAGCGATGTGGCACTCGCGGGTATCCGGGTCTTGATCGTGCCCGACGTGCGCTTGGTCAGCGACGAACAGCTCGGTCGGTTAACTGCGCAAGCTGAACATGGCGCAGTCATTCTGTGTGGCGATGCGTGCTCGCACGATGAATATTTTCTGCCCCGCAATCCTCGTGCGTTGCGCGTGTTCCGTGACAAGCCGGGCGTGAAATGGCTTGGCAGTCTGAATGTTTCGATCGAAGAGGCCCTTGCGCACGCATCGCCTCTTCTTGAAACGCTCGGACAACTACACGATGGCACGGTTCGTGTTGAGGGATCGACCTTTCTTGGTGTCGACACGTTGACCAACGAAGCGGGAGAAGAAATCGTTCATTTACTGAATTACGATAACACAAAACCCGTCGATGTCGTTGTTCGTTGGAAGGGAGTTGAAAAACCGGTTGCGGTTTTTTCCCCCGAAGGATTGGGTCCGGTATCGGAACCGCTCGTGACCTTGGAAAATGGGTGGACCACCGTATCGTGCAAGGAACTTGATACCTATATGGTTTTGCGCCGCGAAGGGAATTAAAAAAAATGAAAGTTGAAGAACGCTATGTACCGGATCGCGATGCGATTGCCATCACGTCAATGGTTCGAATCGACCGGAAGCTGTATCTCGGACTTACAGGGGGATCCGCTATCCTAGCCTGCTTCGACCTCGATTCGGATTGCATAGAAATGTGCGACGAGATCTTTCCGTGGGTGGGCAAGCGTGGCTACTGCTCAAAGCTTCATAATGCACTCGGGGCGTTATCGGATGGTAGCCTTCTGTTGGGCGAAGGCAATCATTTTACCTGGGATGGTTTGCCGGTAACCACCGCTTACTTCGACCGCGAACTTCCAGAGCGGATGTTGGCGAGAAAGCGGGCGCAAGGCTATCCTGATGTGCAGTACCGTGATTTTTGCCTGCCCGATTTAAATGGATGGGATCGTCGCAGTTGTGACCCGGGTGGAACCGTGGTGCGGTACGATCCGGGATCGAAATCCCGTTCAATCGTGGCTAGATTGCCGGAGTTTCTCTATGCTCAGTCTATGCTTGTCGATGCACGGCGTGGTCGAGCCTACGGCCATACGCTTCCGGGAAATCACTTCTTTTCGGTTGACGTAGCGAACGGGCGATTAACTGACTATGGTCGGATTTCCGACTTTGCGCACCACAATATGGTGGTCACGCCGGACGGGGTTTGTTACGGCGGCTGGTTAGATTTGGGAGATGGAGCGTTGAAATTGCTCAAGTACGATCCTGAAGAAGATCGTTTACGGCATCTGTCGCAGGTCATTCTTAAAAAGCCGGGCCCGAAAGTAGCGGGGAACCAAGGCATCGATCAGTGGTTGATAACGCGTTCTGGCCGTATCTTTATGGGCGCAGTCGATCGATCCCAATTATTTGAATTCCATGCGGAGAATGAAACATTCGAACCGCTAGGGGTTCTCTCGGATGGCGGGCGCATGACGACCATGGATGAGGATGCTAACGGTGCAATCTGGCTTGGCGTTGATTACCCACACATGCGGCTTGTACGCTTTGATCCCACTGCTTCGGGGAACGGCCGATTTACAGATTTTGGACGTGTGAATACAACCCATGAACGTTGCTATTTCCATGCATCCTGTTGTGTCGACGACCGACTTTATCTCGGCGAAACCGATGGCTTTGTTCCGTCACTCCATCTTGTTGATCTGAAGCAATTTTAATGATGCTACTGCATGCGCCATGAACAGTCCCACCCAGTTAAAAATTCTTTTTGCAATTTGGCAAAATCCTGGTCTTTCACGTAGCGACCTTGAAGACGTGACTGGCTTTCATGCCAACACGGTGGCCCGAACGGTTGAGGTTTTGCTTCGAAAGGGGTATTTGCGAGAAGGAGAGACCGTCTCGCAACACGGGCGCGGTCGACCGCGAATTCCGCTGGAAGTCGATCCTTCGCGGATTTGCATTGGAGGACTTGCAATCGGTGCGGGCGCAGTCGAGGCGGTGACGATGAATCTCTCGGGTCAACCACTAACCGAGGTCGTCCGCATGCCAACCCGCGGCTCCGAACAGATTCCGAGAGCACTCACGAGCTTGCTTCGTGGGCTCCTTCGTGCGAATCCTCTTGCGTTGGGGGTGAGTGTGACGGGATTCGTGGATCCTGATCAGCTAAAGATTCTTTTCAGTTCTGCGGCGCCTTTTGAAGAACTAGATTTGGTGCCCATTTTCAAACGTGCCCGAGATATCCCCGTCGTGCTGAATTCAGAAATGCAGGCGTTTGGAGTCCGTTGGATCATGGGGCGCACCGAATCCCAAGCGGAAGATGTCATCGTGGTTAAGCTGGAAGACGGAGCGGTGGGCGCGTCGCTTCTGCTCGGAGGCAGTCCTAATAAAGGATGTCTGCTTGGGGGGAGCGAGCTAGGACACATGCGGTTTGGCGTTGAAACGGAGCCGTGCTACTGTGGGGGTGTTGGCTGTGTCGAGCGAATTCTGAGCACCACTTTTTTGCACCGATGCGGTGGAAGCGGAACCTTGGATGATGCGCTTTCCGCAGAAACGCTTCATCCCGCAGCCCTTAAAATTATAGACCTAGTCGCCCAGGCCCTTGTCAATGTAACGATTTTTGCGCGTCCTCACCGTCTTGTGGTTGCTGGTAATCTCGCGCAACACATTGGTTTCCGCAATGCACTAGAAACTTCTTGGCGGAACCAACTTCCTGAAATTTTCAAGCCGAGTGTAACGCTAGAGTGGAGTTTGCTCAATGGTGCTGTTTCGGCCGAAACGGCTGGCTGGCTTGCCATTGCCAGTGTTTTGCGTGGCGAGCTGCCTTCTTGTCGATCCACAGAACTGACCCGATAAAAGACAGAGTGGTTACTCCAGTCGCGACGACGAAGCCGATGTTGGAGGATTAAGCAATAGCGGAATCTGTTTCAGCTCCGGAAAGTGAACGCCGCTGTGGTCGCCGATCCTCAAGACTTGACCAGGAGGCAGTGCGATGTCGAAGGCTATCGCAACGGCATCGGAAGCGGGACGGACAAAGGTTTCGGAGAAGATCCGCTTACCGCTCAAATCAAAGAGTTCGAACGAGGCGCCTGGGGTGCCGGTTAGATAGCACTGCGCCGCCGGGGCGCCGAGATCATCCGAGCGAACATAGAGGGCGTCTCCCGCCCCGGAAAGGGTGTTTCCAGTGATCAAGGTTACCTCCGGCAGCGACGATCCGAAGTAACGTGGACGGGAAGGTTTCAAACGGTAGGCACCCGTCAACCCGTCAAGAGGAACTGAGATCTCATAAAAGGCTATTTGTCTTTTATCATATTTTGAGGAAAACAGCACCTTTGTTTCCGTTTGCACGACTGCCCCTGTCGGCCCAATCACGGGGAACTCCTGTTCTGGCGCCCCACTCACCCAGATGGTGAAAGCGGTGTCGGTTTGCTCCGTCACAACGGCCTCTTTTACATCGTTAAGATTCACCAACTTCGCTGGGAAAAGCTCGTGTGAACGTTCAATGGCACCCTTCCCAGTCGTCAGCATTCGGGCAAGTCCCATGTAGGCCTGCGTGTTCATGCTGTAGGGCACCATACCCCGATAGATGGGATGCGTGCCGTGAATGAGCCCCGTATACTGGGATCGCTCGTTGTCGAAGTTCCAGCGAGCCGTATGCGCATACCATGAAATACCCGTCCGTTCATTCAACTCCGCTGCAGAATCGATTTCTCGGAACGGCTGGGTGTAGACCTCTGCGGAAATCACCGTGCCGGTAGACCCCGTCAGCCAAGCCTTTTCGCATTCGGCGTTGAAGGGCGCATACCAGCGTGCCATCCGCGCACCGTGGGTACCTCCCCACCAATCGGAGCCATCAAGGGTGCAAAGCTCATTCCAGATGCGGTCAGCAAGCTGCTTGTACTTCTTGTCCGCCGTCTCGGTATACATGCGGATGCTGCCGATAAGGGGATTGCTGATATAGCGCCAGGAGCCGCTGCGTATGTCCGCCATGCCGTCTGCCGTCATTTTCGCCATCTCCCATGCGGGACGATAACCCGTGACGTGATAGTATTCCAGATAGGGGCATAGCATTGTGTGACCGTAGTCGCCTTCGCTCAACCAGGGTGTGTAGTGATGACGACGACTCATCCCGACTGTTTTGGGGAACAGGTTGCTCCATCGGATTGACTGCACTTCCATCAGATGTCGTGTCCAGCTCTCGGCCAGCTCGAAGTAGCGGCGGTCGCCACTACGCATATAGAGCAACCAGGGTGCGTCGACAATATCCTCTTCGTTGCCGATGTTGGCGTACCGCCCGACAATGCGCCACGTATAGTCGTCAAGGTTATAGACATTGTGCAAAGTGCCGTAGTCCCACTGCCCGTAGAAACCGAAAAAATCTCGATTGCGAAGCAGGAAGTCGATGTAAAGCTTGAGGTAGTCTTCAACCTCGGAACCGGTCGTGGGATTATAGGGCTGGAGATTCCCGACGACGCGTGTTTTCTGTGTCCAAGATGGCGGCGGCAACGCCAGAACGGGATCTCCGTAGGTTGCCCTTGCTTCGTTGGCTACCACCTCGTTCGACAAGTCGAAGGTCATCTCTTGCGTACGGCTGAAACCCGTGCCGCAGGCTTCCGGACTGGCACTGGAGGGAATCATCATTTCTTCAATCGGTTTGAACGTCTGTATTCCGGCTTCTTCCGGCCAATAGTGGATCGTGAGTCGCCCGGAGGTTGCGTCAGCCGTGAGTTTTTTGGGAGCCATCTGCCAGAAGTTACGGTGATAGAAGAGAAAGCCTGAGTCCTTGCCCCGGAATTGCACAGCGCCATCGGATCGATGTCCTTCAGCGACCTGTTGCGCGTCATGACTTATTTTGACGCGATTGGCACTGCTCTGGAACAGCTCGGCGGAAGCACTGCCATCGACGACTTGCCCATCGACGTCAAAATTGATGGTCTGGAAACGCGTAGGGTCAAGATTCAAGGTCAGACCGTATGACTTGAGTTCGACGTCCCAGGGAGAAGCGGTAAAGGTGACTTGATGCCAAACCTTGAACCATGCTTTGTTCCTGAAGAAGCGTATTCGAATTTCGCCGTAGGCTGGTGTGCTATCGGGGTGGTCCGGGTTTCGATACCATCCCTGAAGTTTGACTGTCGCGGCCAGCGGCGTATTCTCTTCGAGGGTGACGCCGGGTGTGAAGTACTGGCTACGTGGCCCGTCTAACGTCATCACATAACGCACACCGTGGCCATCCGTCCACCAGATATCGCCTTTGTCGCTCGCACGAATTACACACTCGTCGTCGGTAAACACGCCATCTCCGTTACGATCCAAGTAGACAAGGCCGGGAATGGAAAGCGTGTTTCGGGGGATCACCACGCGCATGCCACCCGTCGTGACGATAATGGCTTCAGCTTCTACTGTAATGAGATCATCATTCTCTTTGGTTTCTTTCTTCCGAGTTTCATCCGTCGCTTTGTCACGCACGCTCATCGTGTAGAAAACATGAGCACCAGCCGGACAATCGGCCTGGAAGTCCGTGCGTAGCCATTTGAGGCTGTGGTCCTGCCAAACGTTCATCACTTCAAAGTTGGCGTTGATTACATGCCCCGTGGAATCGAGGAGCGTGGCGGTGAAATTTGTGCTGCTCAGACCTTCTGGGAAAGGCACCCCCAGACTAACCGGAGCGTCCTTTCGGACGACTGAGCCACCCTCAACGCCAATCGGGATTTCGAGTGTCCCGTCGGGCAGTGTCTTGGCCTGTTGCGTGGCGAGTGCGGTCACGAAGGGTGGATCCTTTTCGCTCTGTTCAAGTTGTTTGGCCAATTCCTCGCTCGCTACTTTCAGGCGATTCCCGAATATTTCGAGTTGGCGTTCGTGTTTGTGAAATGTTTTTTTGGTCATCGGGTCAAGCGCCTCGACTGCCAGCGTGTAGGCTCCATCGGGAATGCCAACCACTGGGACGGCAATCTCCCGATCCGCGCTGTTGCCCCCGTTACCAGGCACCCCTGCATGCAATTCGAGAAGCTCGCGCTGATCATAAACGCGCTGGCCATCCTGATCCGTCATCGTGATGTGATACGTTACGCCGGGTTGCCATTTGGGCCATCCCTGGAGTGCCGAAGCCTCATCGAAGGCGGCGGCGGTCATGCGAATGCGCAAGGGTTTGTCCTGAGTCGGATAGCCCATAATGGCACAATCGGCAAAGCCCCACTCTCGCACCCCCAGCAGGTCGCGGCGGCGATGGCCCCACGGAAATTGAAGGGTTCGTGCGTAGGTGTAGGCTCCGAATTTTTCGAGATGTTCGAGCGGCATGACGCGCGCTAAGAAGGATCGTGCGCGAGTCTGCTCATCTGGATCTTTGAGAAGCGAGAGTGGCATCGTGGCCGAATCGGTTGCTTGACTGAAGGGATAGTAGGTGAACGTGGCGTCAATTGCCTCGCCGGCGTTCGCGGTGATCAATCGTGGAAATGGTTCCATCGTCACAGCGCCGGATGTGGGACGATCGTGCTTATATTGCGTCCACGTAAAATGGATAGGAACCTTCTCTTTTTCGAAGGCGCAGAACAGTCCATCCCCTGTTTTGAAGTCGGCCGCCAACCAGTAGCCGTCGTGCGTCCAGAACCAGTGATCCCACCCCCAAGCTGTGCGGATTTTTCGAACCTCGTCGCCGACTCCAGGAGAGAGCACACAGCTCTGTTTCCCTTTTATGTCTTTGGAAGGGAAAACCTGCGGATGCCAGCGTAACCAGAGCGGGCGGGGGTGATCGCTGATGTTGGTTAGCTTGATCTTGACCGTCAACTCGGGAGAGTCGGGTGTTAGTGTCATCCAGCGTTCAATTTTTTGCTCAACCGTTTGCCCCGTGACCTTGATGCCACGAGCCCCCTTCTCAACCTCAACAAATTCCACATCAAAGGGCTGCGCATACATCCACTGCTCGGTCGGATCATTGGCACTGTCGTGGATAAACTCAATCCATCCCCAGCCAGCGATCCGCTTCACATCTCCGTCCTGATCAATTTTGTATACGTCGCCCGCCACGTGATTGACGCCATTCGCTTTGTTGACGAACTCCACAACCGCACCACCGGGATCATCGATCACCCCCAGCCGAACATGCTCATTCTCCACGTACCACCGTTTTTGCAGAATGCTGTTGGTACCCACCGGCAGTTCGACGGTTTTGATGTAGGTCTTAACCTCCCCAACTTGCGGGGTGTTATGCACCACTTCTGCCAAGGCTGAAAACAAAAGGAACGTTAGGAAAAAAAGGAGCAGGTTTAGTTTCATTAAGATTCTTTTCTTTCGCAAAGTTGTTTGCGTATCTTTTCTGGGAAATCAACTTCAAGGGCAACGCGATAGGCCGCGATCTTCCTTTCGAGGTGAACCCACGAAGGCTTACCGCGCAGGTAGTCTTCATGCCATGCGTTGAAGATGCGTAGCGCTTCCGCAGTTGCAGCCAATCCGTTCCGTTTCGCTTCCGCGTGGGGCAGGTTGCCCTTCGCGCCTGCGTCCCCATACTGGAATCCGAGCAGGACATAACAACCGAGGCGAGCAAATGCTTTCTGCTGGTCGATATTAAACTTGATTCCGCTAATCCGGTTCAGAATTTCTGGGTTTTCTTTGCTTTTCGAAGCCGCTTCTTCTAAAAACCGGAGCGTTTCCGCGAAGCGGTTTTCGAGTTGCGACAGAACCGCTTCGTGAAGTTGAGGAAGGTATCCAGCGAGTTCATACGCCGGAATCAGTCCCCTGAACATATCCGCCAGGCTGCATCCACTCCAGAGTGGTTCATTTTGAAGCGCGTTCAAGCTGTCGTAGAATCGTTCCATGGCGGGTGCCGCATTCGCGAAGAGCGCACGGAGCAGCGAGCCTTGACGTTTGCGCCAGTCCAGATTCACGTTCCACATGAGATCGCCAAATGCGTGTAGATCACGGTAGAGCCAAAGGGTTTCCGCATGGAAGCAGAAGCAATTTAGCAACCCGTCGACTCCCAGCGTACGATAATACTGTAAATCTTTTTGAATGATTGGCGGTAAATCGAAGAGGTTGTGGGTGCTGAGATTCAAATCAATGTAGTAACAAAATACAATCGTCTTGCTAATTTGAGTCCAGGCCGCCAATTGTTCACAGCAATCTCGATGATGTCGCAGCGGATGAAACTTCTTAGCAGACCGATCCAGCGTATCCGCTCCTGCAAACCGTTTGCGGCCATACCATGCGTCATAGATAGGGCGAGTGAAGTTACGATCCCAGTAGTGGCAGACGCTGGTCGTAATCTGGGCGTGTGGCTTGGTCGCTTTAGGCGGGCTGGCATAGCCGATGTAAGCCAGATGATCATAGCGGAGATTCGGGAAAACGGCGCTGACTCGCTCGACCACCCGATTGACGTAAGTCAAAACAATGTCGCTCATTTTACCCGAGGCGATATCCGATGGCTGGAATGCAGTTCCGTCCAACGGCCATAATCCCAAGTAGGTGATTTCGGGATGCGACGCCAAATAGGACAGAATGTTTTTCGAAATCACCTCTATGCTGTCAAGATTTGAGAACCGTATCTGCCGCCCCCATCGACTGTCGATATCCGCATACCAATCGGCGTGATCGGCGAAATAGCGTTCTGCCGGAAGAAAGTAGTTGAGTTCATGAACCCCTAGGTCCAAGTCCAGATCGCGCTTTTCGATCTCAGGGTAAACCTCGTCGGCCATGCCATCCCACATACTGACATGAAGTTGAATGCGGTTGAATCGCATCTTAGCAAGCCAATCAATCCATCCGGCAAAGTAGGATGAGGGTCTCTCCTCTTCTCCATGAAACCCGTTGCCACGACAGGCAAAATCAGCGCGTTCTTGGCGAACTTTTGTCGGTACCGTGATCTCTGCGTGACTTGGAATAAGCTCGATTCCCTCCGTCGAAAGAACGAATTCGCAGCCAAGGTCTTCTCGTAAAAAATCGTAGACTGCGTACAGGACAGACCGCGGACGATTTCCAATAAAGGACACGCCACACTCACCGATATCGATCACGTAGGCTTCTCGCCCGTCACCCGAATCCACATCAGGAAGTGGGGCGAGAACGACACAACCCCGTTCTTCCATTTGAGATTGCGTGGCAAGGTAGATGGCATGACACGAGAGCGGAAGCTCCGTTCGTAGGATGTCAATTTGGCATCCCACGATTTTTATGAGATAATCCCTTAGTTCTTCCGCCGCAAACATCAACTGCGACGTATGCTTCGGCACACCAATACAATATTTTTCAGATTCATGAAACTGCACAACCAATCCCTTTCTCGTTCACTTATTTAATATCCAGAGGCTTCCAGTTAAGTTTTTCCAGATCCGGTGCAAACCATCTCTCGGGGCTGATGGCAACCGTTATGGGTTCAACGAAATTGACATATCGGCATTGTAGCGTCAGCCAAACGCCGTCAGGCCCGACTTCAGCATGCATCGGCTCTCCGGAGGTCTTAACGACGGCCAATTCAGCAGTTCCCTTGCGATCTAGGATCGCGCCCTTGCCTTTCAGGGGCCCAACTTCGAGCACATAGGGTTGTTCATCACGGGAGCGAACAAAGAAGCGTGTGGGGCCATTTTGGTTCCAGTTCTTGGCATGGTAGACTTCAGGTAAACTTGTCAAAGGAGAAAGGAGCTTGTCCTTGTTGTCACGTGTTTTGAAGAAGATCACATACTGGCCTGTAATCCCATCTTTGGGGATGGTCAGAACAAAAGGTGAATGCGAACCTTCTGGTACGTCCTCGGCAAGAACCAAAGTCTTATTGGGGTCGGCAATCCGTACGGGGAAGCCTCCTTCTCCACCTTGGCCGACGACGCCACTGAACCGAATCGGAATGTCTTGATCGACATCCTCGCGTATGATGCAACGCATCCACCCGCCGAAATCCCAATCTCCCCCAGGCAACGATTGATTCCCAGACAGCAGGTCCATGGTTACGTCGCTTCCGGCTTCCGTTACGGCCTGCATGACCCGCGGCAGATAGAGCAGGTAGTCGGGAATCGTACAGAATTTCGTCCCCTGTGGGTCATGGGCGCGAAAGCGCGCAGCCCACAAGCTCCTTGCGGCCGGATCCGTTGCGAAGTAACTCTCCACGTGATAGCCCTTCTCGGGCGCAAGGAGTGAGGCGAGAGCCAGCACTTCGTGTTTGCAGTGTGTGACCCACAAGCTATGCGGGTCCTCGGGGTTGTCCGCCGTAGTACGGGCGGCAGCCGCCGCAGCCAGCACTTGATCGGCCGCCTGCTGGCTCCCGTAAAAAGAGAGAAGGTTGTGCAAAGGTTGTCCCCAAGTGGACATCGCTTTAGGTTGATTTAAGTACAGATCGACCATCGGTGCCATGAGGGCAAGCAACGCGGGGTGGTAGGTCATCTGGTAGAGATCCATCAGTTCTCCCATCGCGTTCGCGTTATCTCGTGCGCCCGCTCCATCCGCTCCTATCGTTAACGATCGATCCGCTCGGGCGAATTCGGGATTTGCACGATCCGACGTAATCGTGCGCTGCCACTCGTTCACCACCTCACGCAACCGCAGATCGCCTGTCAGATAGTAGGCCATGATCATGGCGTTGTAGCAGGTTTGGTGAGAGAAGACGGCATGGTCGCCACCCCATGTGTTGAAGCCATTGGTGTGCTTCATCGATCCAATTAAACGCCCTTGCCCGAAGTGAAATTCTTTCTGCGGATAGTCTGGATTGGCAAAATGGAGGGTTTGTAGATCGCTGAGTTGCCGGATATTCGCGAGTCCCTGTGTCAGATAGAAGGGGTCTCCAGAGCGCGCATAAAAAAGCCAGGGCATGAACGCCTCGTAATGGTGGCTGGCATTGTAGAGACGATAGAGTTCCCATTGTCTATCGCCAAGATAGCCGTTATGGTGCCAAACGCGATAAAGCCACATGCCGTACTCTCCGGCTTCGTTACCGATCTCCCAATAACCGTGCGACACATCTTCGATAATCTTCTCAAGAATCTCGAAGTGCTCAGGATCGTAGGGGTGAACCCAACCGAATGCTTCGGTGGCGCAAGACCACTCAGGGGCAGCCAACGCGTGCGGTACGGCCTGGAAGCATTCCGCTGTCTGCCTTGCCTCTTGAGCGCCATCTTGTTCGCCGAAGTGCATCAGGATGTCACTGGTGATTGCCGTTCCCATTGCAGAGGCGTGAATGCCTGCCATCGCCAAGCCCGCTCCATTGTAGACACCCATGCCGGGGTCGTCAACGATGTCAGCCACAGCAAAGTAGGTCTCCCACGGCTGCGCTAAGTTCAGCTCACGCCCTTCGTGTGCAAATCGGAGCTTGTGAATTTCAGCATGAGAAAACGGGTCGGTGTCGGGTCCTTCGCGACCGTGGGCAGGCCAGACATGCAGTTTCATCGCATCGGGCAAGACCTCAAATTCCTTAGGGTAACGCTGCCAGGTTTCGCGGTGCGAAACCGTCACGAGGCCTTCAGTGTGCGTCGCCGTTGCCCATCCGGCACTGTGGCGGCCGTTTGCGATCTGCTGGTCCAGACCTGTTTTGATGCTGAACGCATGGGGCTGTTGCTGAATCAGGTAGACACCGTCATGCGTAACATCTGCCGTCATTGGGTGCTCCTCCTCAACGCCAAAGGTCACGCTTGCTGCCTGTTTGAGAGGCAGGGAGATTCCCACATCGCGTAAGCGCACGCTGAAGCTGTCGTAGGTCAGAACCCAGGTGTGCAAAATACGAACGTAGGGTTTCCCAGCGTAGGCCTCGATTCGCGTGATGAATTTGCACAGCTTGTCAGTCGGCAGGGTGTAGTTTTCCAGCTCGCCCGTTGTCCCATCCTTGACATACCAGCCTTCAGCCCGGATCACGACACGAAGATCAGTCTGCTCCTCAATCGTGAGGCGACTGTTCTGATCGTTTGCGGCTCGATAGACAGCACCCTGATGATCGATCAGGTATGAACCATAACCGGATGCCGGTTCAATGACTTCTTTGCCTTGTAGCGTTACCTGGTTGAACAAATTAAATCCCTGCTTCTTGACTGAGAACTGCAGGGGTCCGGTGTTGACGTTGAGGGTCTCATTCGACTCCTTGACACTCAGCGTGAACGGTGGCGTGGTCGGGTGAAGAGACGGTCCGAACTCCAACGTCGCCACGTGATCTTTGCGTGCCGGCCACCACGTGGTAGCAGCGGTCGCTTGAAAATCAAGCCCAAGCCACCGGATACTGCTCTCGGGATGATGACCCCAGCGCGACCGCACGACGGTCTGGCAGGGGATTTCGGTTCCATCGGCCGCTAACAGGCGTACATTATCCTTATTCCAAAGCGCACCTTTCGGAAAGGGAATGCCGCATTGGATGGGAAACGAACCCGAGTCAAGTGGCAATCCATTTGGCAGGATGAGCGGAATACGCCCCGATTGTGGCGGAGTATTGACTTTCTCGAGTCGAAAGTGCGTCACGTCTTCATCAATCACTTCACCGAGTTGACCGTCTGTAGTTTTGCTAACGAGTCGTGCGTGGACTTCGTACGATCCTGGTGCCATGCCATCGAGAGCGATACTTGCTGCGGTGAGTTCAGTTGTCAGTGCGCTGGTTTGGTGCACGAGGCGATGAGCCCCGCTCCGAAGCTCCCATTCTACAGACAAGGCGGCTAAGGACAATGCGCGTTTTCCTGTTTGTACTGCAAAAATTACTCGTGCGGCTCTGTCAAGGTTGGAAAAACGTTCACGTTCGGGAAAGGCTCTAAACGAGAACTCTCGGTCCACTTGTTGCCAGGGCACTTCGCTCGTTGTGATCTCCACAACGCGTTCATCGCTTGCAGCCGGACAACGAGAGGCCGCGAACAAGCAGGCAAGTCCAGCTATCGCGAGGGTATTTTTTACGTTGCTTCCACTCATTTTTTCCACCATTTTACCTCATCAAGTTTGGGGTCTGGCTTGAACCAGCCCTTAGGATTGAATGTTAGGAACAGGGATGGGGCAGTTCGAAAATAGAACGATTGTGGCTCAATCCAATAGGTTTTTTCCATGACGACGGGAAACGTTACAACGTTGCAGTATCGAAAGGGGGCATTTGACTTTTCGTTGATCGGTTCTGTTGACGTTCGAGTATCGGCCACTACGCCATCATCAGCATCTTTCACTGTCAAATGCCCCTTGTAGGCAGCAAGCGTGACCTCCGTCTGCTCTGTCGATACTTTGAAGGCGATTCGACGATCTTTATCGTGTCCGATAGTAAACGAACTCCCCCCATAGACTTCGTACCTCAAGTCCGTCAGGGGCACATGGATCCCGAGCAGATCGTGCTGATGTCCCAGAAGTTTGATTTTGTAGTCGCCCGTAACCCCGTCTGCGGGAACCTTCACAACAAACGGAGCCTTGGACGGATGCTCACCTGATGGGATAACGCCAGCATAGATTTTTCGTCCTGTGGTATCAAAGATAAGGATATAGGCTCCAGCCAGCGAAGGAATCGTTCCTGTGATACGAATGAACCATTCCTCATCCTTGGTTTCACGGATATAGTATCCATCGGCCATGACGGAGTGGATCATCTCTGCTGGATCGGAACTGGCTATCTTAGCAGTCGCCTGAGTATCGAGTGCTGAGGCCTGTTTCAAAATGAGACAGGCACACAACAGAATGGCAATACGATGAAGAGGCGATGGCATAGTGTTTACAGCATACGACAGGTTGATACTTGCTGTTCCTCAGCGGATGCAGATGAACGTTGCAGGGTGTTGGTAGAACGAAGTCACACGCAAGGCTTTCCGGCCGCCGTCAATATCGGTCAGCGCGATACTCCATGTTGTCGTCTCGCTGTCCGGTGGCAGCGTGATTGTTGCCCCGTTGGTCGAGACACTGCTTCCCGTGACCATGTCGTAGGTGGTGGCCCCGATGGGTGGTTTGAATCCTGGCAGGACACTGATGGTTACTGGGCCTTCTGCGAGTGTTACTGCTTTCGTTACGTCAAGCACATCGTATCCGGTACCCGGTGTTGTTCCGCCGATTTCCAACTCGAGACGTCCGTCCGCGTACGATGAATAATACATCTGCGCAAACGTGCCTCCAATACTGAGGCGGCCAGCACTGTTCGTGCCGCCGGGCCGAACCGTACCGCCGCCCGGCCAGCTTCCGGTTTGAACCGCGCCCACAATTTCGCCGTTGCCCTCAAGTCTTCCGAAAACGCCGAGTGTCGTTGCGTTACTGATCGTTCCAGAATCGAGGGTGATCACCCCCTTCGTCCACACAGTAAATCTGGCATCCACACCTCCGACCTGTTCGAAAAGGCCACCATCGACCACGTCGAGATAGAAGGGACTATTCTGATCATTAGAAGTTCCGCCAGGAGTCATGCTCTTTGTCTTCAAAAGGGATCCCACGCCTGTCACGATGATTCGGTTTGTGATGGTGGGCGTTGAATTGCGTGGGAAGTAAGGCGTGTTATTGGTACCCACAACCCTGCCGCCGTTGGTTATAACCAGTGTGCTCTGACCTGCTTTGCCGCACGTGAGATTTCCCCCAAAGGTCAAGGTTGAATTATCTATCGTGGCGCGAGCGTGCTTGGATTCCCAATCGTCAAGGTTGAAATCCGTTAGGCAAGTCACGGTGGCTCCATCCAAAACCCTGAAATGGCTATAGCCAAGCGTAAACCCGAGCGAAGCCGTATTCAGTGTGGCGTTGCTAACCACGATGTATATGTTCGAATAGACAGTATCCGACTGCTTGAAGGTCACGTTGTCAAACGTAGCCGTGGCACCGTCTAGTATTTCGAACCAGGTCGTCCCCTTAAAATACGCTGCTGTAGGCAAATTCGTGAACGTCATCGACGACCCTGAACCTGTGACACGGATCCGCCGATCACTCCTGTTCGCGTCAAGATTCTCGGTCCATAAATTGTGCGCAGTACCACTACCGCCTTGGGCATCCAACTTGGCACCATTCCGTACCTCGAGATCTAAGGTCGTCTGGGTTGCATTGAAGTTTTGTGTGATACGCCAGAGCGTATCCGGACCATCCAAAATAATATTGGCGATCGAGTCGTAGCCACTTAGATTAACGGTTGTCGATTCCAGTGTGCCGTCCGAAACCAGCAGGTCAGCCCGGTGGCTTCCGGTATCGGTGAGAACGGTTGCGCCGGCGACATACGTGGCTGGAACGCCACCGTTCGCAATCGCAAACTCGTATTGATTGTCCGTGGAGGCTTTGGAGATTCTCAAGCCGCCGCTGGATGTGGTGCCAGCAGGGAAGGTGATTATTGCCCGCGTGCTGTTGCCTGCAGAAAATACGGCCCTGTTGCCGCTGCCGGGAGGACCGGCTGGGTTCCAGTTGCCTGCGGTGCCGAAATCGCCACCCGCACTATTGGTCCACGTATAGTCAATCGCGACCGCCGTTGTCGCGCAAACCAGAATCGTCATGCCCATGCATGCTGCTATCCAGAAACGTTTTATTGTTTTCATTGTCTGTTTTCCTTTTCTACATGATCATTGAATTACGATCCAATGCCATACCTTCCGATTGTCTTGCAAACACATACGATTCGAGCAATTTCTGCCCTTCGGAAAGTGCTTGCGCGGCGGGGCATTCGCCCCGTATCGCACGCAGGATGACACTCCGCAGAATATTGTGGACGTCATCGTTTCGTGGCACGTCAAAAATGGGCAAACCATAACGTAAGCCGTAGTCAAAGTGCTGTTGCAGCAGTCCACCTGCATCTGCGACCTTGGGCGCCATGTCAGCGCGTACCGGTAAACCGTTCCCGTGGCGGAACTGAAGTTCCTGACCCTCGGGGGAGAGCATAAACTTGATGAATTCCCATGCAGCCTGTTTTTCTGGACGGTTGTGAACCGTCTTGGCTAAAATGCCGACGAAATCCCCGCGAATCACGGTATGGGCAGGGGTGCTGCGTTTGGGCGAGGGGAACGGCAGAGCAACAATCTCTGCATCCGGCATCTGTGCCTGCATGGATCGGGTGCCAGCATCCACCACAGAGAGAGCAAAGGCAGCACGTCCCGATAAAAAGGCGGTAGACTGGTGTTGCAGATGACAAAGGTTGCGCTGGCAGAGGGTGGCTAAAAAATCGAGCGCTCGGACATTCCCTGCAGAGTTTAGGTGGACTTCACCCTTCAGCGGATGAACGAGCATTTCCCCTCCGTTTGCTGAGTAAAAATAGGGTAAAAAACGCGTAATGGTCTGGACCCCGTGCATGACATCCAACTGAATGGCGCGGATATCCTCTCCCGCCCCCCGCTTGGTGATCTCCTCGCAGAGCGCAAGGAACGCTTCCCACGTTGTCTTTCTATCCGGCAAGGACAGTCCCAGTCGCTCAATTAACGTCCGATTGGCCATCATCATCCACGCGCCCAACTGCACAGGCAACGCATGGACATATCGATCTCCCTCGTGATTCATCGTCCGATAAAATAAGCGGCCATCGACGGCACTGGCAATGTCGACAAGATCAATAAATTGATCCAGCGCCAGCATCGCTCCGCGCTTGGCGTAGTCGGCATGGTAGGCGCAACGCAACACCGTGACATCAGGAGCACCCAGCATCTGGGGCACGGAAGGTGCTGTGAGAGCGCCGGACATCTGCATGGGTGCGGGTTCGACGTAAATGTGGGGGTGGAGTTCTGTAAACCTACCAATGATAGCCTGTGCCGCCTGGAAACGCTCAGAGCCGGGGCCTTCACAGAAGAAGGCGTAGACAACTTTGACGCCGCCGTTTCGTATGTCGGGGCCTGGGATAGAGACGACAACGGTTCCGCGTCCAGCGGTGCGCGTAACGAATCCAGCATCCGCTAGAAGTTCCAAGGCTCGTCGAAGCGTGTTTCGATTGACTGAAAATTCATTGGCAAGCTCCTGCTCCGCCGGGAAGCGTTGGCCGAGTACATAACGACCATCAGTCAAACGACGATAGAGTTCAGCGTGAATTTTTTTATATTTCGCAGTCATCGATTCAAGTTGCTGTTGAAAAATCCGATTAGAAGATCAAATTTGTCTAGACAATACATCAACGGTGTGAGATAGTCAAGCACAACTGCAGAGGAAGTGAAGGCCCGAGATTAGGAGAGCCTCAATAGAGCCAATCAGGTGAGCAAGCGATCACGAGTAGAGGAGAGCGATAATGAAAAGCATAGAGCACTCGATTTTGTATCGAAATGAAAGCGAATTTTGTGCGTGGCCTTTCTCCGGTGGTATGTGGCAATTCGATGATGGGGAGATTGTCGTCGGGTTCACGCGTGCGCCAGTAAACTACGCCAATGCGTCGGACTTGGGTCACGGTCGCATCGAGTGCGAGGTCGGCACACAGTGCCTTATCAGATCCCCCGATGGCGGTATTACTTGGAATTCGAATCAGGTCGAAGCCCTTCACTCTCGCCCTGCCTTTGACCGAGATGTTGTCGCTGCTCCCCGCGCTGAGGGGCAGGGCGGTCCCTATAACCCAAAGCAAAATGGGTACATGCTCATGTCCGGTTTTGGCAATCCTCCCGCCGATCATCCCAGCCATGCCTACACACGCGTCTCGATCGATAGAGGGAAGACATGGGCGGCTCCCTTACGTCTGCCCACATGGCATCCGGGTGTTTCGGATAGACGAACCTGGTCCTTTGCGACTGGACGTCCAAGCTATGTGGTGCGTGAAGATGGGATGCTTCTCCTCTTCTGCGCAGCCAGCCGTACCTCGTCGACGGCATCCTGGGGAATGGACGCAGTTCCGGTCGTGTATGCTTCCCCCGATGGTGGAGCCTACTGGGGCTTCCTTGGCGAAATCGAGTTGGAGAATTCTCACCCACTGGCCTGCACGCCCTATCCCATGATTCGGCGAGACGGTGCTATCCTTTGTGCTGTGCGTCGGCAATACAGTGGGGCTGACGCCTTTACGCAGGTTTATATTTCCGAAGATGGTGGCCTCCGTTGGCGCTGTCTTTCGCGTGTGAACGAATGGGGTGCTCCGGCCAACCTCGTCGAACTTCGTGACGGGCGAATTGCCTGCATCTACGGCTTCCGCCACAAGCCCTACGGGATTCGGGCTCGCATCAGCGAGGACGGTGGGGCAACGTGGGGCAGGGAAGTGGTGTTGCGCGATGATGGTGGTTCGTGGGATCTAGGCTACCCGCGTACCTTATTGCTCAAAGACAATACGCTTCTCATCGCCTACTATTTCAACAGCAAAGATGATCCGATTCAGCAAAACGGCGGTGTCCGCTATATCGCTGCTACCCGCTGGCAGGTATAAGCCATGTCCATAAGAACGAACGTTTACTACTGGAAATGTGACAGTCCTCTCCCGCTCGAGCAGAAGCGTCGCTACAACGAAAAGTACGCACTGGCTGACATCTCTGACGTCATCCGCTCCATCGCAATTGACTTTTTCGGGGAGGCCCCCGAAGCCATTCGCGATACGGGTAGCGCGGGCAATCATTACGCCTATATCCTTGAGCATGGAGGAAAAAGTTACTTCTTCCGCGCGGACGATGGCATCCTTCAAGACGACTACATGCTGGCCGAGGTGGCGGCGATGCAGGCGGCTGCTCGTCAGGGCATTCCCGTGCCGGATGTCCTTGCCTGCGATGTCACGTGCGAGCGCCATCCCGTGCGGTATCAGATAGTGGAACATGTGCTGTACCCTGACATGAACAAGCATGACCAGGCAGGGACGCTGAATCGCAAAAAGGCTGGGTATGAAGTAGGCCGCATCATGGCGCGATTGCACGGCATTGCCCTAGATGGGTTTGGATTCATCAATACCGATCACCTGCGAACCACGGGTTCCATTCAAGGGTTGGATATATCCAATCGTGACTATTTTTACAAATGCCTCGATCGGCATCTGGGCTATCTTCGCGATGTCTCTTTTTTGTCTGCGGCGGAAACGACGGAGATCGAGAATCTTTTTGCACGACATGAACAACTTCTGATAGTGCCCGAAGGTTCTATGATTCACAAAGACATGGCCTTCTGGAACTTGCTGGGGACCGAATCGGAAGTCAAGGCCGTGATCGACTGGGACGATGTTGTCAGTGGAGATCCTGTCGATGACCTCGCCATCCTGCGTTGCTTCCATGGCGACGATGTTTGGTTACCGCTATTAGATGGCTATCGCGACCTGCGTCAATTGCCTGATGATTTCGAAGCCCGACTCGGCTTGTACCTGACACGGAACATGCTTTGGAAGGCGATGATCCGCCACTACATGGGCTATTTTGAAATGACAGGAAACTTCTTCATCTTAAACAGCGATCAAAATGGTAATTTAGAAGCATTCACGCGCCAACGACTTGCAATGGGCGTATCGATGTTACGGAGCGTGTGAGTAACGAAGGGAAGCCAACAATGAAATGGATCAGAGAACGAGTGCGGTCGGGAGCGATACTTTCCGGCCTGTGGGTGTCGACTGGATCGTCTGTCGTGGCGGAAATTGCGGGGCACGCCGGAGCAGACTGGGTTTTGCTGGATTCGGAACACGGGCTGGGCGACGATGCCGATCTCGTTCACTCCTTGCAAGCCCTCCGCGGGACAGAAGCTGCGGCTATCGTCCGTATTCCAGGACTGGAACCTTACCTCATCAAGCGAGCCTTGGATCGTGGCGCGAGCGGCATCATGGTTCCCTGGGTGAACAGCGCAGAGGAGGCTACAGCCATCGTACGCGCCATGCGCTATCCGCCGGACGGCATCCGCGGCGTGGCGGGCGGTACACCCGCCACACGATTCGGTGCGGATCCGACTTACCTGTCGCAAGCGAACGAGCGACTTCTAACCGTTGTACAGATCGAGACTCCTGAAGCGGTTTCGGCCGCTGATGCGATCGCCGCCGTTGAGGGCGTCGATGTTTTGTTCGTGGGGCCCTCTGACCTTTCCTTTTCGATGGGGATTCACCAGCAGATCGACCATCCGGACTTTCGCGCCGCCATCGAACGTGTGCGCCAAGCCTGTAGTGTTCATAATAAACAAGCTGGCATTTTAGCCAGTTCACCAAAGATGGTACAACAAGCCATTGAGGATGGCTTCACCTTCATTGCATACGGAATCGACACGAAGCTCTTAACCGGTGGAATGCACGCATGCGTCCAAACCATCGTGACAGCAGGAAACAGTAAACGCACGACCCTTGACAATGCCTTTGCGGAAGGCTCCTGACGCGTGACGCTTTGCAGATGGCTTGCAGGGTGAACACCGTGCCACCGAGCTCTACGGCGATGTCGGTCATCGGGTTGACCGCTTCAACCGCCTGGCGGCGGATTGATGCGTCAGCGGATGCCAGTGCGCCCTTTCCCCAGCACCTCTGTCCGAAGAGGTCGGGGATGATCGATGCACAGTCGAGCTTATGCTCCCGTAATGCGGTCTTCAAGTAGTCAATGCTTTTTTCGTCGACGTCCAACGTTCCGACCAGTTCGATGCCCGTCACGCCCTCGATCTGAGTGCCGACCCCGTGCTTGCTGCCGTCCGTGCGCGCATAGATGCCACCGCCGCAGGCGACGGTGTTCAGCGGATCGGCCTGGTTGCCGCGGATGACGGAGTTCGAGACGATGAGCTGTGCCGCTTCGGAGTAGGCGTAGGAGCAGATGCCGCCGCCCCAGGCGTCCTGGATGGAATGCGCCGCGGTGTCCCAAGCCGCATGACCATCGCCCGGGTTCGGGCTGTCCTGCCAGACGTAGCGGTCTGCCGCGCCGACGTTGATCGCCAGCAACGCAATGGCCACTGACGCCAGACGGGGCACAAGATGGGTGGACAGAAAAATGTTGCCCTACTGGGAGAACAGGCATTTTGCCTATAACTTCGAGTTTCGCTAAGCAGTGGTTGTAACGAACGGAGCACGGGTTTTCCAACCCGTGTACGAAAACGGGTTGGAAAACC
>CAZUAY010000009.1:0-17444 GCA_964618405.1 uncultured Lentisphaerales bacterium
CCGCGCAGGATGAAGTCAAACTATTTTGACGCTATTCTGGTAATCGGTCAGGCACCGGTCAGGCACAGGGGGCTGTGCCTGATCGATTACAGTCGCTAGTTGCTAGTGGTTAGTCGCTAGTATGCTCCTGCGAAAGAGCCGACAGGGTTCCACCCAGATAGGCATCGGAGATTTGCGTTTAGAATTAGAGAGATCTCCGCATAAGATAGGCTCGCGGCGACGAGAGAAACATGGAGACCTTAACGAAACGCCGCCATCGCTGCGTCGTAGCCTGCCTGGATTGCGTCGGCTGAACGGCTGAAATCCATCGTGGAAATATCACCCACGGCGGGCTCGATCAACACGTCGGGTGGATCATTACGAATGCATTCTATCGTGATTTTGTCTTCGGCAATGCGAAGCGACCGCGTGAAGACATCAAAGAGATTCATATCCAGCGAATCTTCATGCTTACGGCGCTTGGTCGGCTCGGGCGTTACCTCGCGACTCGCGGTCTTTAAATTATTGTTAACGTTCACGGCAACAACATGCGTAGCTCCCATCTCCCTGACGACATTCATCGGCAACGGATTTACAAGTCCGCCATCCACGAGGAACCGTGTCCCAGAACGCACCGGTGTAAAGATTCCTGGAACGGAGATCGATGATCGAAGAGCATGAATCAACGGCCCGCTTTTAAACAACACTACTTCGGAAGTAAGCAGATCCGTTGCCACAGCACCAAAGGGGATCGACATATCCTCGATATTCTCCACCTTGATAATAGACTCTAGAAAATCTGTCACCTTGCGACCCTCGGTAAGCCCGCCGCGATGGATACCAAATTCGATAAAAAGCTGCGTCGCCTTGAACCAATCGAAATCCTCCGAAAACTTAAGCAGGTCATCAAGTGCATCAACCGCATAGACGGCTGCCGCCACGGCACCAATGCTCGAACCCGCCACAATATCTGGCTTGAATCCAAGCTCACGAAACGCTTTGAGCACACCGACATGCGCCCACCCCCGAGCACCGCCACTTCCGAAGACAACGGCCGTGAGCTTGGGTTGTCGAGATCGTTTAAGCGCACTCAGTCCAAAAGACCGAATTCCGTTGAACTTGCCGGTAGACGTCAAACTCATGAAGACCTCCTTGTCGGATCAAAACCTTAGCGAGCCCGTCCGCTAGATCCCTGCTTCTTGTCCTTTGCAAACGACTTCGAAAAATAATTATTATCAGCATCTTTACGCTTCGTCGCCGCTCCAAAACCATCCTTGCGCGGCACTTTCGCAGTTGCATCGCTTTCGGTTTTACTCGTGGTCGCCTTGCCTGGCGCTTTCGCGGGCGCGCCGTTTTTGCTTGTCGCCGGAGGAGCCTTGCGCGGAGCTTTAGCGGCTGTTCCGTTTTCGGCTGTAACCGTAGAAGTCTTGCGTGGCGTCTTCGTGGCGGTGCTGTTTCCGTTTGCTACTTTAGGGGCCTTGCGAGGAGCCCTCTCGCTTTTTGGGGCGGATGGAGTTCCTCGTCCCGAGGTCTTGCGAGCAGCTGCGGCTGGCTCGCTCTCGCCGCGGCGCTCGCGCCGTTCACGGCGGCGAACCGCCTGTGAGGACAAGTCGCGCTTCACGGGCTTACCGCGATCCGACTCGATGCCGACCACACTGAAATCGACCTTACGATCATCGAAGTTCACGCTCGACACCAACACGCGCAGTTTATCGCCGGAGCCAATCGAAAGCCCAGGTGCGGTCAGCCGATCGCGGAACGAATCGTAACGCACAAACTTGTCCGAAAGTGAAGAGATGTGGATCAAGCCACCAATCTGAATTTCAGGAATCTCAACAAAGACGCCGAACTCCATGACTTTGACAACGACCGCATCGTACTCCAACGGCTTACCGCTCTCAAGCTGCTGCGCCAAGAAGCGATATTTCTTGATCTCAATGAGATCGCGCGATGCTTGCTCAGCCCGGAACTCCGTGTCGGTTGACGTTGCAGCAATCGCTGCGAGTTCATCGCGTGTGGGCTGGCCTGCTTTGTCGCCCGAGAGCAAGATCGAAAGCTGCCGATGCAACACAAGGTCAGGATAGCGACGGATCGGTGAAGTAAAATGACTATAAAATCGCTTCGCAAGACCAAAATGGCCTTCGTGATCTACGGTATACTCGGCTCGCTTCATGCTCTTGAGCACGAGCATCGACACATAGTACTGCAACGGTGTGTCGTAGACCGCCTTAAGCAGACGCGCAATGTTTCCGGTGTTCATTAGGTCGCCAGGCTCAAGCCCCAAGGCGGCGACTGCAGCCGACAGGTCGGCAATCTTCTCCTCCGCCGGTGCTTCATGGAAACGTGAAATATAGGGAATGCGTCGATTCGAGATTTCTGCCGCCACAGCTTCGTTCGCTGACACCATGGCCTCTTCGACTAGCTCGTGCGAAACAGAATGCACGGCGGTATGAATGCCCACCATCATGCCATTCGCATCAAGATCAACCTGCATCTCGGGCGAAGAAATGTCGAGCGCAAAGCGTTTGAACCGATTCGCTCGGAGTTGCTGCGATAATTCGTTCAGCGCTAAGATCAGCGCACGACCCTCGGGCGTTCCAACCTGCTTGGCATTGGCGTTCGCGTCGATAACATCCTGAGCTTGCTCGTAGGTCAGACGCTGCTTGGAGCGGATGGTGGAATGCGTGAACCGCCGAGCAACCATCGTTCCACCTGCATTGAAGGTTAGGAAGGCTGAAAATGCGAGTCGGTCTTCATTCGGCACAAGACTACAGACGCCATTGGAAAGTTGCTCAGGCAACATCGGGATCACTTTGTCGACAAGGTATACGCTCGTGCCGCGTTTCCGCGCTTCGCTATCGATGGCCGAGCCAACCCGAACGAAATGCGACACATCGGCGATGTGAACGCCCAACACGCGCCGTCCTTCTTCGTCAATGTCCAGCGACAGCGCATCGTCGAAATCCTTTGCCGTGGCAGGGTCTATCGTGATGATGAGCTTCTCGCGCAAATCCTCACGCGCGCCGGTTTGCTTGAGTTTCATCGAAACGGTCTGCGCCTCGCGAATCACGACGGGCGGAAAATCACCCGGCAAATCGTACATCTTAATGATCGATTCCGTATCCAGCGACGGATTATCAGCAGGACCGATTACCGCAACCAAATCAGCATCTGGGTTGAGCATCGGATTCTCCCACGAGGTAAAGCGCACGATGACACGATCGCCCTCCTTGGCATCCTTGGGATCGGTGACATTAAAGGTATGCTGATAATTCGGGATCATCGGAACCGCAGCGAGAAATGCACCCGTTCTACGCAAGGTGCAGACAATGTCGATTTTGCCGCGCTCGAGAATTTCTTCAATTCTTCCAGACTTGCGCGTGTCGCCACGCTTAGGAGGCGAAAGACTTACCGAGACCCGATCGCCGGGGAATGCCTGACCCACTGCTTCCGACGGAATCATGATATCGTCGCCACCGCCATCCGGCGCCACAAATCCGGTACCGCTCCTCGCAACCGAAAGGACGCCGGTCACCTTCGCTTCCAAGATGCTTTCGTGCTTGAAGCCGCCCTGCCTGCCTTTGTTAAAACCACTAAATCTTGAATTTCTCTTCATACTATTTTGTCTCGGATATCTCCTGCGTTCCAATTAACGCATCTTTACTTTCTACCTAATTGTTACGGCATTGATAGTAACATACTTAAAAGGTCACTACAAGAGAAGTAAAGAGACCGATTACCGGGGTAATCAAAATGGGTGTTGACTCTGCCTTCTGCCTGCTGTAACATTCGGGCTAATTCATTTAAAATGCAATTCGGACGTCCGCTGATAGGTGGAAGGCCCACTCATACGAACCCTGAACAACACGAGAACTCAACACCCTCAAGTTATTTAAATTCTATCGGATAACGGTTGATTCGGGGCATGGCAGGCAAACAAGGAGTAAGATCTACATGAAGGCGAATTTACAGAAGAATTTGACTGTTTTAACTGGACTGCTTCTAGCAGTTTTTTGTGGCGTGGCGCGCGCCGAAGTCCTCCTTGTTCAGAACGGCCAACCCCTCGCGGAGATTGTGGTGGCAGTGGATTCCGCACGGGGAACCGAGTTGGCGGCCGAAGACCTGCAGGAGCACATTGCAGCAATCTCCGGCGCTACGCTCCCCATCGTCAACAGTCCCTCGTCCGAAGTGAAGTATCATGTCTATGTGGGAGAAAGCACGTTCACTCACGCACTCGGGTTTCGTCCGGCCGTATTCAACAACAGCGGTTTTGAAATCCTCGTAAAGGAGGATTACATCATCCTCGACGGTCCCGTTCAGCAATGGAAAGAATCGCCTTTTTCTGAACGCATGAGCATCGAGCATCGTCGCTATCTCAACGGCAGTGCCATCGCCGGTGACGTCATTCCCAAGCCGGCAGACTTCCCTCCGCCCAGTCTGAAAGCTTGGCAGGATTTTTGCGGTGAAAAATTCTCGCTCGCGCACGTCAATAATGCGCCCGGCTCGTTCAATGAACCGTTGGGCATCTATGTCAACGACGACACCGGGCCTTGGTACGCGGTGACGGAACTTCTGGAGCAGTTCGGCGTGCGATGGTACATGCCCTACGACGACGGCACCGTCATTCCTGAAAAGAAGGATCTTTCCGTTCCCGAGCAACATCTTACGAAGGAAGCGAAGTACGCCAAACGTGAATGGTGCTATTACGGGACCATGCGCAGCGATGCGGAGGGCATCAAGTGGTTCAAGCGCCAGAAGGCTGGGAATTATCGGATCGCGCTTTTGAATCACACCACGTATGCGATTTACAGTTCTTATGAGCAGCAACTTCTGCACCCTGAATACCTTGCCTGCGATGCCAACGGCAAACCCTATTTGGGATATCCGACGGGAGCAGGCATGCCCCGGTTCAGTGATCCAGGGTTCCGCCAAGCGTCCGTGACGTTCATGAATAAGGTTTTTGAGTCGCAGCCGGATCTGAGTGCGATGACGGTGGGGCCTCCCGACGGCGGCGTCAAGATGGATGCCCGCGATGTCGACCAGTACGGAAAACCCAGCGATACGATCATCCAGCGAGCATCGCAGTATATGTGGGATTTTCACGTCTACCTGGCCCAGGAACTAAAGAAATCGCATCCGGACAAATTTTTAATCTACATGACCGGTGCCGGAGCCAACGAAATACCAAACAATATCGAAGAATTTCCCGAGAACCTGTTGGTTCGTCCACGCCTATCTCCCGCCTCGATGTGGGGCTTGAATACGTATCGGAACGCGCAACTCGCCAATAACCAGTTGTGGTTAGACAAGATGCAGGTCATCGAGAAGGCTCCGAGCTGGGATCATTGGCTGAGCTATCGCACGACAGCCCGCCCGCGCTATCCGGTCTTTTTCACGAGGGCGCTGCAACGTCAGATGCAGGAGGTGCTGTCTTACTGCGACGGAAAATTTATCGAGATCCAGCCCGAATCCCACCGAACCGAGGGTGAAAAAAAACCGCACTCTCGGCTCGGCATGCGGGGACTGGTTCACCTGATGGTCTATTGGCAGAACAAGCTGTTCTGGGATCCCGACACGGATCGCGCACAGATGCTGCAGGAGTACTATCGATTGTTCTTCGGGCCTGCCGAGCAAGAGATGCGAACGTTCTATGAATTCGCAGAAGAAGTCTGGTCGCGGCAGGAATCACGGAGCCTAACCGAGAGTACGGGTTTTCTTAAGGAAGCGGACGTCGACCGGTTCTTTGCGTTGCTGACTGCCGCGCGCGAAAAAGCGGGCGCGGGCACGGTTTACGATCGGCGGGTGGAACAGATCGAGTCCGAGATGGTGTCGATCAAGAAGCTCTTTCCGAATCTCAAGCGTATCGGTCCGTCCATCCGCCTCTACTCTGCGCCGGACAAGGTCGCGATCGACGGAGACCTGAGCGAATACAAGTATGGCTGGGCAACCTTGCGCGACAACACCACTGGCGAGACACCGAAGAAAAATCGCACCAGCGTCGTGCTAGCGATGATGCCTAATAACGCCGGCATCATCATCGGGGCGGTCTGCTATGAAAATCGGATGGACTCGCTCAAAGCCGATTGTAGCAAGGACGACGACTTTAGCATCTTTCAGGACGACGTGATCGAGATTTATCTCAATTCGCCCGAACGATCGTACTTCAAAATTGTCGTGAATCCCAACGCGGCCGTCTGGGACGAAACCACCGATGTGGCGATCATCGACCGCGACACCCTGCCCGTATTGTGGAATCCGGGCGTGAAGGCGGTGGTCAAGAAACTCCCTGACCGCTGGATCGTGGAAATCTTAATCCCGACACAGGACTTGGGCAAACTCGGTCCCACCGCTGACTATCCTTGGGGCATTGAGGTCGGTCGCACGCGGTTCACCGGCGGAGTCGTGGGAGCCTGGGCACTCGCGCCGACAAGTGGCGCTTATGCCACGCCCAACCGTTGGGCAAATCTGTGGATGCGATAGCGGAGCCTCATAGCACGCATAGAACAACTCATGTTGTAACATCCTTCTCTTGAAACACGAGACAGCGTGGTGCGCTAACCACTGACTCGTAAAAACACCTGTTTGTCATACTGACAACGGATTTACATGTCATCTTGTCGCTTTAAACCTCGTAAAACACTGAGTAGTTAATATTTTTCATTAAACTTGGTGTTTTTTTTGTTGCTTTGTGAGCTACCGAAGTGTATGATGCTAATTGTTGCAGTAAAAAAGGTGCTTTTTAGAACTACCAGTTTTCGAGTAGTGTACAAGGAGAGAAAAAATGACGGATAAAAAAATGACAGGTGGCGAGGCACTCGTGCGGTGTCTTGAAAACGCGGGCGTGGAGTATGTGTTTGGTTTGTCGGGCGGAGCAGCACTCCCGATGTTTGATGCGCTGGTTGGCTCCAAAATCAAATTGATTCTTGTGCGTCACGAACAAGGTGCGGCTCACATGGCCGATGGTTTTGCGCGCGCAACCGGGCGCCCCGGCGTGGTGCTGGTGACAAGCGGTCCAGGCGCAACCAATACCATTACTGGAATTTTAACGGCACACATGGACTCCGTGCCGATGATCATCCTCACGGGGCAGACGATCAGCTCTATGTTGGGCAAGGACGCTTTTCAGGAAGCGGATGTGTTCGGCATCACCATGCCGGTGGTGAAGCATAGTTACCTGATCCAGAACACCAGCGAGATCCCGCGAGTGATGCGAGAGGCATTCCATATTGCCAGTTCAGGACGGCCGGGACCCGTGTTGATTGACATCCCAAAAGATCGCAGCTCCGGTCTCTTCACCGGCGACCTGTTCCCAGAAATGGATCTTCCAGGCTATCATCCAGGCATCGGTGAGCCGGATCCTGAGAAGGTGAAACAGATTGCGGAGGCACTGAACAAGGCGCAACGCCCTGTGATTTTGGCCGGCCACGGAGCTTTGCTCTCGGGCGCGGAGAAAGCGCTGTTAGCACTGGCCGAAAAGCTGAAGGTTCCCGTGACAACAACGCTGCTCGGTAAGGGAGCGTTTCCGGAGTCGCATCCGCTCTCCTTGGGCATGCTCGGCATGCACGGCACGGCGTATGCGAACAAGGCAGTGGTGGGATGCGATCTGATCCTATCGGTCGGTTCGCGCTTCGATGACCGAATTATTGGTAGAGCTCCCATGTTCTGTCGCGATGCCGTGCGCATCCATATCGACATCGACGCTTCAGAGTTCGGACGGATGATCAAATGCGACCATTACTGTCATGGAGACGCGCGGAAAACACTAGAGAAGTTGTTGCCACTCGTCAAGAAGTTGGACACGAAAGAGTGGCTGAAGACGATTGACGGCTTCAAAAAACGCCATCCCCTCTCCTACAAAAAACGCGGCGGTTTGAAGATGCAGCAGATCCTCGATGTGCTCAATGACATGACGCGCGGCGAGGCGATCATCGTGACCGATGTGGGTCAGCACCAGATGTGGGCAGCACAGTTTTGCAAAACTGAGCTACCGAACACCTGGCTGAGCAGCGGAGGCGCGGGTACCATGGGGTTCGGGTTCCCAGCAGCTATCGGCGCCGCACTGGGGAATCCGAAGCGACAGGTTTGGGCCGTGGTCGGCGACGGCGGTTTCCAGATGACCATGTGCGAACTGGCAACGGCCGCTGTGAACAAGGTGCCGGTGAAGGTGCTGGTGCTCAATAACCGTTATCTGGGCATGGTGCGCCAGTGGCAGACGCTCTTCTACGAAGATCGTAAGAGCGGTGTTGACATGGAAGGCAGTCCGGACTTTGTGAAACTGGCAGACAGCTTCCCCGGAGCCAAAGGTTTCTCGCTCAAGCGGGCGGCTGATATCCGCAAAATTCTACAGCGAGCCATGGATTATAACGACGGGCCTTGCGTGATTGATGCGATGGTGGAGAAAACCGATAATCTCTTCCCGATGATTCCGCCAGGAGCGGCGCTGGAGGACATGATCATCGACGAGCCGAAACCCGGTCAAAAGCTAGACAAGCCAACGGGCTCGACCTGAAACAAGAGGGACGTTCGGAACCTAATGCTTCATAATAAAAAACTTTAAAACGCGAAAGAAAGAAAGAAAAACGATGAACGATACAACAACACAGATAACGACACATACGATCAGTGTTTATGTGACGAACCGCCCAGGGGTTCTGGCGCGGATTGCTCAGGTGTTTGCCAGACGCGGTTTCAATATCGACTCGCTCGTGGTTTCACCCTCTTCGGATGGATCCTATTCTCGGATGAGCATCGCTTCGCAAGGCTCGGTTGAAGGGTTGGAGCAGATTATTTTGCAGATCAGCAAGCTGGTCGACGTGATGCGTTGCACGAATCATGCGATGGAAGCCTCCGTGATCCGTGAAATGGCTCTCGTCAAATTGAGGGTCAATGTGGCACAGCGCACCGAAGCGCTTCAGATCTGCGAGCATTATGCAGGCAAAACAGTGGATTTGACGATGACCTCGATGATCATCATGATCACAGGGAATTCGGAGAAGCTAGATGCCTGCATCAATATGCTGAAGAAATTTGAGCTCGTGGAGCTGGTGCGTACCGGCAAGGTGGTCATGGCCCGCGGTGACGAAGCGACATAAGTCGCGAGATGGGATAAGGAGTTGACTTTAGTGACCTGATTGACCGAAGTGACCTGATTGAAAATCGGGTCAATGACGTCATTCCGGTCCCATCGGTTGGTCTACTATTATCCTTGTGTAAATTCGAGCGCTGAGAATGCGTCCTGCAATGCCTTGCGCCGCTTATCATCCTCGGCTTCATCTTCAGTTTCGGTGTCGATACCATCGGCAATCCCGAAAGCCATTTCCAAGGCTTCCGTAGGATTCGTCAAGGTCTCCATTTCATAGTTAAAGACAAAATGTTCAGCAACGGTTAGGGCGGTATTATCGCCAACACGCCAGGTAGCGGAGTTCATCGCCTCTGCTATTTTTAGAAGATTCTGATAGGCGGCGCCTGAAACGCGGATCATGAGGGTATCTTCGCCATTGTCGGTGAATTTGAAGTTTTCTGCTTTCATGTGTATTTACTTTTTTTGTTTGATGAAGGTTTTCTTTGCAGGTGCCGAATCCAACCGCGGACTATTTGAGTTTAAACAGGTTTTGGATTATGGACAGGCAAGGTTTGGGCTCATATAACAGCCATGCAGATCCAAGCTTTTGGGGGTGCCTTCAGAAATTGAAGTCGTTCTCTAAAACTATAGACAATCATTTGTGTTTGGATGGGAGAGGTTAAAAGTAATTTTGCGTGTGATCAATGCCTTGGTAAACAATGTACTAGAAACAGTAAAATCTTAACACTAGAATCACATCACGTCAAATTAAATGCGCGTCTTCATTATAATCGGCATAGCCGCATGAGAAAATTACGAATTACGAATTGGGGGAAGAAGAGGCTAAGCTTTAGGAGTCCGGGCAAGACGCTGATCGGCTCTGACTCGCACACGCCAACGGGTGGCGGTATTGGCATGATCGCCATCGGCGCGGGTGGGCTCGATGTTGCAGTGGCCCTGGGCGGCGGCGCTTTCTACTTATCTGCGCCCAAGGTCGTAAAAATCAATCTGACAGGCAAACTCCGTCCTGGCGTTTCCGCCAAAGACATCTTGCCTTTAACGTCGAGTTCCGCTAAGCAGTGGTCGTAACGAACGGAGCGGAGACATTCCTGTCCCCGACACGACGGGGGTTGGAAAACCCCCGCTCCGTTTGCTTTGCTCGTCTGCCGTCCCCGCACAGGCAGGCTCCTCCTGTAGACGCGGTGTCCTCGTCGCGTAACGGCCAGAGGCGACTTCGCGGAGGCTCGACAAAGTTTGCGACTTATGTTGCGAGCGGCATTATGTTGCATCCTCTCGTTTTAATGCCTTTTCCTCTTGGTTTAATGCCATTCTCTTTCAGTTTTACATCAGGCCATCCGGATTACGCAACATAACGTGAGGCATGAAGCACCGCTCCCCTGATAATATAATCTTGAACTTTTGCGCAAGATTACAATAAGCCGTTAAGTAGATGTTCGTCCATTCCCCAACCTGATGCCAATGTAATCTTGAACTTTTGCGCAAGATTATGGCGACGTTCGAGATTATGGCGACGTTTGAGATTACATTGACGTTGTTGTATGAGAACAGGCGGGATTTCCTGTTTGACGTAGCAAAGGTGTAAGTGCACAAGCAAGATGAAGGATGCTTCCAATGTAGACGGCATCCTTCTCAAATGTCCCTATCGGAAACTACTGCTCCTCACGACACAACTAGCTACTCGCCACTAGCGACTCGCGACTTCTGATGTTCATCCGCGAAGAGTTTGAACTCCACGGAGTCCACAAGTGCCTGCCAGGATGCTTCAATGATGTTTGGCGAGACACCGACGGTTCCCCACTGGTGCTTGCCGTCTGAGGATTCGATGATGACGCGCGTCACGGCGGCCGTCGCTTCGTTCGGATCGAGAATACGCACGCGGAAGTCCGTCAGTACGACATCTTTAATCTCTGGATAGAAGCGCGAAAGCGCCTTGCGAAGGGCGTGGTCGAGCGCCTCGACGGGTCCCAAGCCTTCGCCAACCGTGTGCTCGATCTGCCCGCCGACGTTGACCTTGATCGTCGCCTCACTCGTGCAGAGATCTGTTGCCCCACGCTTTTCAACAATGACTTTAAAAGCCTCTAGCTCAAAAAAAGGCTTGTGTTGCTTGAGTGCCTTCTGAACGAGAACCTGGAACGACCCGTCTGCCGATTCAAAGGCATACCCCTCGCACTCACGACGTTTCATTTCATCAAGAATCTGCTTCACGGCATCACGTGAGATGTTGGCATAATCGGCGCCCATCTGCTTAACCCGATACAGGACATTCGACGCACCGGAAAGCTCGCTGAGCAAGATGCGCCGTTCATTGCCTACGGATTCAGGCGGAATGTGCTCGAAAGAGGTTGGATTCTTCTGCACGCCTGAAACATGCGCCCCCGCCTTGTGGCTGAACGAAGCCTCTCCGACGTACGGCGCACGAATGTCCGCGCGCTGGTTAACGAGATCATCGAGCCAAAGGGAAATCGCTCGCAGATCGACAAGCCGTTCTCGCGTGATGCAAGCGCGACCCATCTTGAGTTCAAGATTGGGAATGATCGTCGTGAGATTCGCATTACCAGACCGCTCGCCATACCCGTTCATGCAGCCCTGAACCTGTGTGGCACCCGCTCGGACAGCCTCCAGCGAATTCGCAACGCCAACGCCCGAATCATTGTGCGCGTGGATCGCCACGTTAACAGTTGGGAACATCGCACAAACTTTGCTGACGATGGTGTAGACATCCGAAGGCATCGTCCCCCCGTTTGTATCGCAGAGCGCAATCGTTTCGGCTCCGGCTTCAACGGCGGTGAGAAGCATCTTCAACGCAAATTCAGGAGAATCCTTGTAACCGTCGAAAAAATGTTCCGCATCGAAAACCACGCGTCGTCCGTTCTTTCGCAAGAACGCGACGGTATCGGCGATCATCTGCTCATTTTCTTCCTCCGTTGTGCGCAACACCTCCTTCACGTGAAGGCGCGAGGTCTTGCCATAGATCGCGCAAGTTTCGGTCTCCGCGCGAAGGAGTGCATCGACAAAGCCGTCCTGCGCGACATCGACACCAGCTCTACGGGTAGAACCAAACGCCACAATCTTCGAGGTCTTCAGATGCTCTTTGGCAATATCCTTAAAAAATTGCATATCGCTGGCATTGGATCCTGCATAGCCTCCTTCAATGAAGGCCACGCCCAATTCATCCAGACGGTGAGCAAATTTTATCTTGCCGCCTTGGGAGAAGCTGATCCCGACAGCCTGCGATCCATCGCGGAGCATGCTGTCATATATTTGCACAGGATTATGCATTTTATTTCCCAAACAACTCGAAGTAGAGTGCTCTCACGGCGACATGAAGCGAAGCCTCGCGTATGCCAAACATCATGCTAATTTCGGAGGACCCCTGGTTAATCATCTCGATGTTGACCCCCGCGCGAGAAAGGATTCCAACGACCTTGCAGCACGTTCCAACCGTAGTACGCATCCCCTCACCCACAACCATGACGACGGCCAAACCCGACTCGTATGAAACGAGATCTGGCGCAAGCTCCGCCCTGATGCGTGCGAAGGTCCGCGCCTTGATATCAGCGGTAAAAAGACTATCGCGCAACAGCACGGAAACGCTGTCAACGCCTGTCGGAATATGCTCGAACGAAAGCCCTTCATCGGCAAGGATAGCAAGCAAGCGTGCCACGAAACCGACTTCGCGGTTCATCAAATATTTTTCAACAAGAATCGTCCCAAATCCCCTTGAACTTGCAATGCCGATGATGTAGCCGGGCGTCGTGGCACGCGTCTGCACAACCATAGTGCCGAGTTCATCGGGATGGTTCGTATTGCGGATGTTTATGGGTACGGCGGCACGGATAGCGGGTAACACCGCTTCGTCGTGAAACACTCCGAATCCAGCATAGGAAAGTTCACGCATTTCTCGATAGGTCATCTTCGAGATGCCCTTATTGACCTCGGGAACGATCCGCGGATCAACAGGGTAAACAGAATCGACGTCCGTGAAGTTCTCATAAACCTCGGCCGCGAGTGCTGCTGCAAGGATCGCTCCTGTAATATCGGATCCGCCGCGCGAGAATGTTGCAATATCTCCTGCGCGCGTATAGCCGAAGAATCCAGGAAAGATGATGATACCCGGGATAGCCAAAAGATGTGCTTTGAGACGTGCGCTAGACTCTGGCAAAAGCTGTGCATTGCCGTACTCGTCGGAAAGAAGCATCCCTGCATCTTTCGGGTCAACATACCTTGCTTGGAAGCCGCGGGCTGAAAAAGCCTCCGCGCAGAATCGCGCAGAAAATTCCTCACCCAGTGCCTTGATCGAATCCATAAACTTGCCAGCATTATCCACCGATGAGGTCAACCGCCGAGTTAACTCGCTCTTGACAAATTCCACAAGCGATGGGCTCAACGAAAGGTCGGCACGAATCACCTCAAAGCGCGAAACAAGCTGTTCAACATCTGCGCTGTAATCCTCGCCGGTCAACGCGCGTGTCGCACACTCAATCAGCATGTCCGTGACCTTCACGTCCTCTTTGTAACGCTTTCCAGGAGCCGACACGACGACGATGCGCCGCCCCGCATCGCCTGTCACGATGTCGATTACTTTCAGAATCTGCTCAGCACTAGAAACAGAACTACCGCCAAATTTGCATACTTTCATTTTACCTGCTTTTCTCTTGTATCAGCCGTTTCCACTCATTGAAAAGCAGGCTGTCATCTTTTCGTATTTTAAGGAACTCAAATTTTATCGAGACAAGCAGGCAACAACTGCATCGCCACAGGTCGGATAATGGCTGCTCGCAACGTCTTCATCTCCATCGCGTCCTCTTCTGGCGTTGTCTTCACCAAATAACGCAATGCGGATCCCGGCATCTGTACCAGCAACGCGTGCAGATCGGTCCAAACCGATGCTTTCGTCTTGAAGAGGCTCATATCCACTGCAAAGATCATTGCATTTACAATGTCAATGCCCTCGCTCTCCGTGATCTGCGCTGCCACGCTGCCAACCGCCACGGAGCGACGCACAAAATCATGCAAAACTTCTTGCCGCCCCTCCATTAAGCGGAGACGGGCATTCTGCTCTTGTGTCGCGATTTCGGCGCAAATGCGCTCCATGCGTTCAATGATATCCTCTTCCTTGCCGAGCGTCTGCGTCGACGTGACGCGGTAGCAGCAGCCCGGAGAATCAAGCGGACTTTCTTCTTCTTCTGAAAGGACGAACACGGGCGAAATATCAAATCCCAACCGTTCGATTCCGCGAAGCACCTGCTCCATCTCCTTCATCAAAAACAAACCGAAGAAACAGAAACTACACGTCAACTTCAGGCCCGTCCCCGAATGTTCAGGGTTAGCGGAAAGGTAACCGTAAGCTTGACTTTTAGCAAAGGGAATCCGCTTTTCAAAGGCTTCTGTGGCAGTGTTCAGACTTTGCCACTGCGTGGTGAAGGGTTTGGGATCTGAACATTTGAAGGTCAAATGATCCTCATCGTTGATGCAAACCACCACCGTGCCGGGACCGCCCACAATCGCCGCCCCCGCCTTGTTCTCCAGAAACGCCTTTGTCACAAGGCCATAGCCTAAAAGTCGATCCGCCTCATGCTCAAAATCGTCATCCTCGGCCTTCAAAGCAAACGCCTTCTTGCCCAGCACGCCCGGCTCTTTCAGTAAGGCATCGCAAAGACGGTCGCGCAACGCGACTCGATCTTCACTGGAAAGCCTCTCAGGAAAGAGTGTGTTGGCCACATTGCGGTACAGGGTCGAAGACCGACCGAGAACGACGGATCTGAACATCAGTCC
This sequence comes from uncultured Lentisphaerales bacterium, assembly GCA_964618405.1. Lineage (GTDB taxonomy): Bacteria > Verrucomicrobiota > Kiritimatiellia > RFP12 > UBA3636 > JBBQIY01. The sequence continues at coordinate 14,837 of CAZUAY010000009.1, forward strand.
CTCAACCCAATCGCTCGTTGCTTGTTTTTGCTTAGTTCTTGCCATGTTCGTTGTCCGACTCCGTTTTTACGCCCACATGACGTATTTTTTCTACAATTTCTGCGGCATCTTCGTAACGCTCTTCGGCCACTGCCTTTTCTAGCGCTTCTTTGAGCTTGTCAATTGCACCCTGAGCGAGACCGCCCACCCCGCTTTTGCCAGCCGGAGACATCACCGGCTGCTGAGCCGACAAAAACGTCCGAATATCGGTAAGGAAGACATCGTAACACTTTGGACATCCGAGACGGTGCTTCTCGCGAATTTCACTTCGGGAGATTCCGCAAGCTGGACAAACATTGTCTTCGATCCTATCCTGACCGTCTACCTGCATGCCTAAACTAAACAAAATATCAGTCAGCGATGTCGGAACCGATCCGGCATGTGGCGACGTTCGTGCACACGAATCACAGACGAAGAGTTCTTTCTCGTCGCCTTCGATGTTGCGTTTGACAGCCCTTGCGGCCTGATTGAGATGACAGATTTCACATTTCATTTGACTTCACCACCATTCTAACCGTATCGCCCCCCGTCGATGGAAGCTCCATCAATACGAGTCAACATTTCACGGTATTACTCCGAAACAATGTATTATGGCATAAAAACAGTATTTCACGCAAGACTGCCCTGACTGTTTTTCGTAATCGACCTTTTCGTAATCGGTCAGGCACAGGGGGCTGTGCCTGACCGATTACAGTCGCTAGTCGCTAGTGGCTAGTCGCTAGTACGACTCCGAGGCCAGCCACAGTGGGAAGTTGCGAGTTGTAAGTAGCGAGTAGCGAGGTGCGAGTTGCGAGTGGGCCAGCCACAGGGAAGAAAAACCTGTAGCCGTTGATGACCGGTCAATGAATCGTGACCCCCAGCCAAGTGTTGCTTATCAACCGGCTTTTGATACAATACCCCATTTTAGTCAGCACATCCTAACATCAAAGAGACACCTATGACATTACCCAATTGGCGGCTCCGTTTCGTAAATGGGGCCGCGAGATCGCAGAACACACGCGCAGAGAAAGAAGAGGCCGACTTCCTTGCTTTCATATCGAATGTACTCAGACCCGCCTTCTCGGCGATTGCTCAACAACTTTCAGAGACTGGACGAACGATCAGCTCGCAGGAAACCCGTGCCGCCTGCGGGATTACCGTCATGCACGGAACGACCGAAGAAATGTCATTTCGCATAAGCCGGCAGTCCTTGCCGACCGTCATTGTTCCCCTGATTGAAGTCAAGATGCACGAACGTAAAGGCCTACGCATCATTAAAAAGACGGCAACCCTAAAAAATTCAGAGGAAGTCAGCATCGCCCTTTCGGAGACAACAGTTGACAACATCGCTGAATCTTTCTTCAAATATTACCGTGAAGCGCAGAAAAACAGAGCCTAAAGTCAAAAGTAAGGCAAGACAGTGCGGTCCTGCATTTTATTGTCATTCGCTTCAGGCTTAATAAGCCCCTTACTACTAACGCTTTGCGTTAAACCATTTTCTTTTTAAAACTCACGCGATTGATTTATTTTGAAAAAAAGTGCATTCGTCACTAAGAAAACCGCATGCTCATTCGTATTAATAATGTCAACAGGATCGAAATACCGTTAAGATCCACAGCGTCAGACACATTTTTAACAGACAGGACCTTGAAATGAATGAAGAAATTAAAGATATTCCAGAGCCCGTTCAACATGACCGCGCCTACAACGAAATGATGAAGCTTTTCGACGAGCTCACATTCAAAGAGCGCGTTATCAAAACGTTCAATGGTCTCAGCAAGCCCAAAGATAGTGGTGACTATAAATTTGCCAAGCTCCAGATTCAGCTCATGGCGGGGCCGATTCTTGCTATCCTAATACCGGTGCTTTGCATTGGCTTTTTGCTGACACTCCAGTCGGAGGTTAAATCGAAAGATCAAACCTTTGCAGTGGAAGTCATCGACCCAACTGAAGCGCCTGACATCGAGCCCCCACCTCCCCCGGAAGAGCAGATTGAATTTGAACCGCTTGACACGCAATTTGACGGCCCCGTCGACAAGTTCAATCCACAGGTCACCGATGTTGCCAGCAACGAACCGCTCTCGCCGAAGCCCGCTGAGATGAATTCCGTTGCAATCGTCAAGAGCCCGATCGTCATGCGTGGCATTGTAGGCTCACGCTCTCCCGGTCAGCGTGGCAAAGCGTTGTCGGATTTCGGCGGAACGCAAGCTGGCGAAGCCACGGTAATGCGTGCGCTCCGGTGGTTAAAGTCAAAACAACTGGAAAATGGTTCTTGGCCTGGCCAGGCGTCAGCAATGACCGGCATGGCTCTTTTAACTTTTTTGGCACATGGCGAAACGCCGAACCCCGACTGCGAAGAATTCGGCCCGTCCGTTGAAAGAGGCATTCGTTTTCTTGTAGAGAACCAACAAGAAAACGGCCTTTTTAAGTCGAGGGACGGTAACAATTACGCGCATCCTATCGCCACCTACGCGCTCTGCGAAGCCTATACATTGACCAAAGTTCCCATGCTCAAGACGGCAGCAGAAAAGGCGCTCAAGCACATCGTGGCTGGACAGCACCCGAGTGGCGGATGGGACTACAACATGCG
>CAZUAY010000009.1:17544-26961 GCA_964618405.1 uncultured Lentisphaerales bacterium
GGCGGGGAACGCTGGAAGAGCTGGAACAAGCTGTTTCAACCTGAGCTGGTCAAGCAACAAACGGTTCTAAAGGATATGTACATCGATCACGAAGGAACCCCGCGCGATATTGGCTTCTGGGACAGCCCTTCGGCCACAGAGCATAGCTCAGCCGGCGGCGCAAAAGGCATGGGCAAGTACTGGGATAAGGGAGTGGCCGTTCAAGCTGAGACCAGTGACGGCGTCCGTGTTCAGATGACCAGTCTCTCCGCTTTACAGTTAATGGTCTACTACCGGTATTTGCCAACCTTCCAAACGCCGCAGGTGGCTGAAGAAGTTGAAGCTGCCGCTGACGAGGACGATATCACCATCAAGATCACGCGTTAAAAACGAGTCGTACAACTTTACTTTCATGAACGAGTGGCTGCTCGTTCATGAAAGTTTTTTGTTTCGAGGTCGCCGATCCGAGTGGTCTTGGATAACGATTCCTGCTGCTTTAGGCCTGAATTTCGTTATACTCGCGCATCATGGAGCCGAGCGCACCGCGTATCGCCAAGGTAAGCGGAACTGCAAAAAGCATTCCGACTGGTCCCAGAACCCAGCCCCAAAAGATAATAGAAAACATCACGACCACGGGCGACACGCCGAATCCATACCCCATGAACCGCGGTTCTACAATATAGCCGAGGAGCGTGTTAACAACGATATACAAGACAATGACATAAATCCCTTTCAGGGTGTTGTACTGCATCACCGCTATCAGAACGGCGGGGACGGCGGCGATGATCGAACCGATCACAGGTACGAAGTTAAGAATGAAAGCGACAAACCCCAGAAGCACGGGCGAGTCTACTTGCATAAAAAGAAGGCCAAAGTAGATAAAGACTCCTGTGGAGAAACTAATTATCGTCTTGATGCCCATGTAGTGACGTACATCCAGCACAATCCGAATGAATCGATCCCAGAGCGATTGGGTCATCCACCGTTGGCTCTTAACCTGCTCGGGCAGCGAAGGCAATTCACACAAGATGAACGAGACGATAATCAGAATCAGGATCATTGATTTTAAAAACGATCCTACGATCCCACCCGCTTGCTTCACGAGCATCGACACCTTCGCGTTGTCGATCTTAAGAATGTCATCAAAGAGTAGCTCCGACACTTCTATATCCTGGTCGCCAAGCCATCCCTTGAACTCTGATGTTGTCTGAGCCAGTTGCGCATGGTACTGGGGAATTTTTTTGGTGAAATCTAAAACGGCTTTCGAGAAAACAACATTCGCACCATAGAGACACAACACCGTCATAGACGCGATGATGATCGTCAGAGCGAACCACGAGGGAAGACGCCATTTACGAAACTGATAGTAGATGGGTGAAATGACGATCGCTAGAAAGAGAATAACCAGAACCTGAGTGATCATCGGTGCGGCCATCTTCATGCCAAAGCTAATGATGACCAATGCTGCAATATTGATAAGCCACTTTGTTAATCGAGTCATCTGCATCTATCACTCCTGTCTGTACCGAACGTCTCAGGTCCTACACGCCTCACTAATGGTGGGTGCCAAAGACTTGACTAAGAAGCAAGTGTATCACAGGAACAGCCAACACAGTATCATAAAAACACTGGAAGACGTAAAAAGGATATGGGCGTCAACATCGTTTGACGCCCACAAGAGTCAGAAGCCAGAATACAGGAGTCAGCCTGCCGCGTGCTACGAGTTCGAAAAATGATTCGGCGAAGCCGTCTCAGCCAGTTACGCAGCGGGGATACCGCGTTTACACAAGCTTGAGCGCATCATCAAGCGCGCCAATGATGTCATCGATGTGCTCGAGGCCTATCGAAAGACGCAATAGCTCCGGCGTAATGCCCGCCGCCTCAAGATCCGCTTCACTGAGCTGCGAATGGGTCGTGCTTGCAGGATGAATGATGAGGCTCTTGGCATCACCTACGTTGGCGAGATGGCTGAAAAGTTGAATACCATCCACAATCTTCGGCCCCACCTCTGCGCCGCCTTTCACACCGAAAACGACCATGCCGCCAGCACCATTGGGAAGATACTTCTTCGAAAGCGCATACGAAGGGTCGCCCTTCAAGCCGGGATAGCGAACCCATGCGACTTTCGGATGCCCCTTCAAGTACTCCGCCACCTTCAGCGCGTTCTCAGAGTGCCGTGCCGTACGGAGTGGCAGGGTCTCGACACCTTGGATGAACTGCCAAGCGGCATCTGGAGCCAGCGTAGGACCTTGGTTACGGAGTCCAACAATGCGCAGACGCAAAATGAATGCAAGCGGATTCATCTCGCCTAAATCGTGAGCAAAGCGTAACCCGTGGTAGCCGCGGTCGGGTTCGTTGTAGAGAGCGAATTTAGGATCCGTCCAATCAAACTTTCCTGAGTCGATGACAATACCGCCAATGCCAGCACCATGTCCGCCAATCCACTTCGACAACGAGTGGATCACGATGTCTGCACCGAACTCAATGGGACGAAGCAGCGTGGGGGGTGTAAAGGTGGCATCGACGATCAGCGGGAGATGATGCTTGTGGGCGATCTCCGCATAACGCTCGATGTCGGCAATCTCGAGAACGGGGTTGCCCACGCTTTCAACGTAGATCGCGCGGGTCTTTTCGTTGATCGCCGCTTCAACCGCCTTAAAGTCGTTAACGGGCGTGAAACGTACGTGGATGTTGCTCTGCGGCAGGATAGAATCAAATTGTACATAAGTGCCGCCATAGAGGTTGGAGGCCGAAACGAGTTCATCTCCCGAGCGCAGGATGTTGGTAATAGCGAAATAGATCGCGGACGTTCCGCTGGAGAGTGTCAGTGCTGCAGCACCGCCTTCGAGCTGCGTCAGACGCTGCTCCAACACGTCGTTCGTCGGATTCATGATCCGAGCGTAGATGTTTCCAAACTCGCGCAAGGCGAAGAGGTCTGCACCGTGTTTAGCGCTTTTAAAGTTGAACGCCGTCGTTCGGTAGACCGGAACGGCGCACGCCTGGGTTGTGGGATCCGGAGTTTGTCCGGCGTGTAACGCGAGTGTTTCAAGGTGGTATTTTTTATTGCTCATAGAGAAATCCTATCAATTAAGTTTGAAAGATGAATGATGAAGCGTGAATTATGAAACGTGAATGATCGGTTGAAAAAGAAAACAAGGTTCCAAAAACTTTGTTGCGAACTTTGTCGGAAACTTTGTCGAGAATTAATCAAGAATCGAGTAAGTGTGCCGACTAAGAGTAAGTCCACTCAGGTTGCAATGAGGTTTCAGGTGAGGTTCCTTTTAGCTGTCAAACAGCCAGGTGGAGAGGTACCGTTCACCGCTGTCAGGGAGCAGGGCGATGATGCGTTTTCCTTTGTACTCGGGTAGGAGGCTGAGTTTAAGGGCGACGGCCAGCGCTGCACCCGAAGAAATTCCAATGAGCAATCCTTCGGTTTTGGCGGCCTGACGAGCGGCCTCACCTGCTTCTTCGTTCGTCACCGTGATAATTCGATCGACAACTTTCGGATTATAAATTTTAGGGATAAAATTCGCACCGAGGCCTTGAATCTTATGGGGACCTACCTTCCCCTCAGAAAGCAAGGGCGATCCATCAGGCTCAACTGCGATGATCTCTACGCCTGCCACTTCAGCCTTCAACACCTCTCCAACACCAGAAATGGTCCCCCCCGTTCCAACACCTGCGACGAATACATCAATGTTTCCATCCGTATCTTTGATGATTTCACGCGCTGTTGTCGTCCGATGGGCCTCCACGTTCGCTGGATTATCGAACTGCTGAGGGATAAATGACCCTGGCGTCTGCGCATGAATTTCGTCTGCCTTGTCGATGGCCCCTTTCATACCGAGAGGTCCTGGCGTCAGGACAACCTCTGCTCCAAAGGCTTGCAAAATTTTACGGCGCTCGATGCTCATTGTTTCGGGCATTGTCAAAATCAGCCGGTACCCTCGAACCGCTGAAACCAAAGCGAGTCCAATTCCCGTGTTACCACTCGTCGGCTCTATAATGACTGCGCCTGGCTTGATCTTGCCCTCGCGTTCGGCTGCATTGATCATGGCCAGCGCGATTCGCTCTTTGACGCAGGAGGCCGGGTTGAACGACTCCACTTTGACGAGCACCTCCGCTCCCCCACGATTTATCTTGTTGATCCTGACAAGTGGAGTATTGCCAATCAGTTCTTCGATATTGTTATAGATTTTCGCCATACTGGCCCCCTTTTGTTTCGTGTATTGATTCTATTACTACTTATTTGGTCGTGAATTGGCGATACTATACTGCTTTCTTTCTTGGCCGTCAAGAAGGTTTTTTAATATTTTATTCTCGAGTCGTGCTGATTAAGCAAAGCTAAACTTCACAAAATAGTTGACATTTACGAGCTATTGCGTTACATTCAGGGCCAATTCAGTAAATGAAACACAAGAATTTCAATTGATTCAAAATTGAATTTATAATTGTATACTAATCAAGTAGAGTAAATCTAAAAAGCTATGAAAATCTCGACTAAAGGACGTTACGGACTTCGCATTCTTCTCGACATCGTGCTAAATGGCGACAACGGCCCACGGCTCGCTCGAGATATTGCTACCTCGCAGAACATTTCCGAAAAGTACATCAGTCGGCTGGTGATCGATCTGCGAAAGGCTGGACTTATCAAATCCATTCGGGGTGCAAAGGGTGGATACAGGATGGCTCGATTCCCAGAAGACGTTACGCTTCTTGAAATCGTAGAAACGATGGAGGGACGAACGAATATTGTCGAATGCGTACTCCAGCCAGACGCTTGTAGCAAGGTTGGCGGTTGCGCCGTTCACCAAACATGGGCAGAAATCAACAGAAAAATCCGCGAGGTCCTCGGCGAGGTGACCTTAAAAGACATTGCCGATAAGCACCGACAAGATGGCAGGGCGGCAGGCGCTCTTGATTACTGCATCTAATCGAATCTAATCTTCCTCAGAAAACGGTTCGTATTTTAAGTGACTATTTAAATGTTTTAACATCTTTATTTTAAATGTCCTTGCCTATTTTTTCGATTTTTGAGAAACTCTCGCAAATCGCTTTTAGAAAGAAACAAAAAACTCTGCCTCCTGGTACCGCAAGAGGCAAAGCAAGATGAAGCCAAGACGGCATCGACAACGCGCGGTAGAAAACCCAGGATAGCACCCTATGAGCATGACTACACTTTTTGGAACCAAATACCCGCTGATTCAAGGCGGCATGGCCAACATTGCCACAGCACAACTCGCCTCTGCAGTTTCAAACGCAGGTGCGCTGGGTCTCGTCGGTGCCGGCGGCATGAATTCGGAAATGCTCCGCGACAATATTCGTCAATGCAGCGCAATGACTTCAAAGCCGTTCGGTGTGAATATCATGCTGATGCACCCACTCGTAGAAGAAATGGCGCACATCGTCGTGGAAGAGGGCGTGAAAATCGTTACCACCGGCGCAGGCAACCCCTCGAAATACATCGACATGTGGAAGGCCGCCGGAATCAAAGTCATTCCCGTGGTGCCCTCCGTTACGCTCGCAAAGCGCGTGGTCAGGGCGGGAGCAGACGCCGTCATCGTTGAGGGCTGTGAAGCAGGTGGCCATATCGGCGAGATCACCACGATGGCCATCGTCCCACAGGTAGTTGATGCCGTCGACGTCCCCGTCATCGCTGCAGGCGGCATCGCCAGCGGTCGCCAAGTCCTCGCTGTCTTTGCTCTCGGCGCCAGTGGTGTCCAGGTTGGAACCTGCCTGCTCGTCGCAGAAGAATGCCCGATACATGACAATTACAAGCAGGCCGTCATCAAAGCCAACGACACGGCAACGACCGTTACGGGACGCATCAACGGCGTACCCGTCAGAATCATTAAGAATAAGATGGCCGCTGAGTACATCAGACGCGAGAAGGAAGGCGCCACAATGGAAGATCTGGAGCACTTCACGCTCGGGTCACTTCGGCGTGCCGTTTTCGAAGGCGATGTCAACACGGGCTCCCTCATGGCCGGACAAGTGGCGGGCATGTGCACCAGGATCCGTCCCTGCGCTGAAATCATCGCTGAACTTTTCGAGCAATATGAACAGACTTATAAAATGCTCCAAAGAACCGTTTGCTAGACGGAACGCCGAAGGTTTTTATGGGCCACATTGATGTGGTAAATCCCACGACTGATGCTGTCGAGAATCTGCTTTTGCGTTAGCTTTGAGTTGTTGGGTGCCCACACCATTAAGTTCGATGCAATCGGCTTAGCAGCCCAATAGGTCGGAAGCACAACAGGCTTACGACAATACCGAAATCCGTGCTTTTCATAGAAGTGGACACGTCTCACCGCGTTGACAGACTCATCTTCTGGTTCGACGTCCAGAACTATCATTCGGTCTGCCTCGTACTGAAGATCTTCGATCACACGACTTCCAATACCTTCCGAGCGAAATTCTGGCTCAATCGCAAAATGTTCAATGAACAGCAGATCATGCAACTCCCAGTAGGCCAAAAAACCCGCCGTGAGCCCTTCGTAGCGAATAGCCGCAAAATGGAAACGCTGATCTCCCTGCACAAGCTTATGCTCGAAAAGGGAACGCCGTTCATCTTGGGGAAACGCTGTGTTGTAAAGAAGCCAGAGTTTTTGAAACTCCGGCGATTCGGGGTTGGTTACATCGACTAAGGCAAGACCATCGTCTTGATCGTTCCCCTCACCGGAGACGGACGCACCCAGGCCCGTCTTCATAGTAGTGGCGAAATACGCAGCTTGTTTGACACAGACGTTCGAGCTCCTGAATGGAGACAAAACGTCTTTGCTGGTGTCGCGCGCTATCGCTTGAGTTGTTTTCGAGGCCATAGGCTCGCGACGACGTAAACGGCGTCGCGACAGAAACACTTTCTTTCTTCGTGTTGCACCGTAGCATAAATACTGCGGCTTAAGGCAATCGGCCCCGCCCGGTGGTTGCGACCACTCCAGACACGGAACCGCGCTGTTGCCTCTGCGCTTGTGTATTCTCTATCTTTCGAACCGCCACGTCAAGGGGGAAAATGTGGATTTAAAAATATTTTTTATTTATTCTTTTCTTCTTTCTATTGACCCATGTGACGGGAATCCTCAATGACGGTAGTGACATTCTTGACACCCAAGTCAATGCGGTCACTCCCGTCATTTTCGTCCCAAACAATCTTCAAATCCCTACTTGATCTCAGGACATTTCTTCAGGGACATGAACCAATCGAGAACCTTGACATCTGGATCCGGTGTCAGGGTTCGATCCTTCGCCACACCACAGGAACCTGGGGGCGGGACGATCACGTCGTCGCCGGGCTGCCAATTCGCTGGTGTCGCAATTCCGTATTTGTCCGAGGTCTGCATCGCGATCAACAAACGCATCACTTCATCCATGTTGCGACCGTTCGACAGCGGGTAATACAGGATCGCACGAACGATGCTCTTGGGGTCGATGATGAAAACAGCGCGAACAGCCTGTGTCGTACTGGCTCCGGGCTGCAACATGCCGAAGGCTCGCGACACATCCATTTTTAAATCTTCAATGAGCGGGAACGTCACCTCGACATCCGACATACCGTTATAGCTGATCTTCTCCTTGATCGTTCGCAACCACGCGATATGCGCATAGAGGCTATCGATCGAAAGCCCCAGAAGTTTGCAGTCGCGCTTTTCAAAATCTTTCTGCATCGTGGCAAACGTCATAAACTCCGTTGTGCATACAGGCGTGAAATCGGCCGGATGCGAGAAGAATACAAGCCAGCTTCCTTCAAAGTCTTTTGGGAAGTTGATGTCACCCTGCGTCGTTTTTGCCGTAAACGTAGGTGCTTTATCTCCGATCAAAGGCATTCTTACAATTTCGTCACTCATTTTATTTTATTTTCCTTGTGTTGTGATTGTTGATTGAATACGACCTAACAGGTTCCCATTGTAGAACACTTCGTCATTACGAGCAAGCGTCTTTTATAAACACGTCGTAAACTGTAATCGATCATTGACAAAATGAGGCGATTCACAGTACAATTTAGCGGTGTTTTTACCTGTTTCACCTCCAACGAAAAGACTTTCAAATGGCATACGATAAAATTAGCATTCCTTCAAGTGGCTCGCCTATTTCCATGGCCTCAGACGGCGTTCTGAGCGTCCCGAGCAACCCAATCATTCCGTTCATCGAGGGCGATGGAATCGGTGCCGACATTACCCGCGCTGCCATGAACGTCTGGAACGCCGCCGTCGAGAAAGCGTATGGCGGCAAACGCAAGGTGGAATGGATGGAGGTGTATGCTGGCGAAAAAGCAAATGAAGTCTATGGCCCCAATACCTGGCTGCCCTCAGAAACGCTCACCGCGCTGCGCGACAATCTTGTCAGTATTAAAGGCCCTCTCACTACGCCCGTGGGCGGCGGCATCCGCTCGCTCAATGTTGCGCTGAGGCAGGAACTCGATCTCTATGTGTGCCTCCGCCCCGTACGCTGGTTTGAAGGCGTCCCTTCGCCTGTCAAACGTCCGGAACTGACCGACATGGTGATCTTCCGCGAAAACACAGAAGACATCTACGCAGGCATCGAATGGATGGCTGGGACGCCACAAGTGACAAAGGTTATCGACTTCCTGCAGAATGAAATGGGCGTGAATAAGATTCGCTTCCCCGAATCTTCTTCCATCGGGATCAAGCCTGTCTCCAAGGAAGGAACCGAGCGCCTCGTTCGCGCGGCGATGCACTATGCCATCGACAACGATCGCCCGAGTGTGACGCTTGTGCACAAGGGCAACATCATGAAGTTCACCGAAGGCGGTTTCCGCGATTGGGGCTATGCTCTCGCCCAGAAAGAATTCGGTGCGGAGCTGATCGACCAAGGACCTTGGTGTAAGTTCAAGAATCCAAAGACCGGCAAGGAAATTATCGTCAAAGATTGCATCTGCGATGCGTTCCTCCAGCAGATCCTCACCCGCCCAACCGACTACAGCGTCATTGCAACGCTCAACCTCAACGGCGACTACGCATCCGATGCGCTTGCCGCCTGTGTGGGTGGCATTGGCATCGCTCCGGGGGGCAACATCAACTACGTTACGGGAACGGCCGTCTTCGAAGCCACACACGGCACTGCGCCGAAGTATGCGAACCTCGACAAGGTCAACCCGGGATCGCTGATCCTCTCAGGTGAAATGATGTTCCGCTACATGGGCTGGACGGAAGTCGCAGACCTCATCATCAAGGCGATGGATAAGGTGATTGCCTCCAAGAAGGTAACCTACGATTTTGCACGCCTGATGGAAGGTGCTACCGAGCTGAAATGCAGCGAATTTGGCAATGCGCTGGCTGCCGCCATCCGTAGTTTTTAAGCTTAAGCTCTGCTGTGGTAACGATCTTCAACCAGAGACTGATTGAAGAAAGAGAGTAAAAACTTATGTAACCGTTCACGGGGTATAAGCGACTCCGATTTATTTGAAGCATAGCACTGTCG